>CAYQPM010000005.1:0-46812 GCA_964419295.1 uncultured Stakelama sp. | reverse complement strand
CGCCCTCATGGGCGGCGTTGTCGTTTGTGGCAAACGCCATCAAGTCCGATACCTTCGCTGATACCTCCGCCTCCGCGCCACCCGCCTCGTCGGGTTAGATCGTCACGTTCTCGATTAGCGGCGACTGAATCGCGGCCGGTTCCGTGCGCGTCGTGGCATCATCCAGCGAGGTGCGTAGCGTCTCCACTTTATCTACGAAGCGCGCGGCGCAAGTCGGATGCGGCAGGATCGTCGCGCCTGCGTTTGCAGGCGACGTCGACAGGCCGCGTGCCCCCAGCCGGCTTTTCTACGCCTCACGCTTTGCGATGATCGTACGTGGCGCCAAGCTGGCCAAGTTGCCCAGAAGGTCTGGAACAGATTGTCGAGCTTGATGGTGATGTGACGCAGGCGGGTTTGTGCCACCTCGTGCTTAGCGGCTTCGCGATGAGCCACTCGCCGTATCTCCCGCTCGAACTCTCCGACGAACTGATGCGTGCTCATCCGTCAGCAAATGGTGCTGCAGAACGGCGAACGTAGCCTGTTCCAGTAGCTCCCTACGCACTGGCACAGGGTTGCCGCGTGCCACGCTCCTCCCGGCCGGCGCAGCGGGAATAGCCTTTGCCGCTTATCGTGTAATTGACCCAGCAGCTGGATCGAATGAGCCCGGAGAGTTGATCTTTCGCGCGCTTGCTGCCCACCGACAACAAGGCCGTTGCGTGGCGTTTTGCGTCGCACGATTTCACTACGCGCGGCCAGCATCGGCACCGCGATGCTGCGCGCCCGGCATCGCGGTGGGCGATACCTTAGGCGAGGCGGACACCGGAATGCCCCCCGCATCCACATGGGGCGTGTAGAAGAAGCGCGGGAACAACCGGCGACGCCCGGCAGCGAGCATGGCCGCCACCAGCGCGCCGCGGCGACCGCCGGCTGCTGCGTCTTGACCGAGGGCGAGATGACGGGTCATCGTCACCTCAATCGTTCGCTCGTGCCCGCGGCTTGCGGTCGGCGCCCCCGGCCCGCGGTATGTCCGGTCAATAGCGGAAGCGCGCACTTAACTGCACGGTCCGTGGTTGCAGGCGCCCCCCCTGTGGTAGCAGCCGATCGATGCCATAATAGACTTTGTCGTTGTTGCGCAGCAGGTTGGTGCCTTCGAGCGACACGGTCGCGAACTTGACCGGCGTAAAGTTGATGGCCGCGTCCAGCCGCGATGTCGGCTGGGTAAAGCTGGAATATTGCGGCAGGTTGAAATTGACGTCGTTGCGATAGCGCGAGCGGTAATTGTAGCTGATCCGCGTGCTGAACACCGGAGTTTCGTAGAAGAGCGTCGCATTGCCGGTAAATTTCGACAGTCCCAAGACCTGGTCGGCGCCGGGAACGTCGCCCGTGCCGTCGGCATAGGGATAGATCTGGGTCGCGGTCGGGATCCAGGTTCCGTTCAGGCCGAGGCCGAAGTTGCGCAGCGCGCCGGGCAGAAAACGGAAGAAGCTTTGCGCATTCGCCTCGACGCCGACGTTCTTGCCCTTGCCCGCGTTGTAGAGCGACGAGATGAAGCCGTTCTCGTTGATGCCATAGGCCGCGAGATTGGCCGCCCGGGCATAGGAAAAGAGCAGTCCGTCCTGATTGTTGATGAACCCGGCAAGCGAGATGATGCCGTCGGGCAGGTAATATTCCAGACTGGCGTCGTATTTGATCGACGTACTCGGGCGGACCGTCGGGTTGCCGGTATAGACGTAGGTGGGAATGCGGAACTGATCGATGATCGCCGAGGGACGAAGACTGTAGAAATCTGCGCGCTGGATATTGGTGGTGCGCGACAGGCGTAGCTGGAGCTTGTCGGTGAAGTGGATCGCGGCCGTGAAGGTCGGCAGGATGTCGACATAATTGGCACGGCCGGTGCCCGCCGAAATCGTCGGATTGTTCGTATTGGGACCATAAGCGAAGTTGGTGCTGCTGGCGAAGCCGAAGGTATTGATCACGCGCGCGCCGATCTCGCCGTCGATCGGGAAACCGAGTTTGAAGCCATAGTCGAGCAAGCCATAGAAGGCGAAGCTGTTCTCCGTCGCCGTGTACACCTGACCACGATCGCTCGGCGGATCCTGCGTCGAGAAGAGGGCAGCGTCGGCGGGATCGTTGGCCACGATATACTGACGGTTCGTGTCGCGATCGGCGAGCAGCACGCGACCTGGGATATGGATCCAGGACAAGGCCTCGGCGCCCGGCACCAGGGCCGAAACTGGCCCGGCCGCGCTGGCTCCAGGGAATGCCGACAAAGGCGTCCGCACCCGCGTCGACACGCCGTTCACCACCACCGTCTGACGTGGATAGCCGTCGCGATACCCGTAGCTGTTGCCGGGCAGGCGGTTCATGAAGCGCACGCCCGTCTTCAGTCGACGGATCAGGCCAGTGTCGCTGACCGCGAGCTCGATATCGAGCTGCGACGCGAACTCTTTGTTCCGGCTGGCGTAGCGGCGATCCTGATAGCGATCGACGACATAATTGCTGATGGTGTTGAGGTCGACGCCCGGAAACGTGACGAACGGGCCGCCGCCGGCGAACCGGCTTGAATTGAGATCGACGGTAGCAGAGTTGACGCCTTGCAAAATCGGCAGCAACTCGACGTTGAACTGGCTCGTGTTGCTCCAGCTATACTGCGCGGAAGCGTGGACGGTGGCGATGCCACCGCGCCAGGTCGCTTCGAAGTTGGTGGTGTAGAGGTCGGACGTCGAATCGTAGGCCTGCGAGGTGAAGCCCGCGGGTATCCGACCGGTTGCCGACACCGGGCCGACGGTCGCGGACAGAAGCGTCTTGCCGTCTGGCAGCGTCGTTATGTTCGACAGCGCACCCTCGCGAATCGCCAGAAACAGACCATCATATTGATTGTTGTTCTGTGTACTGACGTAACCGCCTTCGAGCACGAACTCGAACTGGTCGTCCGGCTTCCACTGAAGGGACGCATTCAGCGCTTTCTTCTCGGTCCGCCCCTGCTCCAGCCCGTAGTTGACCCGGTAGGGAGAGGCGAGATTCTTGTAGGCGGCGGGCAGGCGACTCCAGGGCGTGTTCGCGACGTTCGTACAACAGAGATTGTCGATCCCCTCCGACGTGACGAACGTCTCGCGGTAATAGTTCTTCTGGTAGGATCCGTTGACCAGGATGCCGATCTCACCGATCCCGGTATCCATCCGCTGCGCCAGCAACAGGCTGGCGAACGGGCTCACCTTCTTGGGATTGTCGCTGTAGACGCCGCGGATGCTGCCAGCGACGGTGGTGCCGCGCTTCAGGTCAAGCGGCCGGCGCAGTTCGATGTTGACGGTGCCGCCGACGCCGCCCTCGACCTGGTCAGGCGAGCGGGTCTTGTAGACGTCGACCGCCTTGATAAGCTCGGCGGGAATATCGGCGAGGTTGACGGATCGCCCTTCACCCTCGTTCGTGTTGTTACCGTTGATCGTCGTCTGCACGTCGGACAAGCCGCGGATGGTCAGGTTGGTGCCCTCGCCGCGGCTGCGGCTGATCTGCACGCCGGTCACGCGGGCCAGCGCCTCGATGACGTTGTTGTCCGGCAATTTGCCCGCATCCTCGGCAACCACCGAATCGACGACCTGCTTTGCCTTGCGTTTGCGATCCACCGCGCGTTTCTGGCTTTCGCGCAGTCCCACGACGACGATGTCGGTACTCGGACGCTCCGCGGCCGCCTTGTCCTGCTCGGCGCCCGTACCTCCATCGGCCGTCTGCGCCTCTGCGGCCGATGCCGACATCATCGATGCCGCTGCAACCGACGTGAGCCATATCGAACGGTAGTTCATGCCCCTGCTCCCGATCTCTTTTTCATCCCACGAAGATGAGTAGTTTGTAAACGTATACGATATCAGATGGATTTGTCTGTCAAGAGCGGCGGTCATTTTTGATGTGCCCGTGTCGCGCGCCAGAACCGATCGTCGTTCAGCATTCCCGAATGAGCTGGCGGCTGATTCACAGGCATCCGTGTGGTCGGGCGGAGCGGATGGTGGTTTCATGCGGTATGTGGGAGTGCGTTTTCGAGACGCTGACGGTTGACCGGGAACCCGTATCTGCTGATCGACAGCACCATCGTTCGCGGCCCCCAACAGGCAGCGACCGGAAAGGGGGGGGCTGGGATCAGGCGCCGGGGCGTTCCCAACGCGGATTGACGACCAAGATCCACGCGCCGCCCGACACGTTCGGGCGGCTCTTGCCGTTCTGCATCATGCCGGGGCAGGCCAACGACATCGGCTCCGCGCCGGGCCTGCTCGATGGCCAGAGCGCCAAGGCTGTCGTCGCCGACAAGGCCCATGACAGCCACGCATTACGGAATCGGATCGTTGGCACGGAACGCCGCAGCCGTGATCCCGCCGAAGCGCAACCGGCAGGTCGCCCTCCCGCACGACGCCAGCATCAACAAGCACCGCAACCCGATCGAGCGATGCCTCGCGCGTCTCAAGTCGTCTCGCCACCCGCCTCGACCGACGCACTGTCCACTTCACCGGCTTCGTCTATCTCGCCGCCGCATGATCTGGCTACGGTGACGGTCGATCCGGCCTAGGACGCGGATGGCGTGGGTTCGTCACGCCGGGCGCGTGTCAGTACACGCTCTATCGTGCCGCCCTGCACTATGACGGAGAACAGCACGACGATGTAGGTGGCGGCCAGCGCGATCGATCGCGCCGGGCCGTCCGGCAGTCCAAGCGCCAGGGCCACCGAAATGCCGCCGCGCAGGCCGCCCCAGATGAGCGTCAGCGGCGCAAGCCGTCCAAGCGACAGGATCGGTCGCAGAACCGCGAGCGGAGCGACCACGGCGATCCCGCGGGCGAGCAGCACCAGCGGCACGGCTGCGAGCCCCAATGCGATCAGTCGCGGGTCCCATGGGATGGTCACGACCTCAAGCCCGATGAGCAGGAACAGGACGGCGTTGAGGATGTCGTCTATCAACGCCCAGAACTTCAACAGATAGTCGCGCGTGAGGTCGCTCATCGCGTCGGCGACGCCCTTGTTGCCGATCAGCAGGCCGGCAACCGCCATTGCCACGGGACCGCTGATATGGAGCTGCGCGGCGAGGGCATAGCCGCCCATGACCACCGCCAGCGAGATCATCACCTCGACATTGTATTCGTCGATCGACCGCATCGCGCGATAGCCGATCCAGCCTGCGGCCAATCCGAGGAGCACGCCCCCGCCGGCTTCCTGAAGGAACAACGCCGCGCCGTGGCCGAGCGACAGCGGTTCGGTGCCAAGCGCGGCTTCGAGCAGGATGGCGAAGACGACGACACCGACACCGTCGTTGAACAGGCTTTCGCCCGCCACCGTCGCCTTCAGCGTCGGCGACACCTCTGCCCGGCCGAGGATGCCCATGACGGCGACGGGGTCGGTCGGGCTGATGAGCGCGCCGAAGACGAGGCACCAGATCAGCGGCACGGCAAGGCCGAGCCAGCCGGCGATCAGGTGGAAACCACCGCCGATGACGAAGGTCGAGAGCAGGACGCCAACGGTGCTGAGCACGACGATCGGCCAGCGCCCGCGGCGCATGTCGTCCCACTTCACGTGCAGCGCGCCTGCGAACAGCAGGAACGACAGCATGCCGTCCATCAGCGTGGTGTGGAAGTCGATGCCGGCGATGAAGCCGACCACCTGCTCGCCGACCTGACTGCCCGGCAGCAACTGATCGATCCCGACCACGAGCAGCGAGGCGACCGCTCCCATGATCGTCAGCCCTATCGAAGAGGGCAGCTTCAGGACGCGATGATTGAAATAGCCGAGCACTGCGGCAAGCACGATGAGGATCGCCGCGGCGTCGAAGGGGGTCAGCACGATCGGTCTTTTCCTTATGGGTCGCTACGCACGATGGTCAGCGCGTCGATGTGGCGCGGCTCGGGAACTTTGTCACCCGCCGGCAGCCTTCGCGCTGACGACGACGATCGCCACTCGACCCTGGGCTATCTCAGTCCCATGGACATCGAGAAGCAGGCTCATCTAGCCTCACTGGGTATCCATGAGACCGGCAACAGCTCAATCGTCACAGACCTGAGACAGAGCTGCCCAGCAGCCGGTAAAATCCTGTCCCCGCAACTGACATCACCACAAAAACCCGCTCTCAGCAGAGACGGAGCTTTCGTACGTCCGGCTGTGCGCAGCATTCGCGCCGCCTTAACCGAGCGCGGGTTTTGCGCGCCCTCAAGCACTTCGTGCCCCGGCGCGCAGCATCACCACAGCCGCGGCGCGAACAATTCCGCCATCACCTACCGCAGCGGCTCCACCGGCCGGGCACTTCGCTGCTTCACGATCGTCCGGTGCATTGGGGCAAGCTTCGCCAACAGTCGGTTCTGCGACGCGAACGGAACGCCCTCCCGGCTCATCGCTTCCTGCAGATTCTCGACCAGCGCCGCCATGTCCGCGCGCTGTATCCCCATGTCCGCATGCGCAGACGCCATCGTCCGGCCGCTGTAGGCGCAGGGGCCGTTGAGAATATAGCAGAATTGCTCTTTCAGGGTGCGGCGCAGGCGCACGACGTCCTGGCCCTTGAAGATGTCGCTGATCCGGGGATCGGCGATGTTGCGATCGACCAGATCGTCGACGATCCGGTCGATCCCTGCGCGGCCGTGGAACGCGCGCAGCATGGCTTCGCCCTCGAACGGACGAGCGCCCGCGTTTGCATTGTCCTGTGCATAGGCGGGAACGGGTTCTTCGACGGGTCCGGGCGCGCCGGCAGTTTGCAGCATCAGTAACAGGAAGAGCATCGGTCGCCTTTCAAAACCCGCCTTGCAGCGACAGGAAGAGCCCGCGCTGCTTCTTGATGGTCGCGATGTCGCCAAGGTCGGCATAAGCCGCGGTCAGCGACAGGTTGCGGTGCATCGCCCAGGCGACGAACAAGTTATAGCTGTCATCCTCCTGCGCGAACGAGAGATTGTCGGGCTTGGTGCGATATTCGGCGCCGACCAGCAGGCGATGGGTGATGAGCTTGCCCGCCGATCCTTCGAACTGCGCGGTTCGCCGCGACCGGGCGTCGCCGCCGAAGCCGAGCAGGCCGAACTGGTTGGCCTTGGTGAAGCGCACCGTGGTGTTCAGCACCAGGCTGTCGGCCAGCAGCACCTTGGTCGCAGCGGCGTAGAGATCCAGTCCCTTCGTCTCACGCCCGCCGATCAGGTGGATGACCGGAGCGCGTTCGGCAGCCTTGTACTGCACGCCGATCGCGATCTGTGGCAGCACGCGATCCTGATCCCAGACCGCATCGCCGACCAGCTTCAGTTTGGCGCCGAGGATGTGTTGGCCGAACGTGAAGCCCCGGCCCAGTCCCAGCGCCGCGCCCGCGCGTTGCGTGTCGAAGCGCTGATAGGCGTAGGACAGTTCGAGACGATCCGACACGCCCAGCGCCGCGCCAGCGGACGTCAGGCTGAAATCCGGCAGTGCGACATAGGTCGCGTGCGCCGTGCCACCGATGCCGTCTTCGGTTTCGCTGCCGGCGATCGTCGCCCAGGACGCGAGGCCGCCACCGGCCGCCCCCTCGGCGCTCGACACGCCGCCGGTCAGCAGGAGTTTGCCGCCGTTGCGCCGTTCGGCGGCCTGCGCGGGGGCGGCGAACAGGAACAGGAGGGACAGGAAGAAGATCGAGCGAAGCATGATTTTGTCTTGCTCCTGCGATGGTTAGCGCCGCGTAAAAGCCACGTTGACGGATTGGCAAGCACGAGCGGCTAGGCCGTTGCCATGCATTGCCGGATCCTGCCTTCACTCGCGGCGCTCTGCTGTCCCGCCGCAGCCTATGCCGCTCCGGTGACGATAGATTTGCGCGGGCCGGACGGCGCGGTGCTCACCGATGCGGTCGTGATGGTGGAGGTGCCGGGCGCCCGTGCCGACGCCCTGCGCGGCCCGTTCGTGATGGAGCAGAAGGCGATCGCCTTTCAGCCGCATGTCCTGGTCGTGCCGGTCGGCGCGTCGGTCTCGTTTCCCAACCGCGATACCGTGCGGCATCACGTCTATTCCTTTTCCAAGGCGAAGAAGTTCGACCTGAAGCTGTATGGCCGCGAAGACCAGCGCAGCATCGTGTTCGGCACCGCCGGCATCGTCATGCTCGGCTGCAACATCCACGACAGCATGAGCGGCGTGATCGTCGTCAGCGCCACCCCCTATGCGGCCAAGGTCAACGGTGCCGGACGCGTCACGTTCGACGTGCCCGCGGGCAGCGCCACGGTACGCGTCTGGTCGCCGTCGATCCGGGCGGCCGGCAACTCGCTGAGCCAGTCGATCACCATCCCCTCGGCCGGGTTCGCCACGACCTACACGATCCGTCGCTGATGGGTTTGCGACGCCTGCGGTTCCGTACGCTCGGGCGCAAGCTGGCGATCCTGTACGCCGGGCTGTTCGCCCTGACGCTCGCATTACTCGGCGTGACCGCGCAGGCGCTGATCCGTTCGCATGCCCGTGCCTCGGTCCAGGCCGAACTGGCGGCGAGCGGCAGCGTCTATGACGGTCTGTGGTCGCTGCGCGCGAAGACGTTGACGGCATCGGCGGACGTGGTGACGCGTGACTTCGGGTTCCGCGCCGCGGTGGCGAGCGGCGACCGGCAGACGATCGCATCCGCACTGGCGACGCTCAGTACCCGCGCGGGGGTCGAACGGGTGATGCTGGTCGAGCCGGACGGTGCGGTGATCGGCGCGACCGACGCGCTCGGCCCGTTGCTCGCCTCTCTGCCGGGAAGGTTGCAGGCGGGGCAACGCGATGCGGTCATCGTGTCGGGTGCCCGCGTCTATCGCGCGATCGTGACGCCCGTGCTGGCGCCGATGGAGATCGGCTGGGTGATGTTCGTCATCCCGCTGGATGCGAAGGAGATGCGCGGACTGGAACGGCTGTCGGCCATCCCGCTCACCGCGACGATGCTGCGGCGCGACGCCGCTGGCCATTGGGTGGCGGCGGACGGCTCGGTGCGGGCGAACGCCGACCTCGACCGGCTCGTCGCGACGTCGCACACGACGCGGGCGCTGGCGATGCTGTCGCTGCCGTCGGGCGCGGCCTATGCGCTGGTCAAGCCGCTGGCCGGGGCGGGAGGAGACGATCGCGCCGCGCTCCTGATCCGCTATCCGCTCAGCGCGGCGCTCGCGCCCTACCTGCCGCTTCAGATCGGCCTGGGGCTGACCGGCCTCGCCGGGATCATCGCGATGATGTTCGCCAGCTTCCGGCTGGCGCGCAGCATCGGCCGCCCGATCGCCGCGCTCGACGCGGCCGCGCGCGCGCTCGAGGAAGGCGCCCGGACCGAGGTCGCCGTCGAGGGCGACGACGAGATCGCGCGCCTCGCCTCCAGCTTCAACCGGATGTCCGCGGGGATCGTCGAACGCGAACATCGCATCACGCATCTCGCCTTCCACGATTCGCTCACCGGATTGCCCAATCGGGTCGCCTTCCGTCAGGCGCTCGACCAGGCGCTCGGCCGCGGGTTGCGCGCGGGCGAGCAGGTGGCGGTGCTGTGCCTCGACCTCGACGGGTTCAAGGGCGTCAACGACACGCTCGGCCATCCGATCGGGGACGCGTTGCTGCGTGACATCGGCGCGATCCTGGCGGGGCTGGTCACCGATGGCCTCGTATCCCGGCTGGGCGGCGACGAATATGCGGTCATCCTGCAAGGCCGCTTCGATCCCGACCGTCCCCGGGTGCTGGCGCAGGCGATCCTCGACCGCATCGGCCAGCCTATGCTCACCGAGGGGCATCAGATCGCGACCGGGTGCAGCATCGGCATCGCCATCGGTCCGGGGGACGGCGCGGATCCCGACGCGCTGCTGAAGAACGCCGACCTCGCGCTCTACGGCGCCAAGCGCGACGGGCGCGGCGTGTTTCGTTTCTTCGAAGCGGCGCTGGACGCCGCGGCGCGCCAACGGCGGCAACTGGAGCTCGACCTTCGCGAGGCGCTGCGCTCGGGCCAGTTCCGGCTCAATTTCCAGCCGATCTTCGACCTCAAGGCGAACCGGATCGGCGGCTTCGAGGCGCTGCTGCGCTGGCAGCACCCGACGCGCGGCGAAGTCGGCCCGACCGAGTTCATCCCGGTCGCCGAGGACACCGGCCTGATCGTGTCGATCGGCGAATGGGTGCTGCACGAGGCATGCCGCCACGCCGCGGCCTGGCCGGATCACGTCCGGGTCGCGGTCAACGTCTCGCCCTTGCAGTTCCGCAGTTCGGGCTTCGAAACGATGATCTTCCAGGCGCTGGCCCGCAGCGGGCTGGCGCCGAACCGGCTCGAGGTGGAGATCACCGAATCGGTATTCCTGGAAGGCGCGGATACCGTGCTCAACCTGCTCCACCGGCTGCGCGCGATGGGCATCCGCATCGCGCTGGACGATTTCGGCACTGGCTATTCGTCGCTCAGCTATCTGCGCAGCTTTCCGTTCGACAAGATCAAGATCGACCGGTCCTTCGTCACCAGCGTCGCCGACGATGCGAGCAGCGCGGCGATCATCCGCGCGATCGTCGATCTGGCGGGCGCATTGCACATGGAAACAACGGCGGAAGGCGTCGAGGACGGCGATCAGCTCGCGCGATTGCGCGGGCAGGGGTGTGGCAGCATCCAGGGCTATTTCTTCAGCCGCCCCGTCGAAAGCGACGCGGTCGGCGGTTTGCTGAAGCAGTCGTTCAGCCAGGCCGCCTGACGAGGGCCGAGGTCGCATGACGCAAGGGCGAGGCGCGGCGGTGCCGCGCCTCGCCGACAGGCTGGATCAGCGGCAGATCCGCACGCGATGATGATGACGCCATTCGGTACGGCAGCGTTCGTGACGATCGCGACCATAATGATGCCCGCGATCGTGGCGGTCGAAGCGGGGACCGCGATCGTCGCGATGCTCGTAGCGTCCGTGATCGCGACCGCGGTCGTGGCGCTGCGCGTCCGCGCTGGCGCTCACGCCGAATGATGCCGCCAGCAGGGCGGCTCCGGCGATAATCCTGGTCAGTTTCATGTCTCACCCTCTCGCGCCCGGTGATCGGGCATTGTGCGTCTCTACGCCCCCTGCCGGGGATGGTTCCTGAACGGCCGCCGGGCCCGCTTATCGGGGGTAAGACCCGTCCCGCGCGTTACTTGGCAGCATATCCCGAACCGGCCTATGATCCTGCACGGTTCCGGGGGCTGGAGCGGGAACGGCCATGAACCGAAGCGACGGAGACGGACGATGAGCACGATCGACACGCGCGAACATCAACGCTTTCCCGTGCTGACCCCGACCCAGATCGACAGCGCACGGCGTTTCGCCAGCGGTCCCGCGGTGCAGTTCGGCGCCGGCGAAATGCTGTACGCCATCGGCCAGCATGGCGCGCCGGCATGGCTGGTGCTCGATGGCACGATCGACGTCATCCGCCGCGACGGGCTGAGCCGCGAGGTGACGTTGACCGTCCACCACGCCGGGCAATTTTCGGGGGAGGTGAACCAGCTCGCCGGACGGCCATCGATCGCTGCCGGGCGGGCCGGCGCGGCGGGCTGCACCGCGCTGCCGTTCGACCCGGCGCACCTGCGCGCGCTGATGGTGGGCTCCGCCGAGGTGGGCGAGATCGTCATGCGCGCGCTGATCCTGCGCCGCGTCAACCTGATCGAGGAAGGGGGCGCGGGCACGATCCTGATCGGTGTACCCGGCAGCGCCGATGTCCTGCGGCTGCAAAGTTTCCTGGATCGCGGCGGGCTGCCCAATCGCGTGCTCGACGTGCGTCAGGACGACGAGGGCCGGGCGCTGGTGGAGCGAATCGGCGTCCTGCCGCACGAGCTGCCGCTGGTGGTCTGCCCCAGTGGTCCCGTGCTGAAGCGGCCGAGCGATGCGGAACTCGCCGCCTGCTTGGGCATCGTGCCCGCGATCGATCCCGAACGGCTGTACGATGTCGCCGTGGTTGGCGCCGGGCCGGCCGGGCTGGCGACCGCCGTCTATGCCGCGTCCGAAGGCCTTTCGGTCGTCGTGCTCGACGGGACGGTAATGGGCGGACAGGCAGGCGCATCGGCGCGGATCGAGAATTACCTCGGCTTTCCCACCGGCATTTCGGGTCAGGCGCTCGCCGGGCGCGCGTTCAACCAGGCGTTGAAGTTTGGCGCGGAGATCGCGATCCCCGTCGCTGTCGAGCATCTCGCCTGCGACGGCACGCGGCGGATGCTGACGTGCACCGGCGAACGGAGCGTGCGCGCGCGGGCGGTGGTGATCGCATCGGGCGCCCGCTATCGCCGGCCGGACGTGCCCGATCTCGCCCGCTTCGAAGGGGCGGGCATATCCTATTGGGTGTCCGCGGTTGAAGCGCGGTTATGCGCGGGCGAGGAGGTGGCGCTGGTCGGCGGGGGCAATTCCGCGGGGCAAGCGGTGGTGTTCCTCGCGCCGCAGGTCGAAACGCTGCACCTGATCGTCCGCCGCGACCTGGCGGACACCATGTCGCGTTACCTGATCGACCGGATCGCCGCCTTACCGAACGTGCGGATCCACGTCGGCAGCGAAGTGGTCGGGCTGGACGGCGACCGTGACGAAGGTCTCGCGGGCGTCACCTTCCGCGACCGTCGCGACGGCACGCTGACGCGCCGCGCCATCCGGCACCTGTTCCTCTTCATCGGCGCCGATCCCAACGCCGCATGGGCACGCGATTGCGTCGCGACCGATGGCAAGGGCTTCGTCGTCACCGGCGCGGGCGATCGATCGCTGGAAACGAGCAGGGCGGGCATCTTCGCGATCGGCGACGTCCGCGCGGGATCGACCAAACGCGTCGCCGCCGCGGTGGGCGAAGGCGCTGCGGTGGTCGCCCAGATCCACGCCATGTTCGCCGACGAGGCGGCGGCCGGCGCGCCCGGCAGCGCCGAACGCGCCTGAGCATCACCCAGGCGAACGGATCACTCGCGCACCACGCCGCGCCCCGCCACCTTTTCATAGGCGGACAGTTCGTCGCCGATCGCGACCTTCTCGGCCAGATCGTCCGCGCGGGCGCGATCCTTGACGCTCTGCTTAGGATTGTCGGAATCGTCGTCCGGGTCGGCGGCGCCGACGTTCGGACTGGCGGGTACGTACAGCACGCGGCTTGCTTCGGTATCGTCGGCCATGCACATTCTCCTGTGCGTGGCACAACGCCGTGGCGGACGCGCGGTGCCGCGACTGGTCGCAACCGCTGCCCCGAACGTCCCCGCGCTGCCGATCGGGACGCCGTCGCCCGCCGGGGGCTTGCTCCCGACGCCCCGAAGCATAAGGCGGGCCGTCGCCATACGAGCAGGAGCCACGCCATGTCCGATCCCCTCCGCCCGCGCCACGCCGATGCGCTCATCGTCGGCGCCGGCCATGGCGGCGCGCAGACCGCGCTCGCGCTGCGGCAGCAGGCCTTTGCCGGGTCGATCCTGATGATCGGCGACGAAGTCGATCCGCCCTACGAACGGCCGCCCCTGTCCAAGGATTATCTGATGGGGGCGCGCAGCATCGATCGGCTGCTGATCCGCCCGCGCGACGTCTGGGCGGCGCGCGAGATCGACCTGATGCTCGGCACGCGGGTGCAGGCCGTGGACGCGGAGGCGAAACAGGTCACGCTCTCCGACGGCGCGAGGATCGGCTATGGCACGTTGATCTGGGCGACCGGCGGCCGCGCACGCCGGCTGACGTGCGAGGGGCATGACCTGGCGGGCGTGCACACCGTCCGTACCCGCGTCGACGTCGATCGGATGATCGCGGAACTGCCGGGCGTGACCCGCGCGGTGGTGATCGGCGGCGGCTATATCGGGCTCGAGGCGGCGGCGGTGCTGCGCAAGCTCGGCAAGCAGGTCGTGCTGCTGGAAGCGTTGGACCGGGTGCTCGCGCGCGTCGCCGGTGAGCCGGTGTCGCGTTTCCTCGAGCACGAACATCGGGCGCAGGGCGTCGATGTCCGCACCGGCGCCCTGGTGACGCTGATCGAGGGAGCGGCCGGCAAGGTCACCGGTGTCGCGCTGGCGTCGGGCGAGGTCGTGCCGGCGGACCTCGTCGTCGTCGGCATCGGCATCGTGCCGGAGGTGGAGGCTCTGGCCGCGGCCGGTGCCGCGTCGGGCAACGGCGTGGCCGTGGATGCGCAATGCCGCACGTCCTTGCCCGACGTGTTCGCGCTGGGCGATTGCGCGCTGCACGCGAACGCCTTCGCCGACGGCACGCAGGTGCGGCTCGAATCGATCCAGAACGCCAACGATCAGGCGAACGTCGTCGCCAGGGCGATCTGCGGGGTTCCGGCGCAATATGATGCGGTGCCGTGGTTCTGGTCCGATCAATATGACCTGAAGCTGCAGACCGTCGGCCTGTCGATCGGCTATGACCACATCGTCCAGCGCGGCGATCCGGCAAGCCGCAGCGTGTCGTGGATCTATTGCAGGCAGGGGCGCGTGATCGCGCTCGATTGCGTCAACGCCGCGCGCGACTACGTGCAGGGCAGGAAGCTGGTCACCGGCCGCGTGTCTGCCGACCCAGCCGCGCTGGCCGATGTCGCCGTGCCGCTGAAGGCGCTGCACTCGGCGGTGTGAACCGTCAGGCGCGCGCGAACACGATGCGGCGCAGATCGCGATCGACCGCGGTCAGGCGCACCGTCACGGCGTCGCCGGGCGCGACGTCGCCGATCGGCATCCGCGCGATCACCGGCAGGTCGACGAGCTGGACGCGCGCGGCATGGCCATCGACGTCCAGAACCACCGCGGCGAACGTCTTGCCGATCGCGTCCGCCAGCATCACCGCCTCGGCGAGGTCGAGCACGGCGCGATCGATCCGGCCTTGCTGGGCGTCGGCCCGCGCCATTACCGCGGGCAGCCGTTCGAACGCCGCTGCGACAAAGTCGGGCACGGCCGCGCCATTGGCGATGGCGAGCGTCGCGAGCACCACGTAGCGGTCGGCCAACCGGCGCAGCGGCGCGGTGGCATGGGCATAGGTCGCCGCCATCGCCGCATGCCACGGTGTCGTGGCGGGATCGTAGGGCGCATAGGTCGCGCCCGACCCGGCGCGCCGGATCGCCAGCATCAGCGACGCATCCGCCGGCGCCGCGGGATCGAGCGATCGTTCGAAATCGCGCAGTGGCAGCCCGGCGGGCCAGGTCCGGCCCAGCGCCACTGCCGCGGTGCGAAGCCGCTCCACCGCCTTCGCATCGGGCTCGGGCATCACCCGGAACAGCCCGGTCCGGTGCGCCAGCATCGCGTCGGCGACCGCCAGGTTGGTGGCGAGCGACAGCGCCGCGTTCCGATCTTCCGAAGCGAGGCGCGGGCGAAAGGTCAAAGCATAGCCGCCGCCGTCGACCGCCTCGACCTGTTGCTCCGGCGGATCGACGCGTGACGCGCCCCGGCGTCGTTCCGCATCGTCGATCCGCCGCGCCAGTTCGGCGAACCCCGCCGGCAGGTCGTCGTCGCGCACGGTGTCATAGGCGAGCTTCGCCCGGCTCTGCACGATCGCCCGCTCCGCGCCGTCGAGCGCGACGCCGCCGTCCGGCCGTACCCGCACGGTGAACACGACCGCCGGGCGCGGCCCGTCGGGCAGCAGGCTGGCGGCATGTTCGCCGATCGCGGGTGGATAAAGCCCTGCCTTGCCGTCGGGCAGGTACAGCGTCTCGCCGCGTCGCCACGCCTCCGCATCCAGCGGATCGCCGGGTGTCACGAACCAGCCGACATCGGCGATCGCGTAGCGCAGGATCAGGTCCGCTCCGCTTGCCTCGATACAGAATGCCTGGTCCAGATCCGTGGAGGTCGCCGGGTCGAGCGTCACGAACGGCAGGTCGCGTCGATCGACGTGCGCGTCCGGCACCTTGCTCGCCGCGACCTCCGCCGCCGCGAGCACCTCGGGCGGAAAGGCTTCCGGCACCCGATATTCGTTGCGGATCTGCGTCAGCCCGGAAGCGAGCGCGTCGTCGGGATCGGTGATCGCCTTCATCCCGCGTGCCTAGCGCACTCCGGGTCGGGACAGAAGCGGCGGCATCGCCGTGGCGGCTGCGCAAAAGGGCTGACATCGCCGCGCGGCGAATCTAGTGTCCGCGCGGGTTTGGGAGTCGGGTATGGCAGAGACGACGGTCCTGGTGGTCGAGGATGATCCGACCGTGATGATGTTTCTGGAGGATGGACTGGAGGATCAGGGCTATGCCGTGGTCAGCGCCCGCAGCAGCGGCGAAGCGCTCAGCATCCTCGGCAGCGGGATCTACGCCATCCACGTGCTGGTCGCCGACATCCGGCTGGGCGACGGCCTGGACGGGTGGGAGATCGCGCGCTGTGCGCGGGATATCACGCCCGGCCTGCCGATCGTCTACATTACCGGTGACAGCTATGGCGAATTCGACGGCGAAGGACTGGCGGCAAGCCTGATCCTGCAAAAGCCCTTCACCCGCATCGAACTGTCCGACGCGATCCGGTCGCTGCTTTAAAGCCGTCAAAATCCGCGCGTTAGCGAAGCCGTAACCGGGCAGGGGCCAATATCGCGTCGACTGTCGCCGGTGACTGCGACGCTGCCCTGGAAGACCTATGCACGCGGATCAGGCTGTAAGCGACAGGGCACTCGCATTTCTGCGGGCGCAACGCCTGCCCCCCACGCCGCCCAATTACGTCGTCGCCTTCGCTTATGCCGGCGGTGCGCACGCCGAATTGAGCAAGGCGATCGATTGCGGCATCGACGGCGGCGTCCGCCTGACGCAGGCGGATATGGCCAGCATCCACGAACGCTTCTTCTGGCGTCCGGTGGCGCCGGTCGCGCAGGTGGGGCCGCGTCCCCACGACGCCTTGCGGCACCAGACGCTGGCGCTCGCCGACCTCGCCGCGACCGCATCCGCGACCGCCGGGCGCTTCACCGAGACGTTGGCGCTTCAACTGGCCGACGTCGGCGGCATCGACGAAGCGACGCTTCGCGACGTGCTGATCGAGACGCTGGCCCGATCCTCGGCTGCCGAGCGCGAGCTGTCCGCCACCAACGCCGAGGTCGGCCGGCTGCGCGAAAAGCTGGAGGCGGTGGAGGGAGATTCGCAGCGCGATGCGCTGACCGGCCTCGCCAATCGCCGCGGCTACGAGGCCTATATCGAAACGCTGGCGTTCGATGATCTCTGCATCGCCATCTGCGATATAGACCGGTTCAAAAGCTATAACGATCGCTATGGCCATTCGGTCGGGGACCGCGTGCTGAAAACGGTCGCGCAGAGCCTGCAGGATTCGCTTGCCGGTCATTTCGTTAGCCGCTGGGGCGGCGAGGAATTTCTGGTGATCGCCCGCGGCAGCGTCGATTACGTTGCGGTCCTGCTGGACCAGGCGAGGGACGATCTCGGCAACCGCGATTTCAAGCTACGCGAAAACGATGAACCCCTTGGCAGGATTAGCTTTTCCGCCGGGGTGGCCGCCGCGCCCGATCGCGCGGCGGTCGCCGCCAGCATCGAATGGGCCGACGCCTTGCTCTATCATGCCAAGCGGTCGGGCCGCGACCGCGTCTGCACGGCGATAGACGACACGATCGCCGCCTGACGGTCCGCGGCGGTCAGGTCCGTTCGGTCAGCACGATCTCGCCCTCGACCTCGATGTCCTCGTCGTCGCCGAGCGCATCCGCATCGGGCATCTCGAATTCGGCGCTCCAGTCGTAGATTTTCTCCGACCCGCCACCCTCGATCCAGACCCGCACCGCACCGCTGGTGATCTCGCCGCCCATCGCGCCCACGAAGTCGGTGACGATCGCGTCGGCCGCGTCCTCGTGATTGGTCGCGCCGGGGATGCTCGCGGGCTGCACGTCCTCGTCGAGCTCGATCAATTGTGCCCAGAAACGCTTCGCCATGCCGATCTCCTCGTCCGTGTCCCCGGTGCTATAGAGCGATGCGGCGCTGCTGCGAAGCGCTGCGCAGGCCCGCGTCCAGCACCTCCATCACCAGCAGCGCGTCGTCCGCCGGTACTGGGTTCGGTCCGTTGCCCCGGATCGCCGCTGCCAGCGCCGTCCAGAAGCGCCGATAATCGCCCCGCTCGTTGGGCACCGGCGTCGGCACGCCATCGCCCAGCGTCAGCAGACCGGGCGTGTCGTCCAAGCCCCAATCGCCGTCACCCGGCTCGCGGCCTGCAACCGTCGCCGCCTCCTGCGGATCGATGCCGTGCTTGATCCAACTGCCGAGCCGGCCGTGCACCGCAAAGCGCAGCCGATGGTCGGCGGCGACCTTGTTCGACTGGAGCACGACGCGGCGACCGGGATAATGCAGGGTCGCGTGGAAGTAATCGGGCGCGGGTGCGCCGATCCGCAGCGTCGCGATGTCTGCATCGACCGCGACCGGCCGACCGAACAGCTGCAACGCCTGATCGATCAGGTGCGGGCCCAGGTCCATCCACGATCCGCCCTCGCGCTCCTCCTTCCATGTCGTGGCGGGCTCCGGGCGCCAGCGATCGAAGTGGCTCGCGCAATGGACGATCTCGCCCAGCCGATCCTCGGCGATCAGGCGCCGCAACGTCAGGAAGTCGGCGTCCCAGCGCCGGTTCTGGAACGCGCTCAACACGCGGCCGGGACGGCATGCGCGAACGATCCGGCGCGCGTCGGCCAGGGTGGTGGCGAACGGTTTGTCGATCAGCACGTGCTTGCCCGCGTCCAGCGCTGCGATCGCATGGTCGGCATGCAGCGCATCCGGGCTGGATACGACGACGAGATCGACGTCCCCGGACGCGACCAGCGTCGCGACATCCGGCACCACGCGCACCGCAGGCCGATCGGCATGAACCTTGGCCGGGTCGCGGGAGACGATCGCACGCAGATCCATGTCGGCGGCGGCCGCGACATAGGGGGCATGGAACGCCCGTCCGCCGAGCCCGTAACCGATCACGCCGACGCCGATCTTCGTCATATCGTCTCGTTCCTCCTGCTCCGGCGCCTGCGTTGTTTCAGTCGCCGCGCGATCCCATGCCGCGTTCGCGTCCCCATACCACGGCCCCGCTGCGTCGGTTCACCCCGATCTTCGCATAGAGCCGGGCGACATGGTTGCGCACCGTGTTGCGCGACAGGCCGAGCCGCTCGGCGATATGGGCATCGTCCATGTCGTCGCAGATCAGGTCGAGTATCTCGCGCTCGCGGGGCGACAGATCGGCCGTCGGTGCGCGCGATTGCGGACGGCGCAGCGTCGCGAGCTTGTCGAGGATCGATCGGCTGAGCCAGTTGGCGTCCTTCAGCACTTCGTCGATCGCGCCCGCGAGCTCGGCTTCGCTGCGGCGTCGTTCGGTCACGTCCTGGTACACCCAGAGAACGCAAGGGGCGCCATCCACCGCTACCGCCTCGGCCGACACGATCGTTTCGACCGGCACGCCGGTGCGGGTGAGCAGCCGTGCATCCCGATCGCGCAGGCTCCCGCTCTCGCCTAGGTCGGCCTCGATCGCCTGACGTTCGGCGGTATCCGCCCATAACGCCAGCTCGTCCGCGGTCCGGCCGATCGCCTCGTCTTCATTATAGCCGGTCATCCGCCGGAATGCCGCATTCACGCGGGCGAGCCGATGATCGTCGTCATGGGTCACCGCCATCGCCACGGGTGCCATTTCGAATACTGCCATCAGATGCTTCTCGCTCGCGGCAAGCGCGCGTTCCGCCTGCCGTCGCGGCTCCAGGTCGGCGAACGTCAGCAGCAGCGCATCCTCCTGCGTCACGTCGATCGGCTGGCCGGCGAACACGACGAGGCGGCGGGTGCCATCGGCGACACGCAGCTCGGCTTCCGCCTGCGGCACGACTTCGCCGGCTTCGATCTCACGGCGAACCCGCTGCGGGTCCGGCAGGCTGCCGAGCAGATCGAGGCCGAACAGCGTCTTGCCGACCAGATCGTCGACGGCGAACCCGGTGAGCGCCAGAAAGCCGGGATTGGCCTGGACGATGCGCAGATCGGAAAGCCGGACGACGAGCGCGGGCGCCGGATTGGCATGGAACATCGCCTGGAACCGTGCCTCCGCGTCGAAACGCTCGGACACGTCGCTGATCACCAGCGCCAGATAATCGGGCTCGCCGCCGTCGACATCCATGGTCACGTCACGCACCTGATGCACCCAGCGCGCCTCATCGTCGCCGACGGGTGCGACTGCGACGATCAGGTCCGGAAAGCGGTCGCCGGCGAGCAGGCGGAAAAGCGGATATTCGCGATGCTTCAGCACGCGATGCGCGTCCGACCACAGGCGGAACCGTTCGGCATAACCCTCCGCGGTGCCGCCCAGCGCGGAGAGGTCGTCGATGCCGTGCATGCGCAGCGCGGCGGCATTGGCCGACAGGATGGTGCCGGCGGGATCCATCAGGATCACGCCGTCCAGCAGCTGTGCGGTGAGTTGTTCCAGATGGTGGAGCGTCGGCTGATGGGTCACGGGCATGCCCGGTCAAGCGCACGGCGGCGCCCGACGTTCCGCATGGATTGTACCAAGCGGCTAGTGCGGGAACACCAACAGGACACCGGCCGAACGGGGCTCCGATTTGAACATCCGCGGCCATCCGCCCGTTCGACTTCCGCTACGCATCACTCGAAAGGGAAACGTCATGGGTCTTATCGTGCTTCTAATCGTCGGCGGATTGATCGGCTGGGTCGCCAGCATGATCATGCGTACCGACGGCCAGCAGGGGATCTTCCTCAACATCGTCGTCGGCATCGTCGGGGCGATGCTCGCCGGCTTCCTCATCACGCCGCTCGTCGGCGGTCTGCCGATCACCAGTGGCGTGCTGAGCGTCCAGTCGGTCGTCGTGTCGCTCGTCGGCGCCATCGTCCTGCTCGCGATCGTCAACCTCTTTCGTCGCGGCGCGGTCCGCTGATCCTGTCACTCGAACCGGGAGTGATCATCATGAACGACAATCTGGCTTCGGCCGTATTCGACACGCACGCGGAGGGGGATCGCGCGATTGCGGACCTGCGCAGCGCCGGCGTGGCCGATGCAGCGCTTTCAGTGGTCACCCAGCGCGGCGACGTGACCAGCACCGCCGACGCCGACGGTAGCGTGATCGACGAACATCACGGCAGCGCGCTGCGCGTCGACAGCTACTGATCGGACCATGACCGCCGTGCATCGGGCGTTCCCGATGCGCGGCGGCTTGGCCATGCCTCCCGACCCGCTTCCACATCGCCGATAAGCGGCTTGCTGCCGCTGCATGCGCCGTTTAGCTGCATGGCAAAAGGGTGAGGAGCGACGATGAGCGGGATGACGAAGCGCGGCTTTCTGGGCGTGTTGCTGGCAAGTGTCGCGATGCCGGCGCTGGGGCAGGGGCAGCGACTGTCCGGTACGGCATCCGACGATGCGCGTTTGCTGCGCTTCCTCGATGCGGCCTTCGATGCGCGCGCCGCGCTCAGCCCGGAAACGCTGACAAACCTGGGCTTCAAGACGGACAACGACCGGCTCGACGATTACACGGACGCCGCGGCCAAGCGTCGCCTGGCTTTGGCCGAGACGCAGCTCGCCGCGATGCGCCGCGATTTCGCGCCCGAACGCCTCGGTCCCGGCGCCCGCCTGAGCTACCGCCTGTTTGAGGAACAGGTCGCCACCGATCGGCGGCAATTCGCGTTTCGCGATTACGGCTTCCCCGTATCGACCAACGGCAGCCCGGCCGGGGACATTCCCGTCTTCCTGATCAACGAACATCGCATCGATACCGTCGCCGATGCCCGCGCCTATGTCGCGCGGCTGCGCGACAGCCTGCGCGTGATGCGCGAGATCGCCGCGACGATGCGCGATCAGGCGGCAAAGGGGATCGTGCCACCGAAAATGGTGTTCGCCCCGGCGCGCAGCGACGCCCGCAAGGTGATCACCGGCGCGCCGTTCGGCACGGGACCGGACAGCACCCTGCTCGCCGACTTCAAGGCGAAGGTCGGCAAGCTCGAGGTCGCCGATGCGGTGCGCACGCAGCTGGTGGCCGCTGCCATCGCCGCGCTCACCGGCCCGTTCCGCCAGGGGTTCGACGTGCTGTTCGCCGCGCTCGACGCGATCGAGCCACAGGCCAAGGGCAACGACGGCGCGTGGAGCCTGCCGAACGGCGCGGCTTATTATCAGGCGAGGCTCGCTTATTACACGACGACCGACCTGACCGCGGACCAGATCCATCAGCTCGGCCTCGATCAGGTCGCCGCGATCCATGCCGAGATGGAGGCGGTCAAGACACGGATCGGCTTTGCCGGATCGTTGCAGGACCTGTTCGCCAGCCTGCGCACCGATCGGCGCTTCAAATATCCCGACACCGAAGCCGGCCGCCAGCAGTATCTGACGGATGCGCGCGCCGCGATCGCGCAGACGATGGCGGCGGCGCCGCGCTTTTTCCGTCGCCTGCCCAAGGCTCCGCTCGAGGTGCGTGCGGTCGAGCGCTGGCGTCAGGAGACCGCGTCGGTCGCCTTCTACAACCCGCCCGCGCCGGATGGATCGCGGCCCGGCATCTTCTACGTCAACCTCGCCGACATGAACCAGGTGCAGAAGCCGCAGGTCGAGGGCATCGCGCATCACGAAGGCGCGCCGGGCCATCATTTCCAGATCGCTCGCGCGCAGGAAGCGGTCGGCGTGCCCAAGTTCCGCCGCTACGGCTATTATGGCGCCTACACGGAAGGGTGGGGCCTCTATTCGGAACGGCTCGCCAAGGAAATGGGCGCCTATACCGATCCCTATGCCGAACTCGGCATGCTGTCGTTGCAGGTCTGGCGCGCCTGCCGTCTGGTGCTCGACACGGGCATGCACGCCAAGCGCTGGAGCCGGGACCGCGCCATCGCCTTCTTCACCGAAAATGCGCCCCTCTCGCAGCGCGATGTGGTGAAGGAGGTCGATCGCTACATCAACAATCCGGGTCAGGCGACGAGCTACATGGTCGGCCAGCTGCGCGTAGCGGCGCTGCGTCGCAAGGCGGAAGCCGCGCTCGGGGCAGCCTTCGACCTGCGCGACTTCCACGAAGTCGTGCTGGGATCGGGCGCACTGCCGCTGGGCGTGCTGGAGGAGCAGGTGGATGCCTGGATAGCCACCGCCCGCGCCGGAGCCTGACCGTTCAGCTGCCGGCTAGATCGCGCTGCTAGGACGCCTCGCATGAGGCGCGTTCTGACGACCATCCTTTCGGCGGCGGCGTTGTTCGCCGCGCCGCCGGCGTTCGCGCAGGCGATCGTCGGGGCGCAGGTCCAGTCCGCCGCCGATGCGATCGTGCAGGACGCCGGGGCGGTCGCCGACCGGCTCGGCATCTCGATCGACGCGGCCGCACAGCAATTGCGCCTCCAGGACGCCAGCGTCGCCGCGACGGATGCGATCGCCGACCGTTACGCCGACCGCCTCGCGGGAATCTCGATCGAACACAGCCCCACCTTCGCCGTCCGGGTGCTGTTGACCGGCAATACGCCGGTGCCCGATCGGCTGCTGACGCTCGACGGCATCGCCGTTCCGGTCACCTTCGCCACCGGTGCGCGCGTCAGCCACACGGGGCTGGTGCAGGCGATCGGCGCCTATCAGACGGCCATACGCGACAGCCTGATCAGCCCGCCCGGCATGGGCATCGACCCGCGCACCGGCGAGCTGGTCGTCGTCGTCTCCGGCAAGGATGTCGCGCGCGAGGGCAGCGACCCGCTCCGCGACCGCCTCGCCGCGCTGACCCATGTGCCGGTGCGCCTGCGCGTGGTCGATCAGCCGACGCTCGACATGAGCGGGATCGAAGGCGGCGCGCGGATGATCGGCAGCGTGCCGGGCGACATCCATCACTATCTCTGCACCGCCGGCTTCGTCGTCACCGATGGCGTGCAGACCGGCCTCGCCACGGCCGCGCATTGTCCCGACGCGCTGAGCGTGCGCGACGCGGCGGGGGTCGAAACGGCGCTGCCCTTCGTCGGCCAATGGGGCTGGGGCAATCAGGATGTGCAGGTCAACGCAAGTCCGCAGCCGCTGGCGCCGCTGTTCTTCGTCGACACCGCCAGGACGGTCAGCCGGACGGTGACGGGGGCGCGCGGCCGTTCGGGGATGCGGGCCGGGGATGTCGTCTGTCATCGCGGCGAACGCACCGGCTACAGCTGTTCGGAGGTCGAACTCACCGACTTCGCGCCGGCCGGGGACCTGTGCGGCGGCGCCTGCCTGCCGACCTGGACAACCGTCGCGGGGCCGGTATGCAAAAGCGGCGACAGCGGCAGCCCGGTGTTCCTCGGCACCACCGCCTACGGCATCCTGAAGGGCGGCAGCTACCGTTCGGACGGCAGCTGCGCCTTCTATTTCTTCATGTCGACGGATTATCTGCCCACGGGCTGGCGTCTGCTGACCGCGGCGGATGCAGCGCGTGCGGACGGTCCCGGGGCCTGATCGCGTTCACGATGATGTTGACGACCCGGCGGCTTCCTGCGCGAGCCGCTTCGACAGGGCCCGGTGCGCGTTTTCGGCATAGGTCCGGCACGCTCCCGGCCTGTCGATATACCGCGTCGCTGCGCCGTCCTGGTCGGCATGCGCGGTGATCAGGATGTCGCAGGGCGTCGCCGCCATCACGGCATAGCTGCGCCGGAACGCCGCGCGGATCGGCTGCGCCGTCGGCGCGCTGAAGCGATAGTCGTCCGCCGACACCGGGTTCAGGCTCGATGCGAACACGATGCTGCGGCACCGCACGCCCTCACACGAGCGCCAGCTCCAGCTGGTGCTGCCCATCGTGTGGCCCGGCGTCGCGAGCGCGGTCACGACCGTGTTGCCCAGCCTCAGCGTCTCGCCGCCCCGGATCGTGCGGATGGTCCGTACGGCCTCGATCGCCGGGAACCGGCTGTCGTAGCCGCGCTGGGGATCGTCGGCGGCGAGCCGTCCCGACCGCAAGCCCTGTGCGCCGCGCGGGCTCGCCACCACGATCGCGCCCGTATCGCGGGCGAGCGCGGCAATGCCGCCGGCATGATCGAAGTGCGGTTCGGTGCTGAGGATGTAGCGCACGTCGCGCGGCCGAAAGCCCAGCCGGCGAATGTTGTCCTCGATCGCCGCCGCCGCCTGCGGCAAGGCTCCAACGATCAGGATCAGCCCCGCACCGGTATCGATCAGCGCGACGCTCAATCCCCCGAACCCGACCAGATAGCTGTTGCCGAACACCCTGGCGGGTGCGCGGGGAGCGAGCCAGGCCTGCGCCCGCTTCACGGCGATCGGCCGCGTCAGCGGGTCGTCGGTCGAGGCCATGGCCGCCTGACCGGCCAGCAGCATGGCGAAGGTGGCGGATAGTGGTTGCGGCATGCCGGATGTGTCCTCGTTCGACCCGCGCCAGCCGTGCGGATCGGTCCGTGGTCTTTGCCCGCATGCCGGCCGTTCATGCAACAGGCGTGTCGCAGCGCGGCCATGGCGGACCGTCCGGCGCTGCCCACCCCGATTTGAGTGGACCTTGTCCCTAACTTCTGGAAAGGAATGCCGTCATCTGACAATGCGCAAAGTGGATCGTGCCCGATGAGCCTCATCGTTCGAACATTGTCGGAACGCGTGTTCGAAGTCGTGCGCGAGCGTATCGTGTGCGGCCAGCTCACCATCGATACGCCGGTCCGGCAGGATGCGCTCGCTGCCGAACTGGGCGTGAGCAAGATCCCGCTGCGCGAGGCGCTGGGCCGGCTGGAGCAGGACGGCCTGCTCACCAGCCAGGCGAACCGCGGCTATTTCGTACAACCGATGAGCGCCGCACAGGCCGAGGAAATCTACGCGCTGCGCCTCGCCATCGAACCGGCCGCCGCCGGTCATGCCGCGGAAATGGCGGACGACGCCAGTCGCGATGCGGCCCGCGAAGCGTTCGAACATCTCGATCGTGCCGCCTTTTCGGACCTGCCGCAGGTCGCGGTGCGCAATCGCGAATTCCACATCGCCCTGGTGCGACCGGGTGGACGGATGCTCACGACGCAGATGGTCGAGCGATTGTCGGTGCTGTCCGAACGCTATGCGATCAAGCATCTGGAACCCGCGGGGCGTGAATCGCGTGCCCACCGCGAGCACCAGGCGCTGCTCGACGCGTTTCTGGCCCGCGACCGGCCGCTACTCGAAACGCTGCTCACCGCGCATATCGGCGGGACGCTTGCCGATCTTCGCGAACAATTCGCCATCGTCTGAAACACCGGACCGCCGCGCACGCCGGCAATCTTGATCCAGATAAAAGGCGGCCCGCTTTCAAGGCGTTACACCCACCAACGTGAAGTGGGTGCGAGACTTGGCGATGTCGTTTCCATGGGGCGGCAGGGGGCATTGGCCCTGCGGCCGCATCATGCTCGCGACGCTGCTGCTCACGAGCGGGTGCAGCAAGGAAGCGCGCGATATCGGCCCATCCGTGGCGCAGACGCCGCCGCACGACGCCCGCGACCCACGCATCGGCTATTATCAGGACAATGCCTATCAGGTGGCGCAGGGCGGCCGCTATTTCAGCTGGTATGGCTGCACCGGCTGTCATGCGGACGGTTCGTCCGGATGGCGTAATCTCGCCGACGGCCGCTGGCGGCGCGGCGACGGGTTCGATCGGATCTACGCCGCGATCGCTGACGGCCATGGTGCACGGCATTACGCCGGCCGTATTCCGGCGGAGCAGCTGTGGCAACTGACCGCCTATGTCCGCGACCTGCCGCTGCACACACCCGAAAAGCGCCGGCGGCAGATGGTGGATCAGGTCGGCGAGCCGCAGGGCGACGGCTGGTCGGGGCCGGTGCGTTGAGGCTACGTACACTCGCCGCATGCCTGCCGCTGTCGGGCTGTGCCGGCCTACAGTCGCCGCTCGCGCCGGCTGGCGATCAGGCGGATGCGCTGCTGTCGCTGTTCGGCCTGATGACGATCGTCTGCGGCATCGTCTACGCAATCGTGGTCGCCGGGCTTTGCTGGACGCTCTGGCGCGCATGGCGGCGCGGCAGCCCGGCGACCCAGTCGGTGGGTGACGATCGCGCGCTCGACCGGTCGCTGCCGTTTGCGGCGGGCGCCATCGTCCTCGGCCTGACCGTGCTGATCGTCGGCAGCTTCCTTGCAGACCGGACGATGTTCGCGGCACGCGGCGATCCGGCCTTGATGGTGCGCGTCACGGGTCACCAATGGTGGTGGCGCATCCAGTATCGCGATCCGGCGAGCGGGCACTGGATCGAAACCGCCAACGAACTGCACCTGCCGCGCGGCACGACGACGCGGGTGTCGCTGGGCGCGGCGGATGTCATCCACAGCTTCTGGGTGCCCAATGTCGCGGGCAAGCTCGATATGATCCCCGGGCGCCGCAACGTCATCGACCTGACGCCGCGGCGTGATGGCTGGTTCCGCGGGCAGTGCGCGGAATTCTGCGGCACGCAGCATGCGCACATGGCGTTCGACGTTCGGGTGGAAAGCCCCGCCGCCTTCCGCGCCTGGCTCGCCGCACAGGCGGCGCCAGCGCCGGCTGCAGGAGATGGTGGCGCGGGCGCGCGGGTCTTCGCCGGCCCGTGCGCCACCTGCCACGCGATCCGCGGCACGCCGGCGAACGGTCGCGCCGGTCCCGACCTGACGCATGTCGCGGCGCGGCGTTCGATCGCGGCGGGCACGCTCGCGATGACGCGCGGCAACCTTCAGGGATGGATCGCCCAGCCGCAGGCGATCAAGCCCGGCACGTCGATGCCCACCGTTCCGCTCACCCCCGCCGACGCCGACGCCGTCGTGCGCTATCTGTCAGGCCTGCGATGATCCCGACGACGACCGGCTCGATCGACTGGCGCTGACGTGGCGCGATCCGCGGGGGCTGTGGGGGTTCCTGACCACCGTCGATCACAAGCGCATCGCGGCGCGCTACATCGTCACCGCGCTGCTGCTGCTGTTCCTGGCGGGCATGCTCGGGCTCGACATGCGCTGGCAGCTCTCCACCGCCGAGAACACGCGGATGGGCCCGCAGCTGTTCAACGAAAGCTTCTCGCTGCACGGATCGACGATGCTGTTCCTCGTCTCGGTTCCAGTCATGGAGGCGATGGCGCTGTGGCTCGTGCCGCTGATGCTCGGGCAGCGCAACATGGCCTTCCCCCGGCTGGGAGCGTTCAGCTTCTGGCTGTACCTGGGCGGCGTGCTGACCTTGTGGATCGCGCATGCGCTCGACGTGACGCCCGATCTCGGCTGGTTCGAATATCCGCCGCTGTCCGGCCCCGCCTATTCGCCGGGACACCGCGCCGACATCTGGGCGCAGATGATCACCTTCACCGAAGTCGCGGCGCTCTGTGCGTCGGTCAACGTCGCGGCGACGATCCTCAAGATGCGGCCTCCCGGCATGACGCTGGCGCGGATGCCGGTGTTCCTGTGGGCGATGCTGATCGCATCGATGATGACGATCCTGTCGATGCCGGCGATCATGCTGGTGACCAGCATGCTGATTGCCGACCGGCTCGTCTCCACCCATTTCTTCGCGCCGGATGCGCACGGCGACGTGCTGCTGTTCCAGCATCTGTTCTGGTTCTTCGGTCATCCGGAAGTGTACATCATCTTCATCCCGGCGACCGGTTTCGTCTCGTCGATCATCGAAACCTTCTCGCGCCGCCGCCTGTTCGGTCACGACGTGCTGGTGCTGGCGATCATGGCGATCGGCGCGCTGGCGTTCGGATTATGGGTCCATCACATGTTCGCCGTCGGCCTGCCGCGCCTCGGCAACAACTTCTACACCGCTGCCAGCATGGCGATCGCGCTGCCCGCGGGGTTGCAGATCTTCTGCTGGATCGCGACGATGGCCACGGGCCGGCCGTGGTTCCCGGCACCGATGCTGTGGATATTGGGCTTCGTGTCCACTTTCGTGATCGGCGGTCTGTCGGGCGTCATGACAGCGTCGGCGGCGCTCGACCTGCAACTGACTGACACCTATTTCATCGTCGCGCATTTCCATTACGTGCTGGTCGGGGGCGCGATGTTCCCGCTCTTCGGCGCGTTCGCTTATTGGTATCCCAAGGCGACGGGCCGGATGATGTCGGAACGGCTGGGCCAGCTCGCCTTCGTCATGATCGTCGGCGGGTTCAATCTCGGCTTCTTCCCGATGCACCTGCTCGGCCTGATGGGGATGCCGCGGCGCGTCTATACCTATCCTGCCGGAATGGGATGGGAATGGCTCAACCAGATCGCGACGCTCGGCAGCGTGATCGCGGTGGGTGGCGGGCTGGTGTTCGTCGCAAACGCCTTGTGGAGCTACTGGCGCGGAGCGCCCGCCGGTGCGGATCCCTGGGGCGCATCGACCCTGGAATGGGCGGGGCCCTCGCCATCGCCGTCATGGAATTTCGCCTATAGGCCGGTGATCGACAGCCTGACGCCGCTGTGGCGCGAGGATGGCAGCGAGCTACCGGTGATGGAGGGCATCGCAATCGAACGGCGTGAAGTGCTCGTCACATCGGTCACGGACGCTGCGCCGCTGTATCGCCAGCAAAGCGCGGCGCCCTCGATCTGGCCGCTGATCGCCGCGGTGGCGGTGACGGCGATGTTCCTCGGCAGCATCTTCACCCCCTGGGCGATCGTGGCCGGAGCCTTGCCGATCGGCGCGGCGCTGACCGGATGGTTCTGGCCGCGACGCGAACGTGCGAAGACCGGGCCGCTCCGGGTGCGGACATGACGATCCGCGATCCTCGCGCCGTCCGCATCGTCGGCGACCTGTCCGGCCTGCCCGCCAGCGCGAGCGGACCCCGCCACCTCGTCTGGTGGGGAAACATCGGCTTCATGCTGATCGAGGGCACCGGCTTCGTGCTCGCCGCCGCCGCCTATCTGTACCTGATGACGCAGGCGCCACATTGGCCGCCGCCGGGCACCCGCGCCCCGGACCTGACATGGGCGCTGATCTTCACCTGCGGCCTCGTCATGAGCGAACTTCCGAACCTGTGGGTGCGCCGCTGCGCCGTGGCCAAGGACGTTCGCGGCGTCCGCATCGGCGTTGCCGCGATGACCGTCATCGGTCTGTTGCTGATGATCCCACGCGGGTTCGAATTCGCCCATCTGAACACGCATTGGTACGACGACGCCTATGGATCGGTCGTGTGGATGCTGATGATCCTGCACACCAGTCACATCGTCACCGACTGGGGCGACACGGCGGTGCAGGCGGCATGGCTGTTCACGCACGAGGTCGGCGACGATCAGTTTGCCGATGTTGAGGACAATGCCAATTACTGGACGTTCGTCGTCGTCAGCTGGCTGCCGATCGGCGCGATCGTCTATGGCCTGGCGAGGTGGTCGTGAGCATCCGTGCGCGGGCGTGGACGGCGTTGCTGATGCCGCCGGTCGCCTGGTTCGCCTTCGAACAGGGGCTGTCGCATGTGCTCCACGCCCGGTGCGGGCTGACGTGGGTCGGCCTGATCTGGGGCGCCCTCAGTCTGATCGCCTGCGCCACAGCCGCGCGGCTCGGGCGGTCGCTGGCGCGGCGCGGCAAGGCGCTGGCGGATGTGTGGCTGGCCCGGCTGGCAATGGTGGTGGCGGGCCTCTTCGCACTTGCCATCGCATTCCAGTCGCTGGCGATCGTGATGGTGCCCGCATGCGTGCGTTGAAGCTCGCCGTCCCGATGATCCTGTCGGCAGCGCCGGTGATGGCTCATGGCACCGGCGGCCACGCGCACGCGGACGCGCCGGGCTGGACCTGGGACGGGTGGATAACCCTGCCGTTGATCGTAGCGGCAATGCTGTTCGTCGTCGGCTGGCGGCGCCTCGCGATGCGATCGGGACAGGGGACGGCGGCGCTCCGCGTTCGGGCATGGCGCTATGGCGCGGGGTGGCTGACGCTGGTCGTCGCTCTGGTGTCGCCGTTGCACCAGGCGGGGGAGCGTTCCTTTGCGGCGCACATGTTCGAACACGAATTGTTGATGCTGGTCGCTGCACCGTTGCTCGTCCTCGCCGAGCCGCTGGCGATCCTGCTCTGGGCGTTTCCGTCGGCCGCCCGGCGCGCCATCGGCAGGGTGACCGCTGCGTCGCCGTTGGCCGCAAGCTGGCGGTGGTTGACCGGGGCCGTGGTCGCGACGCTGTTGCAAGCGGCGGCCTTGTGGCTTTGGCACGCGCCCCGGCTGTTCGACCGGGCGCTGGCGAACGAGGGCTGGCATGCGGCGCAACATGTGTCGTTCCTGATCGCGGCGCTGCTGTTCTGGTCGGCGATGCTGCATCGTCGTACGCCGCGCGGGGTCGCGGCCCTGTGCCTCGTCGTGACGTCGATCGTCTCGGGTGCCCTGGGGGCGCTGATGGCCTTCGCCACCAGCCCCTGGTATGTCGGCTACGCCCGGCTGGGGATGGCGCCCTTCGGGCTTGCCCCTGCCGAGGATCAACAGCTTGCCGGCCTCCTGATGTGGGTGCCGGGCGGGCTCGTCCATGCCGGTGCGGCGCTGTTGATCATGCGACGCGTGCTGCGCAGTTCGTCCGTGGAGGTTCGCCATGCCGTCTAGCTTGCGCTGGCTCGCTGCGCTGTTCGCCGCCTGCGTCCTCGGCGCCGTCGTTGCAGGCGGCGCGATGTACGGCGAGTCGCGAAGCCGCACGCGCATCATGGCGGAACAGATCACCGGCGGCAGTGCCGAAGCGGGGCGCGTCGCGATCGGCGCCTATGGCTGCGGCGCCTGCCACAGCATTCCCGGCATCCGGGGCGCCAGTGGCGCCGTCGGGCCTGAACTCGGTGGGATCGCGACCCGCGCCCAGATCGGCGGTCACCTGCCCAACACTCCGGCCGCCATGACGCGCTGGCTCCGCCATCCGCAATCGGTCGCGCCCGGCAACGGCATGCCCGATCAGGGCATCAGCGCCAGCGACGCGCGCGACATCGCGGCTTACCTGTACGAGTTGAAGTAGGTCGGTGGAGTGGTAATGATCCGGCGCGCCCTGCGCATGCCGACATTCCACCGTCCGGCTGGTGACCCCTACGAGAATCGAACTCGTGCTTTCGCCGTGAGAGGGCGACGTCCTAACCGCTAGACGAAGGGGCCATGTGCGGTGGAGGCGGGCGATTACCCGCCGGCCACCACCGCGTCAAGCGTCAGGCCGCAACCTTTTTCCGCTCGGCCATCTCGGCGTTGAGCATCTCGGCCAGCAGGAAGGCGAGTTCCAGGCTCTGTCCGGCGTTGAGGCGCGGGTCGCAATGCGTGTGATAACGGTCGGCGAGGCTCTGTTCGGTGACGTCGATCGCGCCGCCGGTGCATTCGGTGACGTTCTGGCCCGTCATCTCGGCGTGAATGCCGCCGGCGTGGGTGCCCTCTGCGCGATGCACCGCGAAGAAGCCGCGAACCTCGGCAAGGATGCGGTCGAACGGCCGCGTCTTGTAACCCGTCACCGCCTTCACCGTGTTGCCGTGCATCGGGTCGCAACTCCACACGACCGGATGACCCTCGCGCGTCACAGCGCGTACCAGCTTCGGCAATGCCGCCTCGATCTTCTCGAACCCGTAGCGGGTGATCAGCGTCATCCGACCGGGCACACGGCCGGGGTTGAGCGTATCGAGCATCCGAAGCAGGTCGTCGGGCTCCAGGCTGGGGCCGCATTTCACCCCGATCGGGTTACCGATACCGCGCAGGAATTCGACGTGCGCCGACCCCTCGAAACGGGTGCGATCGCCGATCCACAGGAAATGCGCAGATGTGTCGTACCAGTCTCCGGTCAGTGAATCCTGCCGCGTCAACGCCTGCTCGAACGGCAGCAGCAGCGCTTCGTGGCTGGTGTAGAAATGCGTCTGCGCGAGCTGCGGCACCGTTTCGGGATCGATCCCGCAAGCCGCCATGAACTCCAGCGCCTCCCCAATCCGATCTGCCGTTTCCGCATACTTCTTGGACCAGGGGCTGCGACCCATGAAGTCGTGCGTCCAGCGGTGGACCTGATGCAGATTGGCATAGCCGCCTTGCGCGAACGCACGGAGCAAGTTGAGGGTCGCCGCGCTTTGCGAATAGGCGCGGATCATCCGCTGCGGATCGGGGATCCGGCTTTCCGGGGTGAATGCGATGTCGTTGACGTTATCGCCGCGATAGCTGGGCAATTCGACGCCATCGATCGTCTCGTTCGGCGCGGAACGCGGCTTGGCGAACTGGCCCGCCATCCGCCCCAGTTTCACCACCGGCAGCTTGGACGCATAGGTGAGCACGACGGCCATCTGGAGGATCACGCGGAAGGTGTCGCGGATGTTGTTGGCGCTGTGTTCGGCGAACGACTCCGCGCAATCCCCGCCCTGAAGGAGGAAAGCCTTGCCTTCGGCCACCTTTGCCAGTTCCGCGGTCAGGTTGCGCGCCTCGCCCGCGAAGACGAGCGGCGGAAACGTTTCCAGCGTGTCGGTTGCGCGAGTCAGCGCATCGGCGTCCGGATAATCGGGAAGCTGACGGGCCTCGGCCTTGATCCAGCTGTCGGGGGCCCAGTTCGCGGCCATAATCATGTCGTCCTTCGGGGTGGGAACGCCGGGCGACATGCGCCCAAAACGGTCCTTGCGCAATGAAGGAACGCTTTGCCCGACTTCGTCTGATCTTACCGCTGCGCACCCAGGCTGCGCGTCGGCATGTGCAAAGGCTGCGGCGTGAGCGTGTGGGTCAGTGATTGAAGTCGAAGGCTGAGGGGACGAGGGATCGCAGGTCCGTTTGCGTCCCCGACGGGCTTTGCTAGGGGGCGATGATGAAGACACTTTGGCTGCGGCTGGCGGTGCTGTGCTGCCTCTACCCGATGGTGGCGGCTGCTACCGTCGATGATACGGCGGCGACTTTCGACGCGATCCGCGCCGTCGACGGGCGCATGGCGGCGATCGCCTACCGTCTGACGACGGCGAATGCCGCACTGTGCCGAACCTTGGCGCCCACGCCCGGCTGGGCTCTCCACGCGATCGGGCAATATGATCCGGCGACACGCGATCAGGCACGCAGGAGCTTCGGCTTTGAAGCGCCGATCGCCGTGGAGGCAGTCGTGCCGGGATCGCCGGCCGAGCGTGCCGGCATCCAGGCTGGCGATTCGATCGTTCGCATCGATAATATCCCGCTGCCGACCGCCGATGCTCCGCGTGCAGCGTCCAGTGCGGTACGCGACACGACCGTGAACCTGATTGCCGCCCTTCCGACGGAGCGACCGTTGCAGGTGGATCTGCTGCGCGGCGGTCGCAGTCGTTCGGTGAGCATCGCCGCATCGCCGGGATGTCGCAGCGCGTTCGAAGTGTTGTTGGTGCCCGGCATGGCCGCCTCGGCAGACGGCCGCATCGTTCAGATCGGGGTCCGGTTCTTCGAACGCTACACGGACGATGAAGTCGCGGTGGTGATCGGCCACGAGCTGTCGCACAACATCCTGCGGCATGCCGCACGGCTGGAAGCAGCGGGAGTGAAACGCGGCCTGCTGGCCGAAGTCGGGCGCAACGGCCGGCTGTTCCGGACGACGGAGGATCAGGCGGATCTGCTTGGCATGTATCTGCTCCGCAATGCCGGTTACGATCCGCAAATCGCTGTACGATTCTGGCGCGAACACGGTGGCGACGTCGATGGCGGCCTGTTCCGCAGCCGGACGCATCCGTCGTCCGCAGCGCGCGCCAAGGCGTTGGAGGAGGAGATCGCGCGTATCCCGGCGGGAGCAGGCAAGGTCTATGTTCCACCGCTGGCGATGGAGGCCGAGCGGCCGCTGGAGTGACACGGCGCAGGGTTTAGCTAGTCTCCATGGGCCGCAAGGCTGCATCCATTCCGTGACGCCGCTGGCGCCGTCAGCACGACGAACATCCGCCGTCCAACCCGCCTTTTTGCAGGAAAAGGGTCAGCGGCCGGCGCGCGCCCGTCGATGATGCGCGCTCGCGCCGTGCCTCAATAGCCGGCGTCGAGGTCGGCTACGTTCTCCATCGCCTGTCCCGCGACATAAGCCTGTGCATTCTTGAGGAAAAGTGCGGCGCCACGCTGGAACATCCTGGTCTGGCTGCGGCCTGACAGGTGCATGGAGATCATCACATTGGGCGTGGTCCAAAGTGGATTGCCGGGCGGAAGGGGCTCGGGGTCGGTAGGATCGAGGAAAGCGCCCGCGATGTCCCCACCGGCAAGCGCCGCGAGCAGCGCGGCTTCATCGATCATGTCGCCGCGCGCGATGTTGATCAGCCAGGCGCTCCGCCGCATCGCGGCAAGTTCCTGCGCGCCGATCATCGCCTTGGTCGCATCGGTCGATGGCGCGGCGAGCACGACCCAGTCATAGTCGCCGAGTTGCGCCCGCCAGGCATCGGGCGTCAGCGTGCCGTCGCGGCCGGATCGCGTCACCCCCGTGACCGCGACGCCGAACGCGCGGAGCCGGTCGCCGATCATGCGGCCGATGGTGCCGTGCCCGACGATCAGCGCGGTCGTGTCGGCCAATTCGAGCTTGCCGGGCGAATCGGTCAGCCATTCCTGGCGGTCGGCGGCGCGGACCACCTGGTCAAAGCGCTTGGCGGCGGCGAGGATGCCGAGCACCGCATATTCCGCCACCGCGACCGCATTGATCCCGGCGCCGTTCGTCACCGTCACGCCGCGCTCGCGCAGCAGGTCGAGCGGAAAGGCGTCGAGACCCGCATAGATCGTCGACACCCATTTTAGCTTCGGCCCGGACGCCCGGATCGCCTGTTCGACCAGGCGGGTCGGCTGCATGTCGACCCAGGCGATCTCCGCATCGGCGATCATCGCCTCGGCCTCGGCAGGGGAGGTGAACCATGCCGCCTCGATCCCGTCGGGCAATCGTGGTTCGAGCAGCCCGCGCGCGATCCCCGGTAATACCGCCTTCATGCCATCACCCTCCAGTCCCAGCCGAGTGGATCGCCGTCCATCACCTCGACACCCAAATCGACAAGCTCGTCGCGGATCGCGTCGGATCGCGGGAAATCCTTCGCAGCGCGCGCGTCGCGCCGCGCCGCGAGCCGTTCGGCGATCCCGGCTTCGTCGATAGCCGCGCCCGCGGGTCGCACGCGCAGATCCTCGCGCGACAGGGTCAGCAGGTCGAGCCCGAGCACCGCGTCGAAATCGCCCAGTGCCGCGACCCGGTCGGCAGGAGCGATCCGCTTGTCGCCGAGCATTTCGTCGAGCACCGGCAGCGCTTTCGGCGTATTGAGGTCGTCGGCCAAAGCCGCATCGAGCCGCTCCGCATAAGGCGCGGCGGAGCCCGTGCCCCTGGCTTCGCCACGCGCCCGCAAGGCGGCGACCGTCTGCACGAGGCGTTTCAGCCGGGTCTGCGCCGCGGCGAGGTTTTCCCAGGAAAACTCAAGCTCGCTGCGATAATGCGCCTGAAGGCACATCAGCCGATAGCTGAGCGGATGGAATCCGCGTTCGACCAGCGTCGGCAGGATCAGGAATTCGCCCGACGATTTCGACATCTTGCCGGTGCGATCGACCAGGAAATTATTGTGCATCCACAGCGTCGCACCCGTGTCGGACGTACCGCCATAGGCCTGGTTCTGCGCGATTTCGTTCGGATGATGAATCTCGCGGTGATCGATCCCGCCGGTGTGGATATCGAAATGCGGGCCGAGATACCGGCGGCTCATCACCGAACATTCGAGGTGCCAGCCCGGCGCGCCGCGGCCCCATGGGCTGTCCCATTCCATCTGGCGGTTCTCGGACGGGCTGCTGGTGCGCCAGATCGCGAAATCGGCCGGGTTGCGCTTGCCCGCGACCGTATCGATCCGTCCTTCTGCCGGCGCGTCGTCGCGGTGCCCGGCGAGGCGACCGTAATCGGGCACCGTCGCGGTGTCGAAATACAGCCCGTCGGGCAGGCGGTAGCAATGCTTGTCGGCGATCGCCTCACCGAACGCGATCATGCCGGGCACGTGATCGGTGGCGAGCGGGAAACGGGCGGGATCGCGGACGTTGAGGTCCTTGAGGTTCGCCTTGAACGCCCGGGTATAATGGTCCGCGACCGCCCAGATGTCGCGCCCGCTCGCCTTTGCCGCCGCCTCCATCTTGTCGTCGCCCGCGTCGGCATCGCTCGTTAGGTGGCCGACATCGGTGATGTTGATGACGTGGGTCAGGCCATAGCCCTTCCACGTCAGCGTACGGCCGAGCGTGTCGGTGAACAGATAGGCGCGCAGATTGCCGATATGCGCATAGTGATAGACCGTGGGACCGCACGAATAGATGCGGACATCGGCGGGATCGGCGGGCTGGAACAGCTCCGCCGAACGGGTCAGGCTGTTGTAAAGCGTCAGCGGCGTCATTTCGCTGCCTTAGCCCGTGCCGTGCCGTCCCGCCAAGGGCCGCCAGTGTGGCAACCACATCGTCGGGGTTGCGATCCGGCCCGCGTCAGCGCGGCGAGAAGCCGCCGAGGCCGTGCAGATATTGCATACGGACCGGCGTGGCAGTGACGCCGCCGCCCGCCGTGATCAGAGCTTCGGCGAAGGGCGGGCGCGATCGCCCGATCGCATGGTTGCCGGGAAAGCCGATCCCGTCGCTCCACAACGAAAACTTGTCCTTGCCGACGCGATTGTGGCGCACCAGCAGCGCGTAGCGGCCCGCGTGCGGGACACGCACGCAGAGCGAGGTGGCGCCGGCGGCGGCCGGCTTCACGCGGATGCGGCGGAACGTCTTGCCTTCCTTCACCAGATCGGTGTCGTCGCGCAGGAAGTCCGCCTCTTCGCCAGGGTAGAGTTCGAGCCACAATTCACCCGTCGCGTCCTTCAGCCCCGACACATCGACCTGCAATGCCGGGCCGCGCCCCGTCCTGCACAGCGCCGCATCGTCGCCAGGGGTCTGAGCGGCGAGAGGTCCAGCAACCAGTGCAAGCAGAGCGAAGCTCAGGCGGTGGACGTAAACGGCGGTCATGTCCGTTAGACGTCGCCGCGCAGGCCGATCCGCACCGGTCACTGCCGCAACGGAAGGTCCCGGCGAAGGTAGACGAGCAGATGCGCATCTTCGCGTGGGACGGTCAGCACGCGCCTGTATCGCGTCGCCAACGTCGTCTCCATCATCCGTTCGGTGGTCGGGTTCCACGGCGCCATCGGTTCGTCCATCGTCACGATCACCGGCGGGCGATGGGCGAGAACGCGCCGCAGTTCCGCCGGTTCGTCCACCCCCGCCGCACCCTGTTCGGCTTCGTACGCGAGCGTCGAGGGGAAGGCGTAGGCGGTGGGGATGCACGCCTGCGCCAGATGGTAGAGGATCGAATCCCCCGCGAACACATAGGGGCAGCCGCCACGGTCGTTCGCCGCCATCACCTGCGCCACCGCGCGTGCCGAGGCGGCATCGGTGGGCGGCAGCATCACGCGCGCCACGAACAGGATCATGCCATAGGCCAATGTGGCGAATGCGAGCCGGGGATAGCGGCCGAACGCGCGCGCGGCGATCATGGCGAGCGGCACCATCAGCGGCAGCGCGTAATGATCGAAGAAGGCGCCGATCATCGCAAAGGCGATCAGCGCCGCAGCGAGCCAGCCGAAGGCGATCCGCACACCGGCATTCCGCGGCGTCATCCGCCAGCCGATCACGGTGGCGACGATCAACGGCAGCAATTGCGCGCCGGTGCCGGCCAGTCGCGCGGCGATTTTTGCGGCGGGATAGCCCTTGCGCAAGGCCACCGATGCGAAGTTGGAGAACCAGAAGGCCTGAAACACCTGCGGTCCGCGAAACCAGTAATCCGCGACGACCGCCGCGGTCGGCAGGATGCCGAGCAGCGCCCATAGCATCGCCGCGAGCGCGAGCAGCCACCATGTGGCGCCGGCGCGGCGCAGATACCAAAGGTGCGCCAGTCCGAAGAAGGCGCCTTCGACGACCGGCGTATATTTCGTCTGGATCGCGAGCCCGGCGAGCAGGCAGGCGGCGGCGCCGTTGCGGACGATCGCGCCCGTCGCCCTCGCTTCCGCCAGCGCGGGCAGGCGCAGCGTCAGCACCGCCGCACCGGCGACGAACAGGTTGTAGAATACCGGCGACTGCCCGCCGCGCCCGCTGAGCAGCGACAGCCAGAGGATATAGGCGATGCCCGCCAACAGCCCGCCGACCGCGCCGGCACCCAGCCGCATGCCGCCCCGCACGATCAGCCAGGCGGTGGCCGCGGCGAACAGCGTCGCGACGACCTGATAGGCGACGATCCCGTCACCGGGCAGCAGGCGGATCGCCGCGAAGATCAGGAACAGCCCAACGGGCTTGCGATCCCACAGATCGACATAGGGAAGGGCGCCGTGCAGCATCCTATCGCCGACCAGCAGGTAATATTGCTCGTCGACATGGACGATCGGGTTGCCGAAGTCGCGGGCACGGATCGCAAAGGCCCAGGCCAGCAGGATCGCCAACACGATCCACGCAGGCAGCGTGTGGCTGCGCGTTCGCGCTCGCCCGTGCGCCGTCATCGTCGTTCCCCCGATCATGCCGGCTTCATAGGTGCCCGCCGGCACAGCGTCATGCGACAATATTTTTTAACCTTTGCTGCGGGTCTGCCGACCCGGCGTCGTCTTTCCATGGGGCAAGGCGGCGATTTGCGCGCGGCCGATGTGATCGCCGGGGAGGGGGATCGCGTCGGCCCGCCATCGAACCGCGTTGCACCGGTGTTGGCGAGCGGGGGCTTCATGTATCTCATTACCGATCCGGAGCGGATGTCGCGAAGTGCGGCGGGATCATCGATCGCCGCGCGGCGGCTCGATCGACGCCCGACGCCTGCCTGGACGGTCCTGATCCCGTTCTTCAACGAACGCGAATATATCGCCGAAACGATCGCGACGCTCGCCGCGCAGACCGTTCCGCTGATCATGATCCTGGTCGACAACGGCTCGACCGACGGCAGCGCCGATGTCGCGCGCGCCGCGGTGAAGGCGCATGGCATCGACGCACTGGTGATCACCGAGACGACGCCGGGCAAGGTGTCGGCGTTGCGCACCGGCCTCGGCTGGGTGCGGACGCGCTATGTCGCGACCTGCGATGCCGACACGCTCTATCCGCCGCATTACCTGGCCGAGGCCGAGCGTCTGTTGCAGCGCGACGGGTGCGTCGTGGCCGGCGCGTATTTCGTCGATCCAGGCGCGGATCAGGCGGCGCTGGATGCCGAGGCCCGCAAGATCCTGTCGGCCGCGCGTCTGCTGCCGCGGCAGTGCCACGCGGGCGGCGCGGGCCAATGCTTCTCGGTCGAGGCGCTGCGTGCGGTCGGCGGCTTCGACGCCGACATCTGGGGCTTCATCCTGGAGGATCACGAGGTCATCCATCGCACGATGAGCCAGGGCAGCATGCTCTACGCGCAGGATTTCTGGTGCATGCCGTCGCCGCGCGAACGCGATCGTGCGTCGATCCGGTGGACGCTGTTCGAACGGCTGGTCTATTCGGCGGCGGCGCCCTGGGCCGGCAACTGGTTCTTCTATCGTTTCCTCGCCCGTCGCCTGCAGCGCCGCCGCCTGATGAGCGTGCACATGCGCGAGCGCGCCTACCAGACCATCGAAAGGCCGACCTTTGTCTCGTCTCATCCTGTGTGCTGACGATTTCGCCTTCTCGCGCGAGGTCAGCGAAACGATCGCCGACCTTGCCCGCGACGGAAAGCTGAACGCCACCAGCTGCATGACGCTGATGCCGGGGTGGATGGAGGATGCCGCGTTGCTGCGCGATCTGCCGTCGCACGTCGCGATCGGCCTGCACCTGACCTTGACCGGAGAGCGGCCGCTGACGGCGATGCGTCAGCTTGCGCCGGACGGCGTGCTGCCGGACATCGATCCGCTGGCCCGGCTGGCGGCGCGTCGACAATTGCCACTGGATGAGATCGCGGCGGAAGTCGCCGCGCAATTCGATGCCTTTGCCGCCGCGATGGGGCGGGCGCCGGACTTCGTCGACGGGCATCAGCATTCCCATGCGCTGCCGGGTATCCGCGACATCGTCCTGTTCGAAACCGCGCGCCGGGCGCCGGGCGCCTGGGTCAGGGACTGCGTCGACCGCGTCGGTGCGATGCTGTCGCGCCCCTTCGCCGGAAAGGCGATCGGCAGCGCCTATCATTCGCGCGGGCTGCGGCGTGCCGCGGCGCGATATGCGCTCCGCTGCAACGACAGCTTCGCAGGGCATTACGACTTTTCAACGGATTACCGCACGTTGTTCCCCCGGTTTCTGCGCAATGCGGCGGGCATGCATCTGGTGATGTGCCATCCCGGCGCCGGCAAGCGGCCGGGCGATGCCATCGCCGCCGCGCGTCCCCGCGAAGCCGATGCCTTGCGGGCCTGGTCGATTGCGGACATGGCAGCCCGGGAAGGGCTGGCATTTCCGGCCTGAGGCAGGGAGCGCGAGGCTCAGATTGGCTGACGGTGGGCTTCGCGCCATCTTCCTGGAGCAGCGGGCGATGTTGCTTCGCCTGCTCACCGCCCGGCTCGGCAGCCGCGACGATGCGGAAGATGCGCTGCAAGACATGTGGATGCGGCTCGACCAGCTGGCGGATCAACCGATCGCCCAGCCCGCGGCGTTCCTGTACCGCGTCGCCAGCAACATGGCGACCGACCGGCGTATCGCCGGCGCGCGGCGCGGCGCGCGCGACGCGCTCTGGCTCGACCATCAGCCGACGGCCGACGACCTGCCCGATGCCGAGCGGGCGCTGGTCGCGCGGGACGAGCTGCGCCGGATGCAGGCGACGATCGATGCCATGCCCGAACGCATGGCGACCGCGCTGCGCCTGTACCGGATCGAGAACCGGCCACAGCGCGCGATCGCCGAGCAGATCGGCATCAGCGTGAGCGGCGTCGAAAAGCTGCTGCAACGCGCATATCGGATTATTCACGCACACCATGATCCCGATGCTGCGGGTTTGCCGGCGGCGCATCGTCATGATGATGAAAGGGGCAACGACCGGTGAGCAGCGGTACGTCGGACATCATCGATCAAGCCATCGCCTGGCACATGCGCCAGGACGGTATGGACGGCGGCGACTGGGCCGCGTTCGTCGACTGGCTGGAGTCGGACGCCGAGCACGCGCTTGCCTATGATCGCGTGGCGATGCAGGACCGGCTGATCCCCGACGTCGCCTTTCCTCAGCCGCGGGAGGCTGCAAACGACGATCACCCGCGGTCGCCGCGCTGGTGGCATATCGCAGGCGGGACCGCGATCGCCGCAGCGCTGGCGCTCTGGGTCGTGCCGATCGCGACCCATCCGCGCGATGCACGGACGACCATCGCCACGCGCGACGGCGAACGGCGCGCGATCCGCTTCGCCGACGGTACGCAGGTCGCGATGAACGGCGGCACGACGTTGCGCTTCGATCCCGGCGACACCCGCAACGTGACGCTGGATCGCGGCGAAGTCACGCTGCACGTCGTGCACGATTCCGCCAACCCCTTCACCTTGCGCGCCGGCGATCACGTCATCCGCGATCTCGGCACCGTCTTCAACGTCGTCAGCAGTGGCGACGGGCTGTCCGTAGAGGTGGGCGAGGGCGCGGTATCCTTCCAGCCGGGCGCAGAGGATGTGCATCTCGCGGCCGGCGATGCGTTGACCGTCCGGGGCAATGGCAGCGCGGCGACGATCGTGCGGAGCAAGGTCGTCCCGACCGCGGTGGGCGGCTGGCGTAACGACACGCTGAGCTTCGCCGGATCGCCGATCAGCGAGGTCGTCGCCAGCCTCAAGCGCGCGCAGGGCACGGACGTGCGTGTCGCAGGCGCCTTGTCGCAGCGGCCGTTTACCGGCATGATCCACCTGACGGGGACTGCCGATCGCGACGTACCGCATCTGGCCGATCTGATCGGGGCAACGTGGCGGCGTGACGGCAGGACGTGGATTTTGGAAGAACGGTCGCTCACGGCGCGCTAGACGCGCGTCGATCCTCCTCGTCGCCTCGGCCTGCCTGTCGCAGAACGCGCACGCCGATTCGCAAGACGCGCCGTTAATCCTGTCGCTCCCGTCGATGACGCTGGACGCGGCGTTGCTGGCACTGGCGCAGGCGAGCGGTGCCGACATCGTCAGCACCGAACCCGGATTGCGCACCGTCCGCACGCGCGCGGTCAGCGGCCGAATGCCTCTGGCCAGCGCCTTGCGCCGCCTGCTGGACGGTACGCCCTATCACGCAATCCGCACCGGCCGCGGCGGGTTTCGCGTGGTTGCCGCGCCGATGCGCCGCGCTGCTCCCCGCCTGCCGAGCCCACGCCCGCACGTCGCGAACGAACCGGCGGCCGTCGTTCCGGCCGACATCGTCGTTACCGCCAGCAAGCAGCGTGTGCCCTTGCTCCGCTATCCCGGCAGCCTGACGCTGGTCGCGGGACCTGCGACGTTGCCCAACGGCACGACGGCGGACCTGTCCAGCCTGTCGCAAAGCCTGCCCATCCTGCAGAGCACGCAATTGGGACCGGGCCGCAACAAGATCTTCATCCGCGGCATCGCCGACAGCAGTTTCAACGGCACCACCCAGTCGACCGCAAGCGTCTACCTGGACGACGTGCAGCTCAACGCGTCGGGCCCCGACCCCGGCTTGCGGCTGTACGACATGCAGGCGGTCGAGGTGCTGGAAGGGCCACAGGGCACGCTTTACGGAGCCGGCGCGATCGGGGGTGTGCTGCGGCTGACGTCCAACGCGCCCGACCTCACACGGGTGGGCGGGTCGGTGTCGGCGGGCGCGGTCGCGACACAGGGCGGCGCGCCGGGCTATGACGCCGCCGCGATGCTCAACATGCCGTTGATCGCCGGGAAGGTCGCGCTGCGCGGCGTGATCTACAGCGCGCAGGACGGCGGCTATATCGACGACGCGCCACGCCGACGTGCGGACGTCAACCGCACCCGTACGCTCGGCATGCGCCTGGCGCTGCGGGCCGATCCCGGTGACGGCTGGCGGATCGACACGAGCGGCGTGATCCAGCGCATCCGGTCGCGCGACGGGCAGTATGCGCAGGCCGGCAACGGAGCGCTCGTCCGTCCCAGCGCGACGGCGCAACCGTTCGGCGACCGCTTCCTGTTCGGCCGGATCGTCATCGCCAAGGATTGGGACAGCGGCCTGCGGCTGGTGTCGGCGTCCGGTGTCGCGGACTATCGCACCTCCGACGTCTTCGATGCGACCCCGCCGGGGCCCGCGCGGACGCCGACCTATTACACCATCGACAACGACAAGCTGCTGCTGTCGCAGGAGGTGCGCCTGTCGCGCTCGATGGCGGGCGGCAGTTCCTGGCTGGCCGGCGTGACCTTGGTCAGCGACCGGTCGATCCTGTCACGCGCGATCGGCGCGACCGGCAGCGAGATGGATATCGTCGGAGTCAGCAACGTCACCCGCGCCGCCTCGGGCTTCGGCGAGGCGACGATCGCATTGCGCCCCGATCTGTCGGTGACCGTCGGCGGTCGCTACACCAGCGCGCGTGTCGACGGCGAACCGTCGAGCACGCGCCGGCCGGGTGCGTTCATCAAGGGACGGTCGACGCAGCGGTTCGATCCGACGCTGGCGCTATCCTATCGCCTGGCGCCGGAGTTCGCCGCCTTCGCGCGCTATCAGACCGGCTTCCGTACCGGCGGCCTCGCAGTGGCGCAGGGGATCGGCCGGGTCGCCAATTACGACGCGGATTCGATCGCCTTGGGCGAAGTCGGGGTCCGGCGCTTGCGGAGCGGCACCACCGGGCTCGGCCTGTCGGTGAGCGCGACGACGGCCTATTGGAAGGGCATTCAGGCGGATCTGCTCAACCGGCGTGGGGCGCCGTTCACCACCAACCTTGGCAATGCGCGGATCCGGACGATCGAGGCATCGATCGATTGGGTGCCGACCGCGCGACTGACCGTGGATGCATCCGCGCTTTACGCTTATTCCCTGGTCACCGGCCCGATCGCCGATCAATCGCGTGAGGACAACCGGCGATTGCCCGAAACACCGCCTTTCGCCGCACATGTCGCGCTGGGTTATAGCTGGCCGTCAGGACGCGACGTGACCCCCGAATTGAGCGTCGCGGCGGATTATGTCGGACGGTCCGTGCTGGGCACCGGCGATCTGCTGGACGTCAGCCAGGGCGATTATCTGACGGTCGGTGCGTCGGCGGGGCTGCACTGGCGCGGATGGGATGCGACGCTGGGCATCGACAACCTGACGAACGCCACCGCCAACCGTTTCGCGTTCGGCAATCCGTTCGGCCTCGTCACCCGCAATCAGACGACCCCGCTGCGGCCACGTAACGTCCGTCTGGGCGTATCGGTGCACTGGTAGCGGCGACCCAGTAGCGGCGGTGCGGCATGGCGCAGACAGGGCGCAAGCGGGGATGGTGGATGCACCTTCCGCATCCCTCAACCAGTCAGGACTGCGGTTTCTAAACGCCCGCGCCGGTCGTCCGAATGACCGGCGTCATTGCCTGCCTGCCGCCATGCCCACCGCCCCGCCTTAACTGTGAGTGGAGCGCCAGGCTGTCTTTCGGCCGCTCAGGCAGCGTGAAGAGGGGGCGTGGAGGGTGATCCGGAGCGTATTTCGAGCTATCGGGACCGGATGGCATCACATCATCGAGTGCGGGTAACGCAGGCGGCCCGACTGCTGTTCTGGGCTGCACTCGTCTCCGCCGTCGTGATGGCCCTGCTGCCCAAGCCTCCGATGATCGCCGCCAATCTTGGTGACAAGTGCCAGCACATGCTGGCATTCGGCACACTGACCATATTCGCATGCGCGGGTTACCGGCATGCCGACCTCCTGCGGATTGGAGAGCGGTTGAGCTTTCTCGGAGCATTGATCGAGGTCGTGCAGTCCATCCCCGCGCTCCATCGCGACTGCGACATCATGGACTGGCTGGCCGATACGGCGATCATCGTCGGCGTGCTCACGGTGGTCGCACTGGTCCGCAGCCGCTCAGCGGATCGTGGAAGGTGAACCGCACGCGGTTCTTTTCGGGGGATCGAACGCCCTGGGCGCGCTTGTGCGAATCGCCCGGTGGTCGCACCTTGCCGCGCGTAACGGACGATCACCTCCTCACCGTGCAGTTGTGGCGGTGTTTGGCGGAGAAACAGCGATGCTCATGAATTTGGTAATGGCGGCGGCTCTCGTAGCAAGCGCAACGTCGGCGTCGACGGCCGACAAGCCGGCGGCAGCGCAAACGGGAGGCGGGGTAGCGCACGGTAAGCTCTACGCCGCCGCGCTGCTCGTAAGCATCGCGGTATTCGTCGGCGTCACCGCGTCGACGAGTGACAAGGCGGATAGGGACTGACATGACCCAAAGCGAACCGCGGCCTCAGGTGGACGACGTAGCGTACCTGCGCGAGCGGGAGGCCGCCGAGCGTGCGGCCGCAGATGATGCCGCGTGCATGGCTCGCACCGCCCATGAAGATCTGGCCGACGAATATGCCGACCGCGCGGCTGCCGTCGAGCGGGCCGCGAGCGACGCCGGACTGGAGCAGCAGCGCCTCTTGGATCGCATCGACGCCGCCGATCGAGCGTGAGCCGCAGGAACGGCTACGGCTGGCGGTTCGGCAGGGTTTCGGGCGGTGGCGAAGGGTGATCCGCACCGGGATATAGCGCGGGCGCTGCCATCCGGGGTGGCAGGCGCGACCGACTTTTCACGGGGCGTACGTTCTATGCAGTGAGGATGGTGGACGCACTTGGGCTCGAACCAAGGACCCGCTGATTAAGAGTCAGCTGCTCTACCAACTGAGCTATGCGTCCATGACCGGCCTGTCTGGTGGCGCTTTGGAGAGGCGCCGGCCCCGTCGGGAGGCGGCCAATTAGCAGTCGATCGGCGGGATGCAAACCCTTTTTTCGCGGGCCTGCGTTTTTCCCGTCACCAGCGCGCGGTGCGGCGATTTTCGCGGTCGATCGACATCAGAATGCCGAGGCACAGCAGCACCGTCATCTGCGCCGAACTGCCGAAACTGACGAGGGGCAGGGGGATGCCGACCACCGGCGCCAAGCCCATGACCATCGACAGGTTGATCGCGACGTAGAAGAAGATCGTCGTGGCGAGGCCGGCGGCGGTCAGTCGGGCGAAGCGGGTGTTCGCCTGCTGACCGACGTTCACGCCCCAGCGGATCACCAGCAGGAAGGCGAGGACCAGCAGGCATCCCCCGACCAGCCCCCATTCTTCCGCCATGGTCGCAAAGACGAAGTCGGTGTGGCCTTCGGGAAGATAGTCGAGGTGGCTCTGCGTGCCTTGCAGGAAGCCCTTGCCCCAGAAGCCGCCGGAGCCGATCGCGATCTTGGACTGGCTGATGTGATAGCCGGTGCCGAGCGGGTCGCTTT
>CAYQPM010000004.1:0-51074 GCA_964419295.1 uncultured Stakelama sp. | reverse complement strand
GGTGCCGGACGGCGCCAGGCAGGCCGTCTGTAGTAGGTCGCGGATCACCTCCGGCGGCACGGGGTCCGACCGAAAGGCACGAATCGAGCGCCTGGCGCGAACAACGTCTTGGAATTCCATGTTCCACCCTCCTCCAGTGCCAGTACCGCACACCGCATAAACTCGCACCCGACATGGCTTAAGTACACTCCTGGCGTCCACACCGGTGATGAAGGAACGGCGGGATCCGGCGCGCGCCCTCATACCGGCGAACCTCTGCACTTGGGTCTAGGCGAAGCGGGCATGCATACGCCGGTGAGCCGTCAAGTCGTCGGTCGCGCAGCCGTCAGTGACCTGTTGAGCAAGGCCGCTCGTTCAACGAAGCTGAACGACAGAGATTGACGATCCATCCGCCCAACATTGCGATCACGCTTCGGCTGCATGGGGTCGAGCGATACCTGGGCACAGGCTCTAACTCCCCAATGGCTGCTGAACGAACGGCCGCTCCTAAGCAGCGCTTTCGGTGCTCTGAATGACCAAATTTGGGCCTGTTAGCGTCGTTCGACGTGGGTTCTCATCGCCCGAGCCACTCCGGCTTCAACTATTCGTCAGTCCTTCTCGATTACCGTGTCAGCCTTTTTGTCGATCTTGCTCTATTCGCCCTTCGACATTCGCCCGGCTTTTACCGCTTGGCTTGCGCGAGCCTTTGCGCTCTTGGCGTGGGCAGCATCTTCGATCGAATAGGCCCTCTTTTCCGGTTCGGCGAACTTGCTCGCCGGCAATTTCGCGGTCGGACTCGGATAGGTTCGCCATTTTCCTCTCCTTCAGATCGAAAACGCGGCGAGGCTCGCTAGGTTCAGCTGCAGCAGGTCAAGATGAATGAACGTCGGCTCTGGAGAAGCGGCGAAGCCAGCCTGAATGTCGCCTTCTGGGTCCAACCAGCCTGACGCGTCGCGCGTCGTGCTCCTGCTTGACGCACTTCGCCCAAGCCGGAAGACAGGCGCCATGTTGCTGCTCGACATGCTCCTTCCCACTTACGTCCAGATGTTTGGCGCGTTGTCGACGTGGCTCACCAAAGCAGAGGCACAGCGGCCGGGCGGAGAAGGCGATGCGCGGCTCTCGGCGCGGCTCGCACCCGACATGTTTCCGCACTCGATCCAAGTGCGCTTTGCATGCCGGCACGTGCAGGAGGGCGTGTTCCGGTTGCAAGGACGCGTGTTTCCTCGCATCGCTGCAGGCGCTGCCCTAGGCCGAATCGACATTCAGGGTAGCCGGATCATGGCGGCGGCGAGATGGACGAAGCCGGTGAAGTGAACGGTGCGTCGGTCGTAGCGGGTGGCGAAACGGCGGAAATGCTTGAGGCGGACGAAGCACCGCTCAATCTGGTTGCGATGCTTGTAGATGCTGGCGTCGTGCGGATGGCGACCTTGCGGTTGCGCTTCGACGGGATAACAGCCGTGGCGTTCATGCCCGCTATTTTGGTCCGCAAGTCGTTGCCGTCATAGGCTTTGTCGGCAAGCACCGCCCCGGCTCGCTGGCCTTCGAGCAGGTGGGGTGCGGAGGCGATATCACTGGCCTGCCCTGGCGTGATGCGAAACCGCAAGGGGCGACCGAACGTGTCGGCCAGCATGTGGATCTTGGTCGTCAGTCCGCCTCGGGAACGCCCCAGCGCCTGATCCGTGGCCCCCCTTTTCCGGTCGCTGCCTGCTGGTGGGCGCGAACGATGGTGCTGTCGATCATCAGATACTGGTTGTCCCGGTCGGCGGTCAGCGCCTCGAACACACGCTCCCAGACGCCGGCATGGCACCAGCGGCTGAAACGCCGATGCACCGTCTTCCACTTGCCATAGCGTTCCGGCAGATCGCACCAATGCGCGCCCGAACGCAGCACCCACAAACATCCGTTCACGAACAAGCGGTTATCCGCAGCTGTTCGGCCCGGATCAGCCGCCTTCCCCGGAACCAGTGACGCAATCCGCGACCATTGCGCCTCACTCAACTCGTACCGCTTGATCCCCATCACCCGCTCCGCGCCTCGACACGGTTGCCTGTGAATCAGCCTTCAGCCCGCTTGAGAATCCTGAATGTCGATCCGGCCTAGATTGCGAGGATCTGCCACTCAGCCAGTGCAGCTGAGCGTCGTTCCTTGTAGGTTTGTCGATCGACGAGGTGTCGTTCGAGGCTGAAGTGGTTGTGGACGTTGGCGTGGACCGAAGCGAACTTCTGCAGCGTCTTCATCTGGCGGAACCGCAGCATCGCTCGCTCGCGTCGTCGAAACGGCAGGTGGCTGTTCTCGACCCGGTTATTGGCCCAGCGACCAACCTCTTGCTTCTCGGCGTTTCCGAGCTCGTTCATGGCCGCACCATACGAGCGCAAGCCGTCGGTGGTAATCGCCTCAGGTGCGCCGTGGCGCTTCAGCGTCTTCTTCATGAAGGTGAGCGCAGCTGCCTTGTCGCGCGTCCTGGTGACGTAGCTTTCAAGTACCTCCCCCTCGTGATCGACGGCACGCCAGAGGTAGACCATCTCACCGTTCATCTTCACGTACATCTCGTCTAGGTGCCACCTCCAGTGGCGAAAGCCGCGCATGCGGCTCACCCGCCGGCGGCGTACTTCACCTGAGAACATCGGCCCGAACCTGTTCTACCACATCCGCACGGTCTCATGGCAGACATCGATCCCGCGCTCGAACAGCAGGTCCTCTACATTGCGCAGCGACAGCGGAAAGCGGACGTACATCAGCACCACCAGGCGGATCACCTCCGGCGAGGAGTTGAACCGGCGAAATGGACTCGGCGGAAGTGCTCTCGATCTGCGGCTCATCCGCCGCCGCTAGCACCCAGATCGGACACCTGCCACGTGGCTCTGACAGCACCCCGCTGATGGATGAGGAGCGGAAGGCGACGATTGAGTGGTACGAGGCAACGGAGCAGCGGTTACCGGCGCAGGCGATCGGCATGCTGTCGCGAACTGTGCTTGCGGCAGAATGACGGCAACCGATTGATTTCGGGGGTCCGGCGATGGCAAGGTGCCGGAATGAACTGGCGCATCTCGATCGAATGCCACGGCGTCGAAGCGCAGCCGGTGGTGGTGATCGATGACTTCGCCGATGCACAGCGGTTTCGCGACGACGCGGCGTTCCTGGCGTTCGCGCCGATCGGGGCGCATTATCCCGGCGTGCGGGCGATGGTGGCGCCTGCGATGCTGCGCGATCTGCTCGTCCGGCTCGAGCCGGTCGCGAAGGCGGCGTTCGGGATCGACGGGTTGAACGTGATCGACGCCTTCTATTCGATCGTCACGACGCCGCCTTCGGCATTGACGCCGATCCAGCGGCTGCCGCATTTCGACGAGGTCTCGCCACAGCGGCTGGCGCTGCTCCATTATCTGTCGCCCGACGAACGCAGCGGCACGGCCTTCTACCGGCACCGAACGACCGGTTTCGAATCGATCGACGCCGCACGGCTGCCCGTATATCGCGCCGCGCTCGACGGTGATCTGGCGCGGCACGGCATACCCGATCCTCGATATATCGCGGGCGACACGGCGGTGTTCGAACGGCTCGCGCTGCATGAGGGGCGGTTCAACCGCGCGATCCTGTATCGCTCGAACACGCTGCATTGCGCGCATCTGCCCGAGGATCTCGCGCTCGCTGCCGATCCCGAGATCGGGCGATTGACCGTCAACACCTTCCTCGATGCGAGGCGATAACCGGCTCCACAAGCGCCGATTCCCGTTTGTTGCATAAAAGGCACGGCTATTGTGACGTCCCTGTGAATACGTATGTGGCCGACTTCACTCCCAAACCCGCTGCGTTCACAAGCCGGCAACAGTCAGCCGATCGCCCGCGATGGTAGCGGAGGGGGCATGACGCCATCTTTGGGGGAGGAACATCGTGTCCCAATTCGATTCCACGTTTTCGAAGCGCGCCTGTGCGGCCCTGCGCTCCACCTCGGTCGCGGTCGGCAGCATCCTGCTGGTGACCGGCGGCGCCGCCTTCGCGCAGGAAGCGCCCAACCCGCAGTCGCCGACCGCCAACCCGCCTGCCGCCGCGACCGCGCAGGCCCCCGCACCTGCCGCCGATCCGACGCCGAACCAGGCCGCCGCAGCCGAGCAGACCGCCGCCAACGCCGCGGCCGGTGATGGCGATATCGTCGTCACCGGCATCCGCGCGAGCCTTGCCAACTCCGCCAGGATCAAGCGCGACTCAACGCTGATCGTCGACAGCGTCTCGGCCGAAGACGTCGGCAAGCTGCCCGACGTGTCGATCGCCGACAGCCTCGCCCGCCTGCCCGGCGTCACCGCGCAGCGCCTCGAAGGCCGCGACCAGCGCCTGTCGATCCGCGGCCTCGGCCCCGATTTCTCGACCACGTTGCTCAACGGCCGCGAACAGGTGACCGTCGGCGACAACCGCGGCGTCGAATATGATCAATATCCTTCGGAATTCTTCCGCAACGTCAACGTCTACAAATCCGCCAATGCCTCGCTGATCGCCGCCGGTATCTCGGGGACCGTCGATCTGCGCATGCTGCGTCCGCTCGATCAGTCGGGCCGCGTCTTCGCGATCAACGCGCGCGGCCAGATGAACGGCATCGACAACCTCAACCCGGATTCGTCGCGTTACGGCTATCGTGCCTCGGCGACCTACATCGACAAGTTCGCCGACAACACGCTCGGCATCGCGATCGGTGTGTCGGCGACGCAGACGCCTTCGCAGGACGAACGCTATAACGCCTGGGGCTATTCGGGCAGCGGCACCGCCGGCGATCCGTACGTGCTGGGCGGCGCGAAGCCCTACGTCCAGTCGAACGAGCTGCGCCGCTACGGCGCGGTCGCCACGATCGAATGGGCGCCGTCGGACAGTTTCCACTCGACCTTCGACGCGCTCTATTCGCACTTCACCGAAGAGCAGCACCTGCGCGGCATCGAATTTCCGCTCGGCTTCTCCGACCCGGTCAAGAGCGGCATCACCACCACCAACGGCTTCGCTACCGCGACGACGTTCAGCAACGTCTTCGCCGTGCAGCGCAACGACTATAACAAGCGTACCGCGAAGAACCTGTCGCTCGGCTGGAACAACGATTTCAAGATCGCCGACAACCTCCACTTCAACGTCGATGCCAGCTGGAGCCGTGCCGACCGCACCGACTTCCTGCTCGAAACCAACACTGGCACCGGCTTCGCCAAGAGCGGCGTCGCCGACAAGGTGACGGTGACGCAGAGCGCCAACGGCACGTACAAGATCGTCCCGACACTCGATTACACCAACACCAGCATCTTCAAGCTGACCGACCCGCAGGGCTGGGGCAACAACGGCACGCAGCAGGTCGTCCAGTCGGGCTTCCTCAACCAGCCGAAGTTCCGCGACGACCTCAAGTCGCTGCGCGCCGCGCTGAAGGGCGATATCGACGGCAGCATCGTCAAGAGCTGGGAAGTCGGCGGCAACTACAGCCGCCGTCAGAAGACCAGCGCCTATACCTCCTATTTCCTCTGCCCGACCGGCGCAGGCACGAACTGCACCGTGGCGAGCGGCACCCCGCTCAGCGCTCCGCTGCCCAGCGCCGCGCTGCTCGGCACCAACATCCCGTTGACCTATCTCGGTATCCCCGCGATGCTGACCTGGGACCCGCTGTACGTCTACAACAACGCGCTCAACAAGGCGTTCGACGGCCGTCCCTCTTCGCTCGTCCGCGACAATGTCGTGACCGAGGATGTCTGGACCGGCTACGCCCAGGCGAACATCGACGGCGAACTCGGCGGCAAGTCGGTGAAGGGCGCGCTCGGCGTGCAGGTCGTCCGTAGCGAACAGCGCGGCACCGGACAGATCGCCAGCGTCAACAACGGAATCGTGACGATCGCGCCGGCCGACCAGAAGTCGACCTACACCAACGTCCTGCCCTCGGCGACCTTCTCGGTCGAGCTGATCGACAGCGGCTATGTGAAGCTCGGTGCATCGCAGACGATGATCCGTCCGCGCCTCGATCAGGAGCGCGTGACGCAGGACGTCAGCATCAACTTCGCGAACATCCAGGCGAACAACGCCAACCCGTCGCTGAACCCGGTGTTCACGTCGAGCGGCGGCAACGTTGCGCTGCGCCCCTATCAGTCGACCAACATCGACATCTCGCTCGAGAAGTATTTCGACGGCGGCGGTTATGTCGCTCTGTCGGGCTACTTCAAGCACCTCACCGACTTCGTGGATCCGAACAACGCCTATGCCTATGATTTCTCCGGCCTGCTCGCCGGTCTGACGCCGGCGCAGCAGCAGATCATCACGCGCAACAATCTGCAGATCGGCAACGTCTCGGCACCGGCCAACACCGGCCGCGGCGAAGTCCTCGGTGTCGAGGCCACGCTGTCGCTGCCGTTCAAGACGCTGACCAGCGCGCTCGACGGGTTCGGCATGTTCGTGACCGGCAACTACACCGACTCGCGGATCGTCTACGCCAACCAGCCGACGCCGATCTCGCTGCCCGGCCTGTCGGACGTGGTGGCCAGCGGCACGCTCTACTTCGAAAAGTACGGCTTCCAGGCGCGCGTCAACTATCGCTACCGGTCGGACTTCCTCGCCGAAGTCGCCGGCCTCTCGGCCAGCCCGACCTACCGCACGGCGAAGGCGGAAGGCATCCTCGACGCGCAGGTCGGTTACGAATTCCAGGAGGGCTTCCTCAAGGGCTTCTCGATCCTCGCCCAGGCGAAGAACCTGACTGATCGCCCGTTCATCACCTACCAGAACGACGACGTGCGCCAGGTCATCGACTATCAGCGCTACGGCCGGGATTACTATATCGGCGTCACCTACAAGTTCTGATCGGCACGATCGCGCGCATGAAGACCGACCATTGACCCGTCATCGCGAGCGTAGCGCGGCAAGCCGGAGCCCGGCCGGGACGTCCTGGACTGCTTCGCTCCGAGCGCAATGACGGACTTCGAATGGATTGCGCGTCTTTCCGGTCGAACCCGTTTCCTCCCCGGAAGCTCTCGGGCTGTCGTCTTGTGACGGCAGCCCTTTTTCTCGATAGGCTCGGGCCATGACCGATACCCCGCTCACCACGATCGTCATCGCCGGCGGCGGCACCGCGGGCTGGATGGCCGCGGCGGCCCTCGGGGGGCTGCTGGAGAGCGGCTATCGCATCCGACTGGTCGAATCCGAAGAGATCGGCACGGTCGGGGTCGGGGAGGCGACGATCCCGCAGATCCGCCTGTTCAACCAGGCGTTGGGTCTCGACGAGGACGCGTTCCTGCGCGCGACCGGCGGCACCTTCAAGCTCGGCATCGCCTTCGATGGGTGGCGTGAGCCCGGCCACAGCTACATGCACGCCTTCGGCGATGTCGGCCGCGACGTCGGCCTGATCGCCTTCCAGCATTACTGGCTGCGTGCGCGCAGGCTCGGCCTCGCCAAGCCGCTCGACGCCTATGCGCTCAACGAGATCGCCGCGCGCGCCGGCCGCATGCATCGCGGCGGGCCGATCACGGCACAGGCGATCCCGGCGATACCCTACGCCTTCCATTTCGACGCCGGGCTCTACGCGGCCTACCTCCGCCGCTTCGCGGTCAATCGCGGGGTCGAGCGTACCGAAGGCCGCATCGATCGCGTCGAGCGCGACGGCGAGAACGGCGACATCGCCGCGCTGGTCCTCGCGTCGGGCGAGCGGATCGCCGGCGACCTGTTCCTCGACTGCACCGGCTTTCGCGGCCTGCTGATCGAAGGCGCGCTCGAAACCGGCTATGACGACTGGACGCACTGGCTGCCCTGCGACCGCGCCGTCGCGGTGCCCAGTGCCAAAGTCGGGCCGCCGCCGCCCTACACGCGGGCGATCGCGCGCGAAGCGGGTTGGCAATGGCGCATCCCGCTCCAGCACCGCACCGGCAACGGCTACGTCTATTGCAGCCGCTACCTGTCCGACGACGCCGCCGCCGCCGCGCTGCTGGCGAATATCGAGGGCGAGGCACAGGCCGACCCGCGCCATCTCCGCTTCGTCACCGGGCGCCGCAAGCGCGCGTGGAACCGCAACGTCGTGGCCTTGGGGCTGGCGAGCGGGTTCCTCGAACCGCTGGAATCGACCAGCATTCACATGATCCAGTCCGCCATCGCGCGGCTGGTGAAGTTGCTTCCGGCTTTCCCGATCGCCGATGCACTGCGCGACGAATACAACCGCCAGACGGATTTCGAGATCGAGCGCATCCGGGACTTCCTGATCCTCCATTACTGGGCGAACGACCGCTCCGAGCCCTTTTGGCAGGAACGCCGCGAGGCTGATCTACCAGACACGCTCCGCGCGAAGATCGCGCTCTGGCAACAGGCCGGCACGATCACCCGCGAGCATGAGGAACTCTTCACCGAGGATGGCTGGCTACAGGTGCTGGCGGGGCAGGGCGTGGACGCCGCCGCCCACCACCCGCTCGCGGACCAGATCGGCACCGGCGACCTTGGCGAATATATGGAAACCCTCGAACTGCTTTACCGCCGCGAGGCAAAGGCCATGCCCACCCACGCCGACACGATCGCCCGCCATTGCGCGGCAAGGGGCTGAAGGCAACGCAGGCGCCAGGCCGGGGCAGATGGCCCGCCGTCCAGCCGGATTAGGACGCCCTGGATTGCCGCGCTCGCTCGCGATGACGGTAGGCGAGTGGGCCCGTTACGCCAAACAGGACCAGCCGAGCCGGCAGCATCACGAGCTCGTGCGCTTTTCAGGTCACGCCGAAGCGCGCACGATCAACCGCGGCTGAAGCAGCGCGGTATCCGTCGGCTGGTCCGCGATGCGGCGCAGCAAAGTATCGACCAGCACCTCGCCCGCCTTGCGGTAATCCTGCGCGATCGTGGTCAGCGGTGGCTGTGTCGTCGCGGCGGCGGGAATGTCGTCGAAGCCGATGATCGCCACATCCTCGGGCACGCGCCGACCCGCCTCGGTCAGCGCGCGGACCGCGCCCAGCGCGATGATGTCGGACGCGGCGAACAGCGCATCGAACGACAGGTCGCGTGCGATCAGCCGCTTCGTCGCGTCATAGCCCGATTGCTCGACCGACAGCGCATCGGCGTGGAGCCCCGGATGCACCGGCAACCCCGCCTCGCGCAGCGTCGCGCACAGCCCGCGATAGCGGTCGCGGAACTCGGGATAATGGTCGTCGGCATCGCCGATGAACCCGATCCGCCTGGCCCCCCGCGCGATCAGATGCGCCCCCGCCATCCGCCCGCCGGCGATATTGTCGCAGCCGATCGTCACCCCGATCGGATGCGCGTCCACCGAACCCCAGCGCACGAAATGCGTGCCTTGCGCCACCAGTGCCTTCAGCCGCGCCTTGTAGAGCTCGTAATCGCCATAGCCGAGCAGGATGATCCCATCTGCCTTGCGGCTGTCCTCGTAATCGGTGTGCCAGTCGGCCGACAGCTGCTGGAACGACGTCAGCAGGTCGTATCCCCGCGCCGCGCAGGTGCGCAGGATCGACCCCAGCATCGACAGGAAGAAGGGGTTGATGAAGCTGCCGTCGTCCAGCGGGTCCTCGAAGAACAGCAATGCCAGCGTCATGCTCTGGCCGCGTCTGAGCGAGGATGCGTTCTTGTCGACCTTGTAGTTCAGCTGCCGCGCGATCGCCTCGATCCGCATCCGCGTCGCGCCGCTGACGGTCCGGTCCCCCCGCAGCGCCCGGCTGACCGTCGGCTGCGACACGCCGGCCAGCGCGGCGATGTCGAACGACGTCGGCGGCTTGTCACCCGCGCCCGATCCCCGTCCTCTGCTCTTCACGGCCATGTGCGACTGTATAGCAAAGCGGGGGCAAGGCGATAGCGCCGCTGAATACGTATGTCCTATGCTTGGCTTGGGGCCGTGCGGTCCGCACAAGGTGGGTCGGATGCGGCCGGCGACGGATCGGCTGCGCGCGATCTGGGGGATGCATGCTGAAGCTGGCCACACGTAGGACCGCGGGACTGGCTGCAAGCGCGCTCGCGCTGCTATTCGCCACCGCTGCGGCCCCGGCGCAGACCTCGCCCGCAGACTATCGCGCCCGCCTGCCGCAGGACGAGGTCATTTACTTCCTGCTCCCCGATCGGTTCGAGAACGGCGATCCCGCCAACGACCGCGGCGGCCTGAAGGGCGACCGCAGCGTCACCGGCTTCGATCCCACCGCAAAGGGTTTCTACCACGGCGGCGATCTGAAGGGGCTGATCAGGCGCCTAGACTATATCCAGTCGCTCGGCGCGACGGCGCTGTGGGTCGGCCCAATCTTCGAGAACAAGCCCGTGCAGGGCGGCCCCGGCCAACAATCCGCCGGCTATCACGGCTATTGGATCACCGACTTCACGTCGGTCGATCCCCACCTCGGCACCAACCGCGATTTCGCCGATCTCGTTTCCGCCGCGCACGGCCGGGGGATGAAGGTCTACATGGACATCATCGTCAACCACACCGCCGACGTGATCCAGTACCGCGAATGCGTGGGCCAGCGGGAATGCCCCTATCGCAGCCGCGCCGATTACCCCTACCAGCGCCGCGGCGGCGTCACCGGCGCGCCGATCAATCCCGGCTTCACCGGCGATCAGGACCGCTCGGCCGCGAACTTTGCGAAGCTGACCGATCCCACCTACGCCTACACCCCCTTCGTCCCCGCGAAGGAAAAGACCGTGAAGGTGCCCGCGTGGCTCAACGACGTCACGCTCTACCATAATCGCGGCGACACGACCTACCGCAACGAGAGTTCGACGATGGGCGACTTCGTCGGCCTCGACGATCTGATGACCGAGAACCCGCGTGTGCTCGCCGGCATGATCGACATCTTCGGCGGCTGGATCGACCGCTACGGCATCGACGGCTTCCGCATCGACACCGCGCGCCACGTCGATCCAGCCTTTTGGGCGGCGTTCGTTCCCGCGATGGAAGCCCGCGCGAGGGCGAAGGGGATACCCAATTTCCACATCTTCGGCGAAGTGTCGGATCACGATGTCCGCCCCGCCGTGCTCGCCCAGCACACGATCGTCGACAAGCTGCCCGCGGTGCTCGACTTTGCGTTCCGCGAGGCGGTGGTGGAAACCGTCGCCGGCACGCGCGGCACCGACGCGTTCGAGGCGCTGTTCGACGGCGACGCGCTCTACGCCAGGGGCTTCGACAGCGCCGTCCAGCTGCCGACCTTCACCGGCAACCACGACGACGGCCGCTTCGCAACCTTCGTGCGCAAGGCATTCCCACAGGCGAGCGATGCCGAGGTCCTGCAACGCGTGATGCTGTCGAACGCGATGCTGCTGACCCTGCGCGGCGTGCCGACCATCTATTCGGGCGACGAACAGGGCTTTGTCAGCGACGGCAACGACCAGGACGCGCGCGAGGACATGTTCGCGAGCAAGGTCGCCAGCTACAACGACAACCGCCTGCTCGGCACGACCAAGACGACCACGACGGAGAGCTTCGGCGGCGACAATCCGCTGTTCAGGCAGACGGCGATGCTGGCGAAGCTGCGCACGGCGACCCCGGCGCTGACCCGCGGCCGGCAGCTGCTGCGCGCCCGCGAAGAGACGCCCGGCCTGCTCGCGATCTCGCGCTTCGATCCGGTCACGGGCGCCGAGATGCTGCTCGCCTTCAACACTTCGACCACGCCGCTGACCCGGCAGGTCGAGATCGATGTGGAGGCGACCACCGCAAGCACGATCGCCGGCACCGGCTGCGGCAAGGTCGCCGCGCCCGGCAGCCTCACCGTCATGCTGCCGCCACTCGGCTACGCCGTCTGCGCCTTGAAGGCGGCACGATGAAGGCGACCGAGCGTCCGTGGTGGCACGGCGCCACCATCTACCAGATCTACCCGCGCAGCTTCGCCGATGCGAACGGCGACGGCATCGGCGACCTGCCCGGCATCACCGCGCATCTGGATCACGTGGCCAGCCTCGGCGTCGAGGCGATCTGGCTGTCGCCGTTCTTCAAGTCGCCGATGGCCGATTTCGGCTATGACGTGTCCGACTATTGCGACGTCGATCCGATCTTCGGTTGCCTCGCCGACTTCGATGCGCTCGTCGCCCGCGCGCATGCGTTGGGCGTGAAGATCATCATCGATCAGGTCTGGGCGCACACCAGCGACCGCCACCCCTGGTTCGAGGAAAGCCGCCAGAGCCGCGACAACCCCCGCGCCGACTGGTACGTCTGGCACGATCCCAAGCCCGATGGCTCGCCCCCCAACAACTGGCAGTCGGTGTTCGGCGGCCCGGCATGGACCTGGGACGCGCGTCGCCGCCAATATTACATGCACAATTTCCTGAAGGAGCAGCCCCAGGTCAACGGCCACCACCCTGCGGTGCAGCAGGCGTTCCTCGACGTGGCGCGCTTCTGGCTGGAACGCGGCATCGACGGCTTCCGGATCGACGCGATCAACTTCATGATGTTCGATCCCGCCTTCCGCGACAATCCGCCCGCGCCGGAGGATGACGGCGTGCCCCGGACCCGTCCGTTCGACTATCAACTCCATACGTACAACCAGAGCCACGCGGCGATTCCCGGATACCTCGAACGCATCCGCGCGCTGTTCGACAGCTATGACGCGCGCTTCACCGTGGCCGAGGTCGGCGGCGCCGACAGCGACCGCGAGATGAAGATGTTCACGGCCGAGGGGCGCCGCCTGCACAGCGCTTATGGGTTCGACTTTCTCTATGCGCCCGATCTCACCCCGCGCGTCGTCGCCGACGCGGTGACCAAGTGGCCCGAGGCGGACGGCGTCGGCTGGCCAAGCTGGGCGTTCGAAAATCACGACGCGCCGCGTGCGATCTCGCGCTGGGTCGCACCGGAACAGCGGGAACCCTTTGCGAGGATGAAGATGCTGCTGCTCGCCTCGCTGCGCGGCAACATCTTCCTGTATTACGGCGAGGAATTGGGACTGACGCAAGTCGCGGTGCCGTTCGAGCATCTGCAGGACCCCGAGGCGATCGCCAACTGGCCCCGGACGCTCTCGCGCGACGGCGCGCGAACGCCGATGCCCTGGATCGCCGATGCGCCGAACCTGGGCTTCTCTACCGCGACGCCGTGGCTGCCGATCGGTGAGGATCATGCCGCGCTGGCGGTCGATCGGCAGGAGCGCGATCCCCATGCTGCCCTTCACTGGACGCGCGAGGTGCTCGCCCTGCGCAAACGGCATCCGGCACTGCTTACCGGCGACATCCGCGTCATCGTGGCGGACGACGCCATGCTGGTGCTCGAACGCCGGGCGCCGGGCGAAACATTGCTCTGCGCCTTCAACCTGTCCGCCGAGCCGCAGCGCTGGGTCCCCGACGATGCCGACGATTGGCGCCCGGTCGCGGACAGCGCGACGCAAGGCTGGCATTTCGACGCATATGGCGCATTGATCGCGCAACGAATGGGAGAGGCATGATGACGCGCTTCAGGATCGGCACCGCGCTGGCGCTGGCGTGGGTCGCCGCATCGGCGGCCGCGCAGACTGGCCCCGATGCGGTGGCGCAGACCCCGGCGCCGGCGTTCAAGCCGGTCGCGACCGCCGCCTCGCCCGACAAGTCGGTGGTCGTCACCATCGCCTTCGACAACGACGGTCGCCCGACCTATGCGGTGACCCGCCGTGGCAAGCCGATCCTAAACCCCGGCAGGCTGGGGCTGATGTTTACGGATGCGCCCAAGATCGAGCGCAACATGGAATTGATCGGCAAGTCGACGGACAGCGGCGACAGCAGTTGGACGCAGCCGTTCGGCGAATGGAAGACGATCCGTGATCGCCACAGCGAACTGACGCTGCGCTTTCGCGAGAAGACCGGGCAGCGCCGCGAGATGGACGTCGTTTTCCGCATCTTCGACGACGGTATCGGCTTCCGCTACGCGATCCCGGATCAGCCCAACCTGCATCGGGCGAACATCGCCGACGAACTGACTGAATTCGCCTTCGCGCAGAATGGCACCGCATGGTGGAAGCCGGCGTATCAGTGGAATCGGGAAGAGTATCTCTACAACAAGACGTCGCTGGATGCGGTCGGCACCGCGCAGACGGTGATGACGGTGAAACTCGCGGACGGCACGCACGCCGCGCTGCACGAGGCGGCGTTGGTCGATTATGCCGCAATGAACCTCGCACGGGCGGAGGGGAATACGTTCAAGGCGTCGCTGACCCCCGGCGCGGGTGCGCCCAAGGTCACGCGGCAGGCGCCGTTCGCCTCGCCGTGGCGCACGGTGATCCTGTCGGACGACGCGCCCGGGCTCTACATGAGCCACCTGGAGCTGAACCTCAACGAACCCAACACGCTGGGCGATGTCAGCTGGCTGAAGCCCGCCAAGTTCGTCGGTGTGTGGTGGAACATGATCAAGGGCGAATGGAGCTGGGCGACCGGACCGCAGCATGGCGCCACCACCGCGCATGTGAAGACCTATATCGATTTCGCCGCCGCCAACGGCATTCCGGGCGTGCTGGTCGAGGGGTGGAACGTCGGCTGGGACGGCGACTGGTTCGGCAACGGCAATGCGATGCAATTCGACCAGCCGACCCCCGATTTCGACGCGGCCGAACTCTATCGCTATGCGAAGGCGAAGGGCGTGCACCTCGTCGGGCATCACGAGACGGGCGGATCGGCGAGCCATTACGACAGCCAGCTCGACCGTGCGTTCAGCTACGCCCGCGATCACGGCATCCCGGTCGTCAAGACGGGCTATGTCACCGACGCCGGCCAGATTGAGCGGGTCGATCCCGACGGCACGAAGAAGCGCGAATGGCACGAGGGGCAGTGGATGGTGAACCACTACCTTCGCGTCGTACAGACCGCCGCCAAGTACCGGGTCGGCATCGACAGCCACGAACCGGTCAAGGACACCGGCCTGCGCCGAACCTATCCCAACTGGCTGGCCCGCGAGGGTGGGCGCGGCATGGAATATAACAGCTGGCCGGGCAAGAACCCGCCCAACCACGAACCCAGCATGTTCTTCACCCAATGGCTGGGCGGTCCGATGGACTTCACGCCGGGCGTGCTCAGCCTCGAGGGGCAGGGCGGCAGCGCGATCCTGTCGACCGAGGCGAAGCAGCTGGCGCTGTACGTCGTCATCTATTCGCCGGTGCAGATGGCGGCCGATACACCCGAAAACTACGCCAAGCACATGGACGCATTCCAGTTCATCCGCGACGTGCCGGTCGATTGGTCGGACACGCGCGTGCTGAACGGCGAGGTCGGCGATTACGTGACGGTGGCGCGCAAGGACCGCGCGAGCGACGACTGGTATCTGGGCAGCATCACCAACGAGGCGGCGCGCACACTCAACGTCAGCCTCGACTTCCTCGATGCGGGGCGGACGTATACGGCGGAAATCTATCGCGATGGGGCGGGTGCGGATTACCGCACCACCGCCCGGCATGCGATCGCGATCGAAAAGCGGACGGTGAAGAAGGGCGATACGATGGCACTCGCGCTCGCCCCCGGCGGCGGTCAGGCGATCCGCTTCGTAGCCTCCGGCAAAGCGCGTCGGCGGTAGGCGCAGGGTGACCCGCGCCTGCTCCCCCGTCGCTTCGAACGTGTTCCGGCGTCCACGCGTCTGCAACGGTAGGGATTGAGCCGCTTGTCCTTTCTTCCGCCGCCTATGGGGCTCCGGGCCAGCGCCGTGGTGACGATGAGGATCGGGCGGGCCGTCGCGCCCGGCCGCCGGATGTGACGCCACCCCCGGCCTCGATCGCGATACTTGGCGGCGGCACCGCGGGCTGGATGGCCGCGTGCCTGATGGCCCGCGCGTGGCCAAATACCCGCATCACCGTCATCGAATCGCCCGAGATCGGCATTATCGGCGTCGGCGAGGGATCGACGCCGCAGCTGAAGGCTCTGTTCGACACGCTCGGCATCGCCGAGACGGACTGGATGCCGGCGGCGGACGCGACCTACAAGGCGGGGATCGCCTTCCACGGCTGGGGCGGAGCGGGAGCGCCGGGCTATTTCCACCCCTTCGCCGGACAGATCGACGTGCACACGCAGGGCGCGTTCTTCGCCAGCACGGCGGCGCGGCGGCTCGGCGCGGACGTGCCGGCGCACCCCGATCGCTTCTTCCTCAACGCGGCCCTCGCTTCTGCGGCGCGCGCGCCGATCGCGCCCGCGCATTTCCCGTTCCGCATCGGCTACGGCTATCATTTCGACGCGCACAAGGTCGGCGGGGTGCTCCGCGACCACGCGCTGACCCGCGGTGTCGCGCATCTGTCGCGACGGGTCACCGAGGTCGTGGTCGGAACCGACGGCAATGTCACGCGGCTGATGCTGGAAGGCGGCGACGCGGTCGTCGCCGACCTGTTCGTCGACGCCAGCGGCTTCCGCTCGGTCATCGCGCAGGATGCGCTGCGCGTACCGTTCCGCTCGTTCGCAAACAATCTGTTCGCCGACCGTGCGGTCGTGATGCCGACGTCGCGCGCGGCCGGGCTGCCCGTCCAGACCAGGGCGACCGCGCTGTCGGCGGGCTGGGCGTGGGACATTCCGCTGACCACCCGCACCGGCAACGGCTACGTCTATTCCTCCGGCCACCTGTCAGCGGACGCGGCGGAAACCGAATTGCGCGCGCATCTCGGCCTGCTCGACGCCGACGTCGACGCGCGCCACCTGACGATGAAGGTCGGTCGGGTCGAGACGAGCTGGACCGCCAACTGCCTCGCGATCGGGCTGGCACAGGGCTTCATCGAACCGCTCGAGGCGACGGCATTGCATATCGTGCAGGCCACGGTGGAAGGCTTCATCGCCGCGCACGACACGCACGCACGTGACGCGTTCAACGCCGCCATCGGGCGCCGATACGAGGGCATTCGGGACTATATCGTCGCCCACTACCGCCTCAATCGCCGCGAGGGCGACTTCTGGCGGACCTGCGCGGCCAACGACATACTGTCCGACGACCTGAAGGCGGTCATGACCGCATGGTTCACCGGCCGCGACGTCGCCGCCGTGGTCGAGGCGCGCGGCCTTGCCGATTATTATGCGCCGCTGTCGTGGGAGGTGCTGTTCGCCGGTTACGGCACCTTCCCCGATGCGCGCCGCCTGCGGCCCGCCGCCCCGGTTGCCGACCTCGCCGCGATCGACGCGTTCCTTGACGGTTGCCTGCGCAATTTCCCAGACCATGCTGCCGCGCTGGACGGCCACCGGAGAGTGTCATGACCCCGACCGCCATTCGACCGCGCCAGAACTGGGCGGGGTTGTTCAACATTTCGTTCGGCTTCTTCGGCATCCAGATCGGCTTCGCGCTGCAGAACGCCAATATGAGCCGCATCTTCCAGTCGCTCGGCACCAGCCTCGACGATCTGCCCGCGCTGTGGATCGCGGCGCCGCTGACCGGCTTGCTGGTGCAGCCGGTGATCGGGCATCTGAGCGATCGGACATGGCTGGGGCGGCTGGGACGGCGGCGGCCGTATTTCCTCGCCGGGGCGTTTCTGGCGGCGGTTGCGCTGCTGCTCATGCCCGAAAGCCCCGGACTGCTGATGGCGGCGTTGCTGTTGTGGATGCTCGACGCGTCGCTCAACGTCTCCATGGAGCCGTTTCGCGCCTTCGTGGGCGACATGCTGAACAAGGACCAGCATGCCGCGGGTTATGCGGTGCAGACCGCCTTCATCGGCGCGGGTGCGGTATTCGGATCGATCTTTCCCTGGTTGCTCGAACACCTCGGCGTGTCGAACGTCGCGGCGGGTGGGGGCATTCCCGACACGGTGCGCTTCGCCTTCTGGTTCGGCAGCGGTGCGCTGTTCCTCGCGGTGCTGTGGACGGTGCTGACCACGCGCGAATATTCGCCCGAGCAGATGTCGGCGTTCCACGGCGTGGCGGACGAAGACGATGGGCATGTTCGGCGCGTCCTCGCCGCACGGCCCTTCGGCGGCAGTCTCGTGTGGATCGCGGCAGGTGCGGCGGTCGTCGCTGCGGTTGCGGGCCTGCGCCTCGAGAAGGAGCTGTACCTGCTGGGCGGGCTGCTGATCGCCTATGGACTCGCCAGCATCGTCGCGATCGCGCGGGCGCGGGGCGGGCGGAGCGCGGGGATGCTCGGCCATATCGTGGGCGATTTCGGCGGTATGCCGGTGCTGATGAAGCGGCTGGCGGTCGCGCAATTCTTCAGTTGGTCGGCGTTGTTCATCATGTGGATCAACACGACGCCGGTCGTCGCCGGCGCCTTCTACCACGCGCCCGACGCGCAAAGCCCGCTTTACCAGCGCGCCGCCAACTGGGTCGACGTGCTGTTTGCGACCTATAACGGGATCGCGGCGGTCGCGGCGCTGACCTTGCTGCCGCTGTTGGCGAGGCAGATCGGGCAGGCAAGGACGCACATCGTCGGGCTGCTTTGCGGCGCAGCCGGATTTGCCGGCTTCTTCGTGATCCGCGATCCGCATTGGCTGCTGGCGAGCGAGATCGGCATCGGGATCGCCTGGGCCTCGATCCTCGCCATGCCCTATGCGATCCTCGCCTCCAGCCTGCCGCAGCGGAAGCTCGGCATCTACATGGGCCTGTTCAACGTGTTCGTGGTTGTCCCGCAGTTGCTGGTCGCAACGGTGATGGGGTCGATCACCAAGCATTTCTTCCCGACCGAGCCGATCTGGACGCTGGCGTTCGCCGCCGGGGCGCTGCTGCTCGCCGCGGTGGCGATGCTGCGCGTGTCGGTGTTAGCCGGCGATGCTACGGTCGTCGGTCGGTAAGCGATCAAGCACTACCAAACTCGTCGGTGATCATGCTGTCGCTTCCAGCTTTCGGTGCCGTCGGAAAGGTCCTTGCAAACGATCATTTTCGGCTCGTCGCCTCAACCCGGAAACGTTCCAAGGTTCCTTCACGCAGCCGAAGTCACAGACCGGCGGTCCGGTAGCTTGAGCCGGCTCCGCTCTGGGGCGGGGAGTTGGCACAAGAGCTGGCTGATACAACCGCACGACGCCGGCATCTACAAGCATCGCAACCAGATTGAGCCGTGCTTCGGCCGCCTCAAGCATTTCCGCCGTTTCGCCACCCGCTACGACCACCGCACCGTTCACTTCACCGGCTTCGTCCATCTCGCCGCCGCCATGATCTGGCTCCGTGGAATGTCGATCCGTCCCATTGATGAAGGATGACTCGGATAATTTCCGCTGATCGTCGATTCAAGGTATTATGAAGTGGATCACGGCGAGGCGTTGGGTAGTAGTTCATGATCCGAGGATGGGTAAAGATAATTCTCAGTTTTAAAGCTGTGAATTATATAAGTGCGTCTAGAAATAGTTGTAGTACAATCGCGATTGTGCGCATTGAAAACAGAAATCATGCTTATAATATTGACGTAAATGCATGTTATTTAAATTGAGGCGCTAATATGAAAACAGCACTTGTTACAGGTTCCTCTGGATTCATCGGCTCTTTCGTATGTGAGCGGCTCTTGCGCAACGGATTCCGTGTGGTCGGTTTGGACGCCATGACCGATTATTACGAGGTATCGCTTAAGCAACGGCGCTTGGATAAGTTGCTCGAATTCACCAAATTTCGTTCGATCGAGAGCTATGTCGAGACGCCTGGCATTCTCATGAGTGTATTCAAAGATGAACGGCCAGATGTCGTCATTCATCTGGCGGCGCAGGCCGGCGTGCGATATTCCATAGAGAATCCGCGCGCCTACCTCGATAGCAATGTAATAGGAACCTTTGAGTTACTTGAGGCTGGTCGTGCATATCCACCACAGCACATGTTGCTTGCGTCTACCTCTTCCGCTTTCGGCGCCAACACCACGATGCCCTATCGAGAGGTCGACAAAGCCGATCACCAAATGTCGTTCTACGCCGCTACGAAAAAAGCGACCGAGAATATGGCACACAGCTACGCACACCTTTTCAATTTTCCGATCACGATGTTCCGCTTTTTTACAGTTTATGGGCCTTGGGGTCGACCCGATATGGCGCTTTTCAAATTTACAAAGGCTATTTTGGAAAATAATCCGATAGATGTCTATAATTACGGCGATATGAGGCGCGATTTTACTTATATCGACGACCTTGTAGAAGCTATCATCCTCTTGATCGACTCTGTGCCTAAACGGCCTGTCAGCTCCGATACCGCAATTGAGAACGAAAGCCTGTCTCCAGTTGCACCGTGGCGTATCGTTAACATTGGCAACTCAGAACCGGTTCAGCTAACTGAGTTCATCGACGCAGTAGAGACGGCTATCGGTCGTAAGGCAACGCGCAACCTGATGCCGATGCAGGCTGGTGATGTTCCGGCTACTTGGGCCGATGCCACGCTTTTGCGGGATCTCACAGGGTACAAACCGCAGACCCCGGTTATAACGGGGGTTGCCCGCTTTGTTGAATGGTATCGCGACTATTACTCGGTTTAAAGGGGGGCGGCTGTAATATGAGCGTGTTGTGGTAACTCGGGTATATCGATTGCCCAGAGGGCCGAAAATGTAAAAGTACGCGACCGTCCGACAGAAGGACGCCTGTGTTAGCAGTGACCTCTTTTGGCGGTCATCGTGATATCGGCATGTTCGTCCTCCTAAAGGTCGAATACGTCGGTCCAGATGTAATCGGCGATATCGATCGGCGCGGTAGAGGCGCCGGTGTAGCTCAGTCCGACATAGCCCGTGTAGAAGTCGTGCGGACCGTCCGCGATCTTGGGAACCGCCGGCGAGCGCAACGGGGATCGACGCCGCCATGACGCAAACCCTGCCGACGGGTCCGTGGCGGGCGCATGCGTGACCGGGATCGCTGGCCTCGACCATCACCCACTCCTTGCGCTTCGGCGCCTTCCTGCTGCGTCAGCCACGCTTATGACGCGCGGATATAATCCTCACTAGCGATTTAATGAAAGTTGACAGCGGTGCGGTTTCGATGCCAGTCAGGGGCTGGACGCGCCACAGAGCGCGACATTCAGAGAGGATGATTGATGCGCACGTTCCTGCTGTCGGCGTCGGTGATCGCCATGATGACCACGGCCGCCCACGCCCAAGTCGGCCCTGCCGAAGCCCCGGCCACCGCCGCCCAGAAGACGCCCGTGTCGTCGCAGAACCCGGTCGACGCTGCGGATCCGAACGCCATTCCCGGTGACACCGATTTGCCAGGTGACATCGTCATCACCGCCGAACGCCGCTCGACCAGCTTGCAACGGACCGGCGTCGCCGCATCGGTGCTGACCGGCGAGGACCTGGTCCGCAAGAGCATCAACACGGTCGAGCAGCTCCAGTTCTCCACCCCGTCGCTGACCGTCAACACTTCGGGGCAGGCGAACAGCTTCAACATCCGCGGCATCGGCAAGTCGGAGATCAGCAGCTCGGTCGGCGTCGGCGTCGTCACCTATCGCGATGGCGTGCCGACCTTCCCCGGCTATTTCCAGACCGAACCTTATTATGACATCCAGTCGGTCGAGGTGCTGCGCGGCCCGCAGGGAACCTTCGCCGGCGGCAACGCAACCGGCGGCGCGGTGTTCATCACCGAAACCAACCCGACGTTCGACAGCGTAAAGGGCTTCGCCACTGCGCAATACGGCAATTACAACCAGCTGAAGGCGCAAGGCGCGATCAACCTGCCGCTCAGCGACACGCTGGCGATCCGCCTCGCAACCAATCTGGAAAAGCGCGACACCTTCTTCACCGTGACCGGCCCGTGGACCGGCAACCCCGGCAACCTCAACGCGATCAGTGGTCGCGCCAGCCTGTTGTGGCAGCCCGACAGCCACCTGCGCCTGCTGGTGAAGGGCGATTACAACAAGATCAACGTCGGCGGTTACCCAAACAGCCCGGCCTATTTCGGCAGCGCGGCAGCGCCGGTCCTCAACACCAGCGATCCATTCACGGTGGGCAGCAACGCCTTCCTGTCGGGCCAGGACGAATTCGGCCGTATATTGGCCAACCTCAGCTATACCTTCGATAGCGGCCTGATGATCCGTTCGATCAGCGGCTTCCAGAAGGGGACGATCCAGGAAACGATCGATGCCGACGGCACCAGCACCGCCGGCGCGACCTTCCAGGATTTCGCCAACGAGCATGTCTGGTCGCAGGAGGTGAACATCATCTCGCCCGATACCGGGCGGTTCACCTGGCTGATCGGCGGGTTCTACCAGTTCGACAAATACGAATTCCCGGTCGGCAACGGCTATGTCTCGCAGGCGCCGACCGGTGTCGTCCGCTCGCTGCGGATCGAGGGGACCAACCCGCACACCGCCACCGCCGCGTTTGGGCAGATCGGCTACAAGCTGACCGACGCGCTGCAGGTGACGCTGGGCGGCCGCTGGTCGCGCACCACGTCGCGCAACGACGTCAACTATCCGATCGAGCTGTTCCTCGGCGCTCTGCCGACGTTCAAGACCGTGCTGGTCCAGCACGATTTCAACGCCGACAAGAACGTCGACGGCAAGCTGGCGCTGAACTGGACGGTGGATCCCAACAACTTCTTCTACGCCTTCGTCGCAACCGGGACCAAGGCCGGCGGCCTCAACGGCGCCAATCTGTTCGGCACCACGCCGCGCGGGTTCGTGCCGGAGAAGGTCACCGATTACGAACTGGGCTGGAAGGGAACGATGCTCGACGGCCATCTGCGCACGCAGGTCGGCGGCTATTACAATAGCTATCGTAAGTTCCAGGTCCTGATCGTCGATCCGGCGACGCCGAACTTCACGTCGATCTTCAACGTGCCGAATGCGACGAAGCTGTACGGCTTCGAGGCATCGGCGCAGGGCTCGTTCGGCAACTTCCTGTTCGACTTCTCGACCTCGATCTCGAAGTCCGAACTCGGCGAGTTCTTTGCGCGCGATCCACGCAAGGGGACGACGGGCACCTGCGATCCGGTCGTCGGGCCGGCGTCGGCATCGGGTTGCATTAACCTCGGTGGACGTCGTCAGCCCTATGCACCGAAGTTCACGCTCAGCGCCGGCGCGCAATATGCCATCACGCTCGCCGATGGCTTCACGCTGACCCCGCGCGTCGATTACGCGCATATCGGCTCGGTGTGGGGCACGCTGTTCCAGACCCCGGAGCTCGGTGACTATCTGAAGGCGCGCAACATCGTGAACGCGCAAGCCACGCTCGACAACGGCACGTGGTCGATCGCGGGCTTCAGCACCAACCTGACCGACCAGCATTACATCGGCTCGCTTAACGGCATCCGCCGTCTGGCGGGGGCACCGCGCCAATATGGCGTGCGCGTCAGCACCAAGTTCTGATGCCGCCAGGGCGCGATCCCCGTGGTCGCGCCCGCTCCTTCGTGCTGGCCACGGCTCATCCCTGAAAGACCCGCCATGACTCCCGGATCGATGCAGCCTTATGCGCTGACGCTCGACAAGTTCATCGATCACGCAGCCAAATGGCATGGCATGACCCAGGTGGTGACCGGCGGCGGAGCCGATGGCGACAGCGAACGGATCGGCTATGCGGCGCTTCGCGAACGCGCCAACCGCCTGTCCGGTGCGTTCGCCGCACTGGGCCTGACCGCCGGCGACAATCTAGCCACCCTCGCATGGAACAGCCAGGCGCATATGGAATGCTGGTATGGCGCGATGGGAACCGGCATCGTCTGCCACACCCTCAACCCGCGCCTCGCACCCGCCCACCTGGCCGCGATGATCCACCAGGCAGGCAATCGCGTGCTGGTGGTCAGTCCCGGCCTCGCGCCGCTGGTCGAGGACCTGCTGCAACGCTGCCCTGCCATCGCGCATGTCGTGCTGTTCGACGAACCCGGCACGCCGTCGCCAGCACCCGTTGCTACGCATGCCCGGATCTGGCGGATGGAGGACCTGCTCGCCGAACATGGTGCGCCGATGCCATGGGGTGGTTTCGACGAGAACGCGCCTGCCGGCCTGTGCTTCACCTCGGGCACCACCGGAGCACCGAAGGGGGTCACCTATACGCACCGGTCGAACTATCTCCACACCACCCACCTCCTCGCCGCCGGCGTCGTCGGTATCACCGCGCGCGATGCTGTGCTGGTCGCGGTGCCGATGTTCCATGCCAACGGCTGGGGCTTCGCCTTCGCTGGCCCGGCCGCCGGCGCCAAACTGGTGCTGCCCGGCCGCAACCAGGACGGGGCGAGCCTCGCGCGGCTCATCAACGACGAGGGCGTGACCGTGGCGGCCGGCGTCGCCACCGTGTGGCTGGGGCTGGTCGATCATCTGGAGACGACCGGCGGCGAAGTGCCGTCGTTGCAGCGCATCCTGCTCGGTGGATCGTCGGTGCCGCAGGCGCTGATGGACCGGCTGGAGGCGCGACTGGGCGTCACCATCCAGACCAGCTGGGGCATGACCGAATTGTCGCCGGTCGGCACGGTGACGCCGGCCAACGCCACCGTCCGCGTGTCGAGCCTTTCGGGCTGCCCGCCGATGGGGGTCGACCTGCGGCTGACGGATGCGGCCGGCGCACCGTTGCCCGACCAGCGCGACGGCGAGGGCCGGCTGTGGGTCAAGGGCGCGAGCGCGGTCGAGCGCTATTTCGGGCAGGACGAGGTCGCCACCGATGCCGAAGGCTGGTTCGACACCGGCGACCTCGCGCGGATCGATGCGGCGGGCAATCTGTCGATCACCGGCCGTGCCAAGGACCTCATCAAATCGGGTGGCGAATGGATCAATCCGGGTGAGATCGAGGCGATCGTCGGCGCCTTGCCAGAGGTCGCGCTGGTCGCCGTCGTCGGCCGCGCCCACCCGCGCTGGGGCGAACGGCCGGTGCTGGTGGTGGAGGAGCGGCAGGGCGCCGGCCTGTCCGACGAGACGCTGCTCGATGCCCTGCGCGGCCGGATCGCCAGCTGGTGGCTGCCCGATGCGATCGTCCGGGTCGCGGCCATGCCGCTGGCGCTGACCGGCAAGATCGACAAGATGCGCTTGCGGGCCGAGCATGGCTGAGGCCATGGGTGGGATCGACATGACCGACGCATCCCCCCGCCCCGCACGCCGCCCGACGAAAAAGGCCGATCAGCGCGCGGCCACGATGGAGCAGATCTTCGACGCGGCCGAGGCGTTGTTCGCCAAGCATGGCCTGTACGGCGTGACCCTGAAGGAGGTCGCGCAGCAGGTCGGCGTCCATCAGTCGCTGCTGCATTATTACTTCAAGGACAAGAAAGAGCTGTTCGACGCGGTCATCGGCCGCCGGGCGCCGGTGACGATCGAACGCCGGCTGGCGACGCTGGACGCCTATGAACGCGAAGCGGCGGGCAAGCCGACGGTCGAGGGGGCGCTCCACGCCTATCTCGACGCCGACCTCGACCTTTATGGTAACGGCGATATCGGCTGGCGCAATTTCGGCATGCTCGGTGCGCAGATGAGCAACACGGCCGAATGGGGCGCCGACCTGATGGACACGCATTTCGACGCCGTCGTGCTGCGACTGATCCAGATCCTCAAACAGGCATTGCCCGGTTGCGCCGAGGAGGACCTGTTCTGGGGTTATCACTTCGTGACGGGCGGACTGATGCTGTCGCTGGGGCGGACCGGGCGGATCGACAAGCTGTCCGGTGGGCTGTGCAAATCGGACGATTTCGCCGCGATCAAGGCGCGGATGGCGCGGTTCATGGCGGCGGGTTTCCTGGCGCTATGTGAGTCGCGGAAGGGCTAGCCGCAGGCTGGACCTCCCCCGCGGCTTACTCGCATCCAGCCACGGCCGGCGGCATCGCCGGCGCGGCGAGACCGACGTTCCAGTTCCAGCCGATCGTCCCCGTCGCCCGGCGGCGGCACATTACCTGTTCGTTGAGCGCGAACATGCCCGGCAACAGGTCGCGCTTCGCCTCCGGTATCGCGGCGAAATGCATGTAGTTGCGCTGCTGCCCATAGGAAGGCCAGGTGGCGCCGCCCTTTGCGACCGGCCGGCCGTCGCGCACGAAGCTCGCCCAATAATCCAGCATCGCCTCCGACAGCGCCTGCTCGCCCGCCGCGGCGGGGATTTTCGGCCAGCGCGGCGGCGTCTTGGTCTGCGTGCCGAACACATAAGGCAATTCGCTGGCGTGAAACGCATGCAGATCGGCCTGATCCATCGCCGGATAGCCATGATCGAACAGATAGAGATAGGCCGGCTTGCCCAGCGCGGCCTGCTTGCGGACCAGCCGCTCCGCCGTCCAGCCGTACAGCGCATCGCGCGTCGTCGCGAGGATGCTCTCCTGATAATCGGCAGCGGGATATTGGCGCAGGAACGCATCGGCCAGGTCGGCATATTTCGCGCGGATCGTCGCTTCGTAGGTGGCGGCGTCCGCGGGTGGCTTGGGTGCCAGCATGCGAAGCGAGCGGATTTCGCCCTGGTTGAAGCCGGCGAGCACCGGCACCGCCGCCTGCTTTCCCTGGTCGAACGCGTCGACCATCTGCTGCGGCAGTACCGCGCCATCGACGACGCCGAACGGGGCGAAGCCCAGCTTCGCCGCCGTATCGGTCAGTGCCTGCGCGTCGAGTACGCGCAGGCTGGCGAGGTCCGGCGTCTTGAGCGCACCGGTCAGCAGCGCGCCGCCGCTCTCCCACGCCGGCAGGCCGAACGCGGGCTTCCGCAGTTCGGGCATCGAGATCATGTAGGAACTCTCCGTGATCGCTTGCGAAAACAGGCCACGCGCCGCCGGCGACGTCATCAGATAGAGTGCGCTCAGCCCGCCCGCCGACTCGCCCGCAATGGTGACGTTGCGGGCATCTCCGCCGAACGCGGCGATATTGTCGCGCACCCAGGTGAGCGCGGCGATCTGGTCGAGCAGGCCGTAATTGCCCGACACACCCCGCGGGGTTTCGCCGCTCAGCCAAGGATGCGCCAGCCAGCCGAGCACGCCCAGCCGATAGTTGATCGAGACGACGACGATACCACGCGCCGCGAGCTTGCTGGCGTCGTACATCGACTCGCGGCTCGACCCGCTCACCAGCGCGCCGCCGTGTATCCATACCATCACCGGTGCGTTCTTCGCGTGAGCGGGCGTCCAGACGTTGAGCGTCAGGCAATCCTCGCTCACCGGCAGCGTCACGCCCGAGTAGACCGTGGCGTTGGGGGCCTGCGGCTGGACGCAGGCGGCACCGAAATCGGTCGCGACGCGCGTGCCGGTCCATCGCGGCTGCGGCACCGGCGCCTTCCAGCGCAGGTCGCCGACCGGCGGCCGGGCATAGGGAATGCCCTTGAACACGCGCAAGCCGCCGTCGGTCGTGCCGCTCACCTTGCCGGCGGGGGCATCGACGACGGGTACGGCAGCAAGGGCGGGTGCGGCGCTCGCCAGCGCCAGCGCGGTCAGCATCGTCTTCATATCGTCGTCTCCTGACGGTGCAGCGTCCGCGCCAGCCACAGGAACAGGCCGATCGCGATGACGTAGAATGGGGTGAGTGTGTAGAGAGCGAGCTGCAGCGGGTTCGTCGCGCCGACGGCGGCGAAATGATCGCTCGCAGCGCCGACCCAGGTTGGCCCGAGGCCGAGGCCGATGAAGTTCATCACCAGCAGCAGCAAAGCGCCGGCCAGCACGCGCTGGTTGGGCACGGCTTCCTCCTGCACCAAGGTTACCGAGCAGGAGAGATAAAAGTAATTGAAGAACATCACGACCGTCAGCAACGCGAGCGCCAGCGGCCAAGTCGGCGCCCAGACGAAGGCGATGTAGAAGGGCATCGACACCGCCAGCGACACGGCGGGAGCGATCGCGAAGACCCGGCGCGATCCGCGGCTGAAGTGGTCGATGATCCGGCCCGACGCGATCATGCCGCCGCCCATGCCGATCACGATCGCCAGCGCATACCAGAGCGCGATTTCGGGCAGCGTCATGCTCTTTTCCCGGATCAGGAACAGCACGGCGAAATTGCCGAGCCCATAAGTGACGAACTGCGTCGCGCCGCTGCCGAACGCGGCGAGCGTCATCACCGGATTGGCGAAGAAGGCGCGCAGCGTCGCCCAGAACGGTGCCTTGTCGATCGTCGCCCTGGTGCCCGGATCGGCCGCCCCCCGCGCCGGTTCGGGTATGACGAACGGCAGCGCGACCGCCGCGACGATGCCGACGAGGCCGATCGCGACGAACGCGTCGCGCCAGTCGAACAGCGTCGCGATCGTCGCCCCCAGCGCGATACCCAGCGCTGCGCCGATCGGTGGCCCGAGGTTGTAGATGCCGAAAGCGACGCCGCGCCGTCCCGGTGCGAACGTGTCGGTGATGATCGCGTAGGAGGGCGGCACGCCGCCCGCCTCGCCGAAGCCGACCACCATGCGCGACACCACCAGCTGCGGATAGGTGCGCGCCATGCCGCAGGCGATCGTCGCCGCGCTCCAGATCGCGCAGGCGAGCGTCAGCACGCCGACGCGGCTGGTCCGGTCCGCCAGCCAACTGACGGGGATGGCGATGAAGCAATAGAACATCGCGAAATACAGCCCGCCGATCAGCCCCAACTGGCCGTCGGTGATATGCAGCGAGTCCTGGATCGGTTTGGCGAGGATGCCGAGCAGCTGACGGTCGAGGAAGTTCAGGACGTAGACGAAGGTCAGCATGGCCAGCACGATGCCGGGATGTCGCGACCGCCGCCGTCTCGGCGAGGCGCTGGCCCGCGGATCGGGGACGCGCACATCGGGATCGGGCGGATCGGACGCCGCCGCACTGCTCAGGACCGTCATTGCCTCTCCCACTGTGTCGTGGCTTATGCGGCGAGGATGCGGCACGCGGATGTGCGTGTCAATGCACACTCACGTATGAATGAATATCATTGCAATTGGTCGGCGTTGTCGGTCATGCTCGCCCCAACGAACGTAATCAGGAGAGTGACCATGGGGTTGGACGGCAGGACGGCGATCATCACCGGAGCCGGCGGCGGATTGGGCCGGGCGCATGCGCTCTACCTCGCGGGCCGCGGCGTAAGGGTGGCGGTGAACGACGTGTCGGCCGATGCCGCCGAGCGCGTCGTGCAGGAGATCGCGGCGAGCGGCGGCACCGCCATGGCGGTGGCCGCATCGGTCACGGACGAAGCGGCGGTCGGCGCGATGGTCGCTACCGTGCTCGCCGCATGGGGACGTATCGACATCCTCATCAACAATGCCGGCATCCTGCGCGACAAGAGCTTCGGCAAGATGACGATCGCCGACTTCCGAACGGTGGTCGACGTTCACCTGATCGGTGCGGCGATCTGTACCAAGGCGGTGTGGGACACGATGCGCGACCAAGGGTTCGGGCGGATCGTCATGACAACCTCGTCCTCCGGTCTGTACGGCAATTTCGGACAGGCGAATTACGGCGCGGCGAAGATGGCGCTGGTCGGCCTGATGCAGACGCTAGCCATCGAGGGCGAGAAGTACGGCATCCGCGTCAACTGCCTTGCCCCCACCGCCGCGACGCAGATGACCGAGGGCGTGCTGGATGCGGAAAGCCTGGCGATGCTGGCGCCCGATCGCGTCTCGCCCGTGCTGCTCGCCTTGGTTGGCGATGATGCACCTACCCGTACGATCGTCTGCGCAGGCGCCGGCCATGTCGCCACCGCCAACGTGACGCTGACGCAGGGCCAGTACGTCGGCCATGCCGCCGATGCCGGCGAGCAGGCGGTCGCACACTGGTCCGACATCGCTGACCGTAAAGGTGAGATCGTTCCTGGCTATGGCTTCGCCCAGGCTGAACGAGAGGTTGCGGCAGCACGGGCGGGCGCCTGAACGATCGCGATGGCCCTCCGCCCCGGACCTGAACAGGCGTCCGAAGCGGGGCAGCGGGTAGATGCTCCGGAACGTCTGCAAACGGGTCGATGCGGCGGTCGGCTGACGAGGCAGGCTGCACAACTCGCTGCCGATGCCCGTGAGGGCTTCAGGAACCGACAGCTATCATGCACGGGCATCGATGGATTTGGATGTTCAGCGGTGGGGAGAGCCGGGCGCAGGACTATCATCCCGTGGCATCGGGCAGCATAGGTCTATGATGCCCGACCACGTCCTCTACAGCTTTCGTCGGTGTCCCTATGCGATGCGGGCACGATTGGCTCTGGCTGTGAGCGGCACCCGCTACGAGCTTCGCGAAGTTCGGCTTGCCGACAAGCCGGCGGCGATGTTGTCGGCCTCGCCCAAGGGGACCGTACCCGTACTTCGGACGGCTGATGGAGCGGTCATCGACGAAAGTCTGGAGATCATGCGCTGGGCCCTGGAAGCTAGGGATCCCGAAGGCTGGCTCACGCGTGACGACCCGGCGCTGATCGCCATCAACGACGGCCTGTTCAAGTATCACCTCGACCGATACAAATATCCGGATCGTTACGGCTCGGACCCCGAAGGTCACCGTGAAAACGGCCTCCACCTTCTCCATGACCTTGATGAACGCTTAGCGGGCGCCGGCCAGCTTTGCGGATCGGTTCGGGGGCTGGCAGATGCCGCCATCATGCCGTTCGTCAGGCAGTTCGCTGGTGTTGATCGGGACTGGTTCGAAGGACAGCCTCTGCCTTGCCTGAAGACGTGGCTTGCGAACCACCTCGCCTCCGATCTGTTCGACAGCATCATGCACCGGGCCACACCCTGGGCACCGGACGACTTTTCAGGATTGTGACGTGCCCAAGGCGTACCGAGCCGTCAGGCGAGTTCGGTGAGTTCGCGGATGAGTTGAGGTTCAGACATGATCCTGATGGCGACGCCAGACCGCCGAAGCTCTTCTGCTTTCCGATACCGGGCCTCGTAACGGACATACCCGAACGGCTCGTCTCCAGTTACCGCGAGGATTGTCGTCGTACTCCCCACCCCGGACACGACGCGGCCACCGTTCGCTGCGATCCGGCGAGCGAGCGGACCGTTGCGGGGCTCGCCGAGAATCGCCACCCGCTCCCCCTTGAGCGGCCCGGTCGCGGCCGGCGGCGGGGCGGGGGCGACCCGCTGACGAGTGGCAGGCGCCAGCCACTCCGCGAGCGACATTCCCGTATGCTCGATGGCTTTCACGACGATCATTCCCGCGGCACGTGCATCGCTGAGGGCGTCATGATGTTTCAGGGGAATGCCGAGATGGCGGGACACGACGTTCAACTTGTGGCTTGGCAACTCTGGCCAGGTTCGTTTCGCCACCCGCACGCTGTCCAGCCAGGTCGTGTCGACCATCGCTCGGTCGTGAACGCGACAGGCCGCGGCCACGGCGCCCTTGTCGAAGTAAGAATGCGCGACGGTCACGCGTCCGGTCAGATGACGCCGGACGATATCGTGCACCTCGGCGAAGCACGGCTGCCCGAGAACATGTTCGGCAGCGATGCCGTGAATGCGCGTGTTGAAGCTGCTGAAATGGTCTTGCGGATCGACCAGCGTTTCGTACTCGAACGTGATCTGACCGTTACGAAACCCGACGATACCGATCTGGCATATGCTGCTGACCCGTGAGCAGGCGGTCTCCACGTCAATGACGACGAAGTCAGGCGCATCCACAACCGCCTCAGGCGCGTCCGCGACCGAGGCGGCGCGACCGCCGTTCTGCAAGCTGACCGGGAACATAGAGGGCTCATACGACCTCGCCGGCCGGCTGTCCAAGCCGTCTACCGTTTCCGTTTTCTAATGCGGTGACGGCGTGAACAGGTGTTCAAAGTTGGGGACGCGACAGCGCGCGGCGAACGACCGCTGTGGGGCTCGCTTGCCCGAGGTGGCGCCGCTGCGGTCATTGTCGCGTGGGGTTCCAGGTCGCGGGTAGCGTGCGGGCGGGAAGGGTGACGGTAACCGTTTGCGTCAGCGCATCCGACGACCCGCCGAGCATCACCTGGTAAGGCCCGCCGGCGATCCGCCACTGACGTGCGCGCTCGTCATAGGTGGCGAACAGGCGTGGGTCGATCCGGACGCTGAGTGCCGCCGATCCGGCAGGCGCGAGCATGGCAGTGGCGAAGCCGCCCAGCCGCTTCGGGGCCTCCCAACCCCGACCGGCGACATAGACCTGCGCGACCGCCTTGCCCGCGACCTTGCCGGTGTTGCGCACCGTGAAGGTCGCGGTGGCGCCGTCGCCGTTGCGGACTGCGCGTAGGCCGCCATAATCGAACGTCGTGTAGGACAGGCCGTGGCCGAAGGCGAAGGCCGGCCGGCGCTGCTGGCGATCGAACCATTTGTATCCGACTGCCGCGCCCTCGGTGTAGGCGACATCGCCGGCGGCCGGTTTATCGGGGCGGGGGAGCTGATCGACGCTGGCGGGAAAGGTGATCGGCAGGTGGCCGGACGGGTTGGTGCGCCCGAACAGTACGTCGGCGATCGCTTCGCCCCCGGCGGTGCCGGGGAACCACGCGGCGATCAGGCCAGCGACATCGCCGCTCCAGGGTGTCAGCACGGCGCCGCCGGACTCGAGCACGACGACGGTGCGCGGATTGGCGGCTGCAACCTCGCGGATCAGCGTGTCCTGACCGTCCGACAGGGCGAGCGACACGTCGAAGGCTTCGCCCGCCCATTGCGTGGCGAAGACGATCGCGACCTGCGCGTCACGCGCCTGTGCCGCTGCCGCCTTTGGGTCGGTGCCATCGACGAAGGTGATGCGGGCGTTGGGGGCCTGGCGTCGGATCGCCTCGAGCGGCGACGACGGATAATACATGATCGGTCCGGGCCAGAAGCTGGGCTTGAGCCCCGGCACCGCATTGCCGCCCTTGGGATAGACGAGGGAGGATCCGCCGCCCGCGAGCACGCCCTTGTCGGCATGGCCACCGATCACGACGATCGACTTCACCGCGGGCGAGAGCGGCAGGACGGCCTGCTGGTTCTTGAGCAGCACCATGCCCTGCGCCGCCGCCTGAGCGGTGACCCGGGCATGATCGGCGAGCATGGCATCGGGCAGGTCCATCGGTGCGTCGGTGACCGGATGATCGAAGAGGCCGTGGTCGAACATGGCGTACAGGATGTGGCCGGCCATCCGGTCGAGCTGCGCGTCGGATACCGCGCCCGACGCCAGCGCCGAAGTCAGGTTGGCGCCGAAGAACGGCTCCTTGTCGAACGGATAGCCGGACTGCTGGTCGAGGCCTGCGGTGATTGCGGGGACGGTCGAGTGGGTAGCGCCCCAGTCCGACATCACATAACCGTTCCAGCCCCAGTCGCGGCGCAGCACGTCGGTGAGCAACCAGGGGTTTTCGCACGCAAACGGCCCGTTGACGCGATTATAGGAGCACATCACGGAACCCGGGTTCGACCGTTCGATCGCCAATTGGAAGGCGAGCAGGTCGGACATGCGGGCAGCGGCCTCGTCGATGATCGCGTTGCCGGCGTTGCGGTCGGTTTCCTGATCGTTGATGGCGTAGTGCTTGATCGTCGAGATGACGTGGTTGGACTGGATGCCCGCGATCTGCGCACCCACCATCGTTCCGGCGAGCAGAGGGTCCTCGCCGCCATATTCGAAGTTGCGGCCGTTGCGCGGCTCGCGCGCCAGGTTGACGCCGCCCGCCAGCAGCACGTTGAAGCCCGATGCGCGCGCCTCGGCCCCGATCATCGCACCGCCGCGCTGCGCCAGCGCGACGTCCCAAGACGCGGCGATCGCGATGTTGGACGGGAGGGCAGTGCGTTCGCGCTTACGCGGCGCGCCGCCCTGGCTGGCGACGCCGATCCCGGCATCGGCCTGCCATTGTGACGGTATGCCGAGCCGTGGAATGCCCGGCACGTAACCCGCCGAACCGTTCCGCGCGCCTGCCGGTGCCTTGAAGCCCTTGGGCGGGAAGTCCGTCGCGAAAAAGCCCTGCACCAGCTGCTGTTTCTCGTCGCGGGTCATCTGCGGCAGCAGCAGCGCAACGCGGCGGCGCGCGGCGAGCGATGCGTCCATCCACGGCTGACCTGCGGCGGGAGCGGGAGCGGAGGGCCTGGCCAAGCCGGGCGTCGTAGCCACCGCGCCGGTCATGATCAGCAACGCGCCGATCACGGCGGCTCCGGTGCGTGGCGTCGTCATGGCGATGTATCCTCCCCGTTCGTCTCGGCCGCTGGCAGTCGCGGTCCGGCATTCCTGCAAGATGCCGTAGCCCTCACCATGCGGATCGGAGCGACCGCGTCCATTCAAAAGTCCTGATCGGTCAATGCGCTACGCGTATGGGTGGCAGCAGTCGATCTATGCCTCAAGCAGATAGGTCGATCGGCAAATTGTATTTTCCTGTTAGCTCGAAGTGCCGCAAGCATGCCTTCATCGACCTGCGGTGCGCCGGGGTGAGACGAAGGTTCGACGCGGTGATCCACCCGCCGCCGAGCGCCGCCTCGCCGGTGCCGGACAGAGGTCGCGCAAACGAGGGCGGCCTACGCCCTCATGAGGAGGGGGAAGTCATGAAGGTCCAATCGCGCCTGATCCATCGCGGAACGAGTCTGATCGCGCTGGCGATCGCCGCTCAGGCGATGCCCGCATGGGCGCAGCAGACATCCGGTACGGCGGGGACCGCCGGCACGGGGGGCATCGCGGCCGGTGCGGAGCCGGCGCAGGCGACGAGCGACGTACCGGTCGCACCACCCGCGCCGACCGCCGCCGACCAGGCGGACGCTACCACGGGCGCGCAGGTGACGACCGCAGAACAGCCCGCAGCCAGCGACACCGATGCGGCGACCCCGGATATCGTCGTCACCGGCACCAACATATCCGGCGTCAAGCCCGTTGGTTCGCAGACCCTGGCGATCGACCGTTCGCAGGTGCTCGCCACCGGCTACACCAATGTCAACGACGTGCTGCAGACGCTGCCGCAGGTGCAGAACAATCCGAATTCGGGCGGCTCGGGTCCGGTCTACCGGCAGGGCGGCACGTCCGGCTACGGCGGCAATTCGACCCAGGGGAGCGCGATCAATCTGCGCGGCCTCGGCACGTCGGCGACGCTGACCCTGGTCGACGGACGCCGGGTCGTGCCGAGCGGCGCAGCGAGCACCTTCACCGAATCCATCCAGATCCCGGTCGCGGCGCTGGAACGGATCGAGGTGGTGAGCGACGGCAACTCGGCGATCTACGGCTCGGATGCGATCTCGGGCGTCATCAATTACGTGCTGCGCAAGCGCTTCGACGGGCTGGAGGTGTCGGGCCGGGACACGTTCGATCGTTATCACAATGTCTGGGGTGGTTCGTTGACGGCCGGCAAGAGCTGGAGCAACGGCAACATCATCGTGACTTACGATCATGAGGATCGTCGACCGTTTTCCAACGGCCGATCGAAGTTCCTGCGGCGCGACCTGACGCCGCTCGGCGGGCTCGATTCACGCGCCAATAATGCGACGCTCGGCGTGTCGTCGCCGGCGCTGATCGTAGGCGGCAACGGCGTGCCCTACAGCTATTACTCGATCCCCGGCGATACGCGTCCCGGCGTCGCGTTCGGGCAGCTTAAGCAAGGCGCGAACCTGGTAGACCAGTCGGATTACACTGACTTTCTGGGGCGACAGAAGCGCGACCAAGCGGCGGTGTTCTTCAACCAGGATCTTGCGCCGTCGTTGTCGATGTATCTCGAATCATCCTATACGAAGCGTGACACGTCGAGCCGCAGCTACGGCAATTCGCGCGTCGGCAACAACGTGCTCGTTTGTCAGGGCAGCCCCTATTACGTCAGCGGCGCACCGGCGTCGGCGTCCGCCGCGAACGCGGATTGCGGCGGCGCGCTGGCGCAGACGGTGGCGGTCAATCCGATCACCTTCTTCGGCGGTCCTTCGGTGACGAAGAACCCGACGGAAACGATCAGCGTCACCGGTGGCCTTACAGGGCATCTGCCCAACAAGTGGAACGTCGACACCTACTTCACCTATGCCCATGACTCGACATGCGGCATCTGCAACTTCGACAACAACGCCAATGGCGCCGCGCTGGCGGCGGAGATTACGGCGGGGCGCGTCAACCCGTATCAGTCGACGCCGCTCACGGCGGCTCAATACGGAACTTTCCTCGGCACCAACACGCAATTCTCGTACAACACGTTCGTCGACTCGGTGGTAAAGCTCGACGGCCCGCTGTTCAGTCTTCCGGGCGGCGAAGTTCGTACCGCCTTCGGCGGCGAACTTGCCTACAACCGCCAGCACCTGCGCAACGGCAGCAACAACGCGTTCGAGGCGAACCGGACCAACAACAGCTTCGCGATCACCAACGACAGCACGACGCACCGCAGCACCGCCAGCGTATTCGCCGAGCTGTTCGTGCCCTTGATCGGTGAAGGCATGAACATTCCGCTGGTGAAGGAACTGAACGTCGATGCCGCGGTGCGCTACGACAATTATTCAGACTTCGGCGGTACGACCAATCCGAAGATCGGCGCGACCTGGACGGTCAGCGACTTCCTGTCGGTGCGCGGATCGTGGGGCACGTCGTTCCGTGCGCCGGCGCTGACCGACACCAATCCGCAGAACTACTCGTCAGCCGTCATCGGCCTGCCGTTCGCCAACGCCTCGGGCCGGCCCGACATCGCGCTTCTGTATCCCGGGTTCAGCAGCACCTACATCCTGCTGGGCGCAAACCGCGACCTCAGGCCGGAAACCGCGACGACCTGGTCGGCCGGGTTCGACGTCAAGCCGGTCGGGTCCGGGTTCAAGTTCAGTGCGACCTATTACAAGACGCGCTACGCCAACCAGATCATCGGCCAGAACGTCGGCCTCTTCCTGTCGAACCCGCAAAATGCTGCGCTCTACAGCCAGTATATCACCCCGGTGAACAATCCTGCCAGCTGCGTGAACGGGAACCCTTCAACCTATGATCCGGTCCTCGCGCGGTTCATCGCCGCCAATCCGGCCCTCTATAACACCCCTATTCTCAGCGCGTGCACGGTCGGCGTCATCCTCGACGCGCGCAGCGCCAACGCCGCGACCACGTCGCAGGACGGGCTGGATTTCCAGACCTCGTACCAGTTCGAAACCAGCTTCGGCCGCTGGAACCTGGGCGCCAGCCTGACCAAGATCCTCAATCAGTCGCTGCAACAGGTGTCGGGCGGGGCGACCGTCGACGTGCTCGACACTTATTACTATCCGGTCAGCCTGCGCGGACGCGGGCAGGTCGGCTGGGCGTTCGGCGGCTTCGGGGTCAACGCCTTCTTCAACTACACTGGATCGTACACCAACACGATCCCGATCACCGGTCGCCAGCAGAGCAAGGTGCCCTCGTGGAAGACGGTGGATCTTGGCGTCAGCTATGCGGTGCCGCAGTCCAGCGGCGTGCTGGGCGGCCTGCGCCTCAGCGCCAATATCCAGAACCTGACCAACGAAGATCCGCCGCTGGTCCTGACGCAGGCGGGCAGCAACTACGGCGCCTTCGATCCGTCCAACGCCAATATCTTCGGCCGCGTCGTCACCTTCCAGGTGACAAAGGCCTTCTGATCCGGTCAATTCCCGACCATCAAGTTCGTTCGGAGTGCAGTTACAATGACATCGCATCGCCTGTTTCTGACGGTCGTGGCCGTCGCTCTGGCCAGTCCGCTCGCCGCTACCGCCCAGAACGCCGGTCCGATCGTCGCGACCGACCGCGGGCAGGTGCGCGGTTCCATCGATGACGGTGTCGCCAGCTGGAAGGGAATACCGTTTGCGGCACCGCCGCTCGGCGCGTTTCGCTGGCGTGCGCCCCAGCCGGTATCGGCCTGGCAGGGCGTGCGCGAGGCGACGACCTATTCCCACGACTGCATGCAGGTGCCGTTCCCGAGCGACGCCGCGCCGCTAGGCACGACACCGGCTGAGGACTGCCTGTATGCGAACGTCTGGAAGCCGGCGACGGCGGCTGCGGGCGCCAGGCTGCCGGTGATCGTGTGGATCTATGGCGGCGGCTTCGTCAACGGCGGTGCGTCGCCACCGACCTATTCGGGTGCGAACATGGCCAAGCAGGGGGTCATGTTCGTCAGCTTCAACTATCGCGTCGGGCGCTTCGGCACGTTCGCGCTGCCGCAGCTGACCAAGCAGAACGCCGATGGCGGCCGGATCGGCAATTACGGGGTGATGGACCAGATCGCCGCGCTGGAATGGGTGAAGCGCAACATCGCCCGTTTCGGCGGCGATCCCGCCAACGTGACGATCATCGGCGAGAGTGCGGGCGGCATGTCGGTGCATATGCTCAACACCTCGCCGCTAGCCCGGGGTTTGTTCGCCAAGGCCTTCGTAATGTCTGGCGGCAACGGCCAGTCCGACAAGAAGACGCTCGCCGACGTCGAACAGATCGGCGAGAACTTCGCGCGTTCGCAAAAGATCGATCCGGCGGCGCCCGACGCGCTCGCCAAGCTGCGCGCCCTTTCGGCCGAACAGGTGACCGACGGCCTGAGCATGATGCAGATGTTCCAGCCCAAGGCGGGGCCGCCCACCAACACCGGCCCGTTCGTCGACGGCATGGTGGTGGTGAACCTGGGCGACGCCTATGCCGCCGACCGCTTTGCGCGGGTGCCGGCCGTCATCGGCGCAACCGACGCCGATATGGGCGGCAAGTCGGGCTTCATGATCGCAGGTGCCCGCGAGGCGTCGGCGGCGATCGCCGACAAGGGGGTGCCGGTATGGGAGTATCGCTTCTCCTATGTCGCCGATTCGGTAGGCAAGCCGGGCGCGCAGCATGCGACCGATATCCCGTTCTTCTTCGATACGACGAAGATCAAATATGGCGCCGGCACCACCGCGAAGGACATCGAGGTCGGGAAGACGATCAGCCGCTACATCGTCAACTTCGCCAAGACCGGAAATCCGAACGGTGGCGGCCTTCCCAATTGGCCAGGCTATACGCGCGGCGGCGACCAGCTGATGGAGTTCGGCGCCGACGGCAAAGCGATGGCCAGGAAGGATCCGTGGGGCGCGGATATCGAGACGGGCAAGGCACGCATGGCGCAGGCGCTGGCGTCGGGTCACTATACTTCGCTGACGACCCCGCTCGGTACCCTGCTCGACAACCCCGCCGCTAAGGCGGTGCTGGTGCGCCAGATCCCCGAAGTGGTCAGCAGCCCGCAGATCGCGATGGCCCGCGGCGTCACCTTGGAGGCGCTGCAATCCTATGTGCCGACGCTGACCGAAGCCAAGCTGAAGGCGATCGACGCCGATCTGGAAAAGGTGCCGATGAGCGGCAAGTGATCGCACACGATCGACCGTGCGCCGGCTGCGGGGAGCCTATCTCCGCCGCCGGCACATGCGCGTTGACCGCACGGCACGGCTTGGGCACGTCATGACGATGCGCCGCGCTCCCAGCATGTCCAGCCTGCGCCTGTTCATGCAGGTCGCATACAACCGCAGCTTCAGCGAGACGGGGCGGCTGACCAACGTGTCGCAGCCGGCGCTGAGCCGGACGATCCGCCTGCTCGAGGAACAGCTCGGCACGCGATTGTTCGACCGGGATTCCCGCAACGTCCGCCTGACCAGCGCAGGCGAGGCGCTGCTGCCGATCGTCGAACGGCTGGCGGCGGACTTCGACCACGCCTTTTCCGAACTCGCGCAGAATTTCGCGGGCGAGCGAGGCCGCGTCGTCGTCGGCGCGCTGCCCTCCGTGGCGGCGGGCGACCTGCCGCTGGCCATCGCTGCGTTCCTGCAGTCCCATCCCAAGGTCGAGGTGATCGTGCGCGATCAGCTTTCGGGCAACCTGTACCAGCAGATGCAGGAACGGCAGGTCGACCTGGCGATCACCACGCCTCCCAGCGCGGACGGGTTTCACTTCGATCCGCTGTTCGACGATCGGCTGGTGCTCGTCGTCCCGGCGAACGGCGCGCTCGACGTTCCGGAACCTGCAACCTGGCAGATCTTCGCCCAGCATGATTTCATCGCGATGGCGCCGCGCAGCAGCGTGCGCGAGCTGACCGATGCGGCGATGAACAAGGCCGACGTCGCGGTGCGCGGCCTGTACGAATGCACGCAACTGGCGACGGTTGGCGCAATGATCGCGGCGGGGCTGGGGATCACGGCACTGCCCGAATCGACGTTGGGGATGCTCAAGCGCGACCGCATAGCCGCTAGGCCGCTGGAGGCGCCGGTGATCGAGCGCACGATCGGGATCGCGCACCCGCTGGCGCGAACGCTGGCTCCGGCGGTGGAGGCGTTCCGCACCCATTTCCTGCGCTTTCCGCGCGGCTGACGCATCGGCGCCACACGGCCGTCGATCCATTCGTTTCGCTGATCGATCGATCAGACATTTCTAGTTGATGGATGGCAGCGGCACCCGCATGCTTGGTGTCACCGGCATCGACCGGCACCGGGGAGGATCATGCTCGCATTCATCGGCGCGTTGGCGATCGGATCGCTGCTCGCGCTCATCCTGTCCAACCGGATTTCGCCGCTCGCCGCGTTGATTCTGGTGCCGGTCGTCGCCGCGACGGTCGCCGGGCTTGGCGGTGCGGTGCCGGCCTATATCGTCGCGGGCATCGAGAAGATCGCACCGGTCGCGGGCATGTTCGTCTTCGCGATCCTGTTCTTCGGGATCATGACCGATGCCGGGCTGCTGACGCCGCTGGTCGATGCGGTGCTGCGGCTGGTCGGCGAGCGGCCGAGCCGGATCACGCTCGGCACCGCGCTGCTCGCGCTGCTGATCCACCTCGACGGATCGGGCGCGGTCTGTTTCCTCGTGACGATCCCCGCGTTGCGTCCTTTGTACGACCGGCTCGAAATGGACCGGCGCGTTCTCGCCTGTACCGCTTCGATGGCGGCGGGCGTTAATTTCCTCCCCTGGACCGGCCCTACGCTGCGCGCGGCGGCGGCGTTGAAGGTGCCGGTGGCGGCGCTGTTCACGCCGATGATTGCGGTGCAAGCGGTCGGCCTCGTCTTCGTCTTCGCCGCGTCCTGGTGGCTGGGGCGGCGCGAGGAGCAGCGGCTGGCCGCGGGTGTCGCGCTGCCTGCTGCGGCGGGGCGCCGCAATGCGGCACCCGCTCCCGATGGGGCGGAGGATAGCGCGGACGACGCATTGCGCCGGCCGCGCCTGTTCTGGCTCAACGTCGCACTCACGCTGATCGTCATGGTTGTGATGGTGGCGGGGCTGATGGAGCCGGTCGTCGTATTCATGATCGGCACCGCGGCGGCGCTGGTGATCAACTATCCCGACGCAACCGCGCAGCGCGAGCGGATTGACGCGCACGCCCGCGCCGCGTTGATGATGGCCGGCATCCTGCTGGCGGCAGGCGCCTTCACCGGGATCATGAACGGGTCGGGCATGATCGCCGCGATGGCGCAGACCGCTGCCGCGCACGTCCCCGACGCCATCGGGTCGCGATTGCCGATCGCGATGGGCGTGCTGGCGATGCCGCTTAGCTTGCTGTTCGATCCGGATTCCTTCTACTTCGGCGTGCTGCCGGTGATCGCGCACGTGTCTGACACGTTCGGGACGCCGGGCATCCACGTCGCCCAGGCCGCCCTGCTGGGCCAGATGACGACCGGCTTTCCCGTCAGCCCGCTGACGCCCGCCACGTTCCTTGTCGCCGGCCTGAGCGGCATCGAACTCGGCGCGCACCAGCGTTTCGCCATTCCCTGGTTGTTCGCCGCGAGCCTCGTCATGGTCGCCGCGGCGCTGTTGCTTGGGATCCTTCCGTCATGACATCGCCAACCGTCATCCGCATCGGCGCGGGCGCGGGCTTTGCCGGCGACCGGATCGAGCCCGCACTCGAACTGGTCGAGCAGGGTGCGCTCGACTTTCTGGTGTTCGAATGCTTGGCGGAACGGACGATCGCGCTGGCGCAGGGCGCGCGGCGTGCCGATCCGGCGGGGGGCTACGATTCTTTGCTGCTCGATCGGATGCAGCGCGTCCTGCCCGCCGCGGTACAGCGCGGTGTGAGGATCGTCACCAACGCGGGGGCCGCGAATCCGATCGGGGCGGCCCATGCCGTCGCCGCGTTGGTGCGCGAGATGGGTTTGGGGCCGTTGCGCATCGCTGCCGTTACCGGTGACGACGTGCTCGACATCATAGCCGCCCGGCCGTTTGCCCTGCTCGATCGGGCGGGGAGCAGTGCCGACCTGCCGTCGATCATCTCCGCCAACGCGTATCTTGGCGCAGCACCGATCATGTCGGCGCTGGAGCAGGGTGCGCAGATCGTCATTACCGGGCGCGTCGGCGACCCGGCTCTGTTCGTCGGCCCGCTGGCGCATGCGTTCGGCTGGTCGCTGGACGATGCGCCGCTGATCGGGCGCGCGACAGTGCTGGGGCATCTGCTCGAATGCGCCGGGCAACTGACCGGCGGCTATTTTGCCGATGGCCGGCGCAAGCAGGTTCCGGGTCTTGCCCGCTTGGGCTTTCCGCTCGCCGAGGTGGTTCGTGACGCGAGCGCGGTGCTGACGAAGGTTGCCGGTTCGGGTGGTCAGGTGACGATTCCCGGGTGCAAGGAACAGTTGCTCTACGAGATCCTGGATCCCGCCGCCTATCTTCAGGCGGACGTCGTCGCCGATTTCCGCAGCGTGCGTTTCGCGGAGGTCGGCACGGATCGCGTCGCCGTGGCGGGCGGCGACGGCCGTCCGCGCCCCGACACTCTGAAGGTGTCGATCGGCTATGACGATGGCTACATCGGCGAGGGCCAGATTTCCTACGCCGGTCCGGGCGCCGTGGATCGCGCCCGGCTGGCGGGGGACATCGTGCGCGAGCGGTTGGCGCTGATCGGCGCGACCCTCGACGAACTTCGATGCGATGTGATCGGCGTGGATGCGGTCGACCGGACCGATCGCGGCGACGGTCACGACCCGCGCGAGGTGCGACTGCGCGTCGCCGGCCGCGCCCGGAGCGAGAAGGCGGCCGACGTGGTCGGGGCAGAGGTGGAGGCGCTCTACACCAACGGGCCGTTCGGCGGCGGCGGCGTGGTGCGCAGCGTGCGATCGGTCGTCGCCGTCGCCTCGACCCTTGTCCCGGCGCATCTGGTGACGCCCCGCGTGACGCTGGTGGAGGCCTGAGATGCTGCTCGGCGATATCGCGCATTTGCGCACCGGCGACAAAGGCGAGACGTCGCAGATTTCTGTCATCGCTTATGCCCTGGCCGACTTCCCGCTCATCGAACGGATGGTGACGTTGGAACGGGTAGTCGCGCATCTGCCGGCGCTGTCGGTTCGGGTCGCGACACGTTACGTGCTGCCCGAACTGGGCGCGCTCAATTTCGTGCTCGAAGGTGCGCTGGCCGGCGGGGTGACGCGGTCGCTGTCGCTCGACGCGCACGGCAAGACTCTGGGTGCGCAACTGCTCGACCTGTCGCTGGACGAGGGAGCCGGGGTATGACGCGACGAATCCTGCTCGCCGCGGCCGCTATGCTGGCGCTGACGCCCGGCAGCGCGCAGGCGCGGCTGACGCGGCTGTACGTCGCGTCGAGCAAGGCGGTGGCGCCGGTGCGGCCGGGCGCGCCCGCCTATCTCATCCTGCGCGGCCGCTACGAGGGCGAGGTTGATCCCGCGGATCGCCGCGACCGGATCATCACCGACCTTGCCGGCGCACGACGGCTGCCGAACGGCCGGGTGGGCTATGGCGCGACTTTCGCGATCGCGCTGCCCACCGACCCGACTCGGGCCAGCGGCTTTCTTTGGTATGACGTACCGAACCGCGGCAACGGCGATGTCGCCGCCGACGCGGACGGCGATGTTCGCGTGGTGAGCGGTTGGCAAGGTGATATCGCCGCGCAGCCGGGTGTGCAGACGCTCGATGCGCCGACAGCCTACGGCCGCCACGGTGAAGCGCTGACCGCGCCGGTGCTGCAACGCTTCGCCGACATCGCGTCGGACGCGCGGAGCGTTGCGATTGCCGGCGGAATCGGCCGGCCGACCCGGCGTCCCGCGCCCGTGACGCTCGATACCCGCCAAGCGCAGTTGTTCCATCAGTCCGCGGAGGATGCCCCGCGCGTGCCAGTCGCCGCGGCCGACTGGCGTTTTGCCGACTGCCGGACGATGCCCTTTCCCGGGCGACCGGATCCGACGCAGCTCTGCGTGCGCGGCGGCTTTGCGCCGGCACATGCATATACGCTCGTCTACTTGGGCAAGGACCCGAAGGTGCTCGGCATCGGCTTTGCCGCCGTGCGTGATCTCAATGCCTTCCTGAAGTTCGGCACGCGCGACGATGCGGGCGTCGCCAATCCGGTCGCGGGAATGGTTCGCTGGTCGATCGTCATGGGCACCTCGCAGTCGGGCAATTTCGTGCGCAGCCTGATCGCGCTCGGCTTCAACGCGGATGGCGCGGGGCGTCGGGTGTTCGACGGCGCCAATCCAAACATCGCGGCCCGTCAGGTGCCGCTCAACATCCGCTTCGGCGTTCCCGGCGGCGCGGCAGGCGCCTACGAGCCGGGGAGCGAGGGCGTGCTGTGGTGGGCGCGCTACGACGATCGCTTGCGGGGGCGTGGCGTCGGCAGCCTGCTCGATCGCTGCCGCGCGGATCGCACCTGCCCGAAGATCGTCGAGACGTTCGGCGCGGCCGAATTCTGGGGGCTGCGCATGTCGCCCGATCTGGTCGGCACCGATGCGCGTGCCGACCTGCCGCTGCCGCCCGAGGTGCGTCGTTACTATTTTCCCGGCGTGACGCACGGTGGATCGGCGCGGGGCGGCTTCCCGGTTGCCGGCGAACCGGGGGTGCCGCTGTGCACGATGGCGTGGAACCCCAATCCGTCCTCCGATACGCGGCGGGTCGTGCTGCGCGCGCTGGGGAACTGGGTTGCGCGCGACGTGCCGCCGCCGGCGAGCCGCTATCCGATGCTGGCCCAAGGCGATCTGGTCGCGCCGACCGGCGCGGCTATGGGCTGGCCCCGGATCGTGGGCGCACCGACGCCCGACGGCAAGCTCAACGCATTCGTCGACTACGACTTCGGGTCGGACCTGCATTATCGCGACCTGTCCGGCGTCATCACCCGCCAGCCGCCGCTGCTACGCCGGGTCATGCCGTCGCTTGTCCCGCGGGTGAACGCCGACGGCAATGAAACGGCCGGGGTGCCATCGGTGCAGCTGCTGGTGCCGATCGGCACCTACACCGGCTGGAACGAGCTGGCGACAGGTTACGGCAAGGGCGGCGGTTGCGGCTTCGTCGGTGGTTTCGTGCCGTTCGCCCGCACCGAGACGGAGCGTCGGGCGGCGCACGACCCGCGTCCGTCGCTCGCGGCGCGTTATACCGATCATGCCGGTTTCGTGGCACGGGTGCGGACCGTCGCCGCCGAGCAGGTGACGGCCGGCTGGCTGTTGCCCGACGATGCAGCGCGACTGGTGCGCGAAGCCGAGGCGAGCGATGTCCTTCGCTAGAGCCTGGCTGCTGATGCCGCTGGTGCTGGCAACCGGAGTCACTGGCGCAGCGACCAGCGATGCCTGTAGCGCTCTCAGGGATCCCGGCGCACAGCTCGTGGCTGAGACGGTGGAGGCGGGCTATTGCCGCGTGCGAGGCACGCTGCATCCGGTGGCGGGGTCGGCGATCGGCTTCGAACTGCGGCTGCCGTCGGCAGCACGCTGGACCGGCCGGTTCCAGATGCTGGGCAACGGCGGCTATTCCTCCGCGATGCCCGAGGCGGCGATGGCACAGGCAGTCGCGCGCGGCAGCGCAGTCGCCGCCACGGACACCGGCCACAGCGGCGACGATCCCGACTTCTCTAGAGGGCGTCCGCAGGCAATCGTCGATTGGGGCTGGCGTGCGGTGCACCTGACCGCGGAAACCACGCAGCGGCTGACCACGCGCTTCTACGGCCGTGCGGCGGCACACCGCTATTTCAACGGCTGCTCGACGGGCGGGCACCAGGCGATGATGGAGGCGCAGCGCTTTCCAAAGGACTTCGACGGTATCGTCGCGGGCGCACCGGGGGCCGATCGCGTCAGGCTGAACGCCGCCTTCCTTTGGCAGTATCTCGCCAATCATCGCCGTGGCGACGACGCGCATCCGATCCTCGACCCCGCCGCGCTCGCCCTGCTGGCCGATCATTCGCTGACGTCGTGCCGTGCGGCTAACGGCGGCAAGGCCGGTGGACTGGCGGGCGACACCTGGCTCGACGATCCGCTGACCTGCCGCCCGCGCCCGGCGGCGCTCGCCTGTCATCCGGGCGAGGGCAAGGCTTGCCTGTCGCCGGCGCAGGTCGCCGCGGGACAGGCGATGTACGCAGGTGCGGCTGGTGGACGCGGCCGGCCCGCGCTGACCTTTCCGTGGCTACCGGGCAGCGAACGCGGATGGGCGTCGTATTGGGCCGATCCCGAAGACCCGCGACAGCCCGCGCGTACGAACTTCTGGCGCATCTGGGCCTTTTCCGATCCGGCGTGGAGCTGGTGGACGTGGAACACCGCGCATGATCTCCCGCGGGTGCAGGCGCGGCTGTCGGCGACGATCGATGCGACCAACCCCGACCTGCGTGCCTTTCGCCGCAGCGGCGGCCGATTGCTGCAATATCACGGGCTCGCAGATCCGGTGGTCTCGCCACTCGACACGCTGGCGAAGCGCCGCGCGTTCCTCCGCCGGACTGGGGGCGGCGACGATTGGTCGCGGCTGTTTCTCGTCCCCGGAATGGGTCATTGCGGCGGCGGGGACGGATTTAACCGCTTCGACGCGCAGGCGGCGATCGAACGCTGGGTCGAGGCGGGCACGGCGCCCGACCGCCTTATCGCCGCCGATACCGGCGGTCGACGACGTCCCTTATGCTCTTTCCCACGTCGGGCCGTGTTCCAGGGCGGCGACGCCACCGATCCCGACCGCTTCGCGTGCACCGGCACCTGATGCCGTACGTGCCCCATCACAGGAGATCCAAATGACCCGCCTTAGCTCGCTGTTGCTTTGTTCCGCGCTGGCCGTGACCGTGTGTGTCGGGGTGGCGGACGCCCGTGACGCCCCTGCCGACGATGCCTCGAGCCGTGCAGCCGCGACACTCGCCAGGATGAAGGCTGCGGACAAGACCGTCCTGACGCACGGCATCATGCCCTTACCGCTCGGACCCAATCCGCAACCGCTGCCCCCCGAGGCCATTCCCGGTGCGGGCTATGTCGCCGGCCTGCCGCAACTGGGGGTGCCCTCGCTGCGCGAGACCGACGCGAGCCTCGGCGTGTCCTACGTCGGCGGCATCCGCAAGGACGGCGCGACCGCGCTGCCGTCCGGCCTCGCGATGGCATCGACCTGGAACGATGCGCTGATCGAAGAGGGCGGCCGGATGATCGGCGGCGAAGCTCGCGCAAAGGGGTTCAACGTGCTGCTCGCCGGTGGCGTCAATCTGATGCGCGATCCCCGCAACGGGCGCAATTTCGAGTATCTCGGCGAGGATCCGCTGCTGGCCGGCACGCTCGCCGGTCATGCGATCCGCGGCATCCAGTCCAATCACATCATCTCGACCATCAAGCATTTCGCTCTCAACGGGCAGGAAACGGCGCGCAAGTTCGTCGATTCCAAGATCAATGAGGCCGCGGCGCGTGAAAGCGACCTGCTCGCCTTCCGCATCGGCATGGAGATCGGCAATCCCGGATCGGTCATGTGCGCCTATAACCGCGTCAACGGCGAACAGGCGTGCGCCAACGACTGGCTGCTCAACCGCGTGCTGAAGCAGGACTGGGGTTACAAGGGCTTCGTGATGTCCGATTGGGGCGCGGTGCCCGGCCTCGACGCGGCGCTGAAAGGACTCGACCAGCAATCGGGCGCGCAACTCGACAAGGCGGTGTACTTCGCCGACACGCTCGCCGCCGCGGCAAAGTCCGACCCCGTCTATGCCAAGCGCCTCGACGACATGAACCGGCGGGTCCTGTGGGCAATCTACGACAACGGCGTGGATCGCTTTCCTGCGCAGCCCGGCGGCGCGATCGACATGGCCGCGAACGCCGCGATTGCCGAACACGTTGCCAAGCAGGGCATCGTGCTGCTGCGCAACGAACGCGGCGCGCTGCCGCTCATGGCTTCGGCGAAGCGGATCGCGGTCATCGGGGGCTATGCCAACAGCGGCGTACTGTCGGGCGCAGGATCGAGCCAGGTCCAGGGGCCGGACGGCCCGGCGGTCGCAATCCCGCTGGGTGGCACCGGTCCCTTCGCCGCGTTCCTGGCACAGGCCTACCAGCGCTCGGTGCCGCTCGATGCCATGAAGGCACTGGCCCCTCAGGCGGATTTCCACTTTCGTGATGGCCGCTACATCGCCGATGCGGTGACGCAGGCCAAGCAGGCGGACGTCGCGATCGTCTTCGCTACGCAATGGTCGACCGAGGGGCTCGACCAGCCCGATCTGTCGCTGCCCAACGGACAGGACGCGCTGATCGCGGCGGTGGCGCAGGCCAACCCCAACACGATCGTCGTGCTGCAGACTGGCGGCCCCGTTGCCATGCCGTGGCTCAACCAGACCGCTGCCGTGATCGAGGCCTGGTATCCCGGCGCGCGTGGCGGCGAGGCGATCGCATCGGTGCTGTTCGGCCAGACGAACCCGTCCGGGCATCTGCCGATCACCTTCCCTGCCAGCGTCGACCAACTGCCGCGCAAGGCTATCGACGGGTTCGATGCGCTGGAACCCGACTTTGCCGGCGATCCGCCGCACGGTGAGATGAAGTTGGTCGCGGATTACGACGTCGAGGGTGCCGACCTCGGCTACCGCTGGAACGCGCGGAAGGGCTACAAGGCCTTGTTTCCGTTCGGCTTTGGGCTCTCCTACACCAGCTTCGCGACGCGCGGGCTGGCCGTGAAGGGGACAACTGCAACCATGACTGTCACCAACACCGGCCAGCGCGCCGGTGCAACCGTGGCGCAGCTGTATCTCATCGGGCGCGGCACCGCCGCGACGCAGCGGCTCGTCGGTTTCGGCCGCATAGAACTCGCCCCCGGCGAGTCCCGGCGGTTGACGATGACCATCGACCCACGTCTTCTGGCGGACTGGAGCAAGGGCGGATGGTCGATGCCAGGCGGACGCTACACGTTCGCGACTGGTCCATCAGCGGAAGCGCTGAACGAGCGGATGGACGTGAACATGCGCGCCCGGCGCTGGCGGGATGGACCAGTGCATCGCCGCTGATCCGGGCCAAACAGCTGCGGATAACCGCTTGTTCGCGAACGGATGCTTGTGGGTGCTGCGTACGGGGGCGCATTGGTGCGACCTGCCGGAACGCTATGGCAAGTGGAAGACGGTGCACCGGTGTTTCAGTCGCTGGTGTCATGCCGGTGTGTGGGAGCGGATGTTCGAGGCGCTGACGGCCGACCGGGGCAACCAGTATCTGATGATCGTTCGCGACCACCAGCAGGCAGCTACCGGAAAGGGGGGCCACGGATCAGGCGCTGGGGCGTTCCCGAGGCGGGCCGACGACCAGGATCCACACGCCGGCCGACACGTTCGGTCGCGCCTTGCAGTTCTGCATCACACCGGGGCAGACCAGCGACATCGCCTCAGCGCCCGGGCTGCTCGAACGCCGACGCGCCAAAACCAAATCGCGCGGAGAGCGATCCGCGCTCCACTGACAGCACCCTCGGGCTAGACGAATGACGCAAGCTCGGTGTCGATAACCAGCCCGTCAACGTCCAGATATGGCCCTACCAGCAAAGTTTTAGCCCGCTATTGCTTGACGCGAGGGATACCGATGAAGTCGCGCTTGCCGAGCTTCACGCCCTGCGCTCGCAAGATCGCGTAGGCCGTGGTTGCGTGGAAGTAGAAATTTGGCTGAGAAAACGAGAGCAGGAAATTCGCGCCCGTGAATGGCAGCTTGGTATCACCAAACGCAAAATGCGTATCCACCTCGACTAGGGCGTCGACGGCATGACGATCGAGCGCAGTCAGGCTCGTCGCGGCTTTCTGCAGGACACCTTGCAGGCCGGCGAAGTCCGCTGGCCAAGCGCTCGTATCGGGCGAGAAGCTGCCAGCGCGGGCGCCCTCGATGCCGCCGATCGAGTGCACGGCGCAGGACTTAATTTGATACCCGAGCGGGAGCATGTCCGGCGCGAGCCGCGCCTCGACCAACTCCGCCTGCGGCATGTTGCGTTCTGCGCAAAAGGCCTCAGCCTTCTGGAGCACGCTTTGAAGCGCTCGCACGATCTGGAGGTTGGAAGGGACCACGGCGTCGTAAAGTGAAAAAGACATTTCGCTGCTCCAAATGCTTGCGGCCCTATGCCGACTTTCAACCGGAGTTTCCAGCAGCATCCTGCGTCCGGCATTCCGGATGCTGCCACATTCAATCTGGGGATCTGCTTCTCGTAAGCGATAAATGGATGCTGAACTGCCCTCGACGTATCAAGGTGGTTATTCGCTCCGTTGCTTGAGTGAGCAGGCGAGCGAGCGCTTATCGCGAACTGAAATAGATATGTTTACTGGGATAGTCGTGAAAAGCATTACGCACTCAAGTTGTCGAACCGGAGAGTACCGCGGAGGAGGGTGAGTGAAAGTAACGATGATGAACGCGAATTTAGGATGCGATCCCGTCGGGGCGTTCTAGGCCGAGGACGATCGAACCGTCTCGCCTCCGTAGTCGGTGTCGCTGGGGATGATTGATGAGACGCCGAACTGCGCCGATCCGATCGGTCCTCAGACCGGGGCTGATCCTGCGATGAAGTCGCCTTGGCGCGCGTTTCGCGACCGGTATCTCGACGTGCTGGCGTCGATCTACATCTACAACGAATATCGCGGGTATACGAGCATCGACCGGGTGCTCGACGCGGTCAGGGTGCGATGCCCGGACGATGCCGTCTTCATCGCCGCGATCGAGAAGCATCGCGCGGACGAACGCAATCATTATGTGATGTTCCGACGCTGGTTCGATCTGCAAAGGCGCATGCCGCTCTATGTCGATCGGGCATGCGGACATATCGATCGCTTCGTCGAGATCGTGTTCGGGCAGACGATCGACGACCTGGACACCGATGCGGTCATCCACAGCAATGACCTGTTCGAACGTCTGTGCCGCGTCATCATGCTGACCGAGATGCGGGGGATGCGTCAGGTCGATATCCTGCTGCAATCGCCGCTGGTCCGGTCCGATCCGGTGCTTACCAGGATCTTCAAGATCGTGCAGCGCGACGAACCCAGCCATTGGCAACCCTATCAGCAATGGCTGATCCGCACCGGGCGGCGCCAGGCGAAGCTGTCGGAGCGGCTGGTCGATTTCTGGATCCATCGCGAACTGTTGTTCATCAAGCTGCCGCTGGTGTTCCTCAACCCCTGGTTGCGGCGGCGGACGGAATGGGCTGATGCGGCCGAGGTTCGCGGCGTCGGCCCCGCCCGGCCTGTTGCGCCGGCAGGGTGATCATCAGGACGATGGTAATGGCGAGCGCCACGCCGAGCGGGCGGGTGAGGATGAAGACGACCTAGCACGATATCGTGCGGAACATTGCCGTCGCGCGACAGAGGATCGCCAACACCAGCAGCGCACCGCCGAACAGCGCGGAGCGCGCCGGGAACCAGGCCTGCAATCGTCGGCGAGGCAGTCGTTCAAGGCAGCGGCGTGACCTATGGCACTTCGGTGGAACGGGTGGGCTTCGGTTCTCATCGCCGGTCCCTGCGGCGGCAACGTCAGAATCGCATGGCGAGGTTGACGCCCCCGCCGCCCTGCGCGCTCCACGGCGTCAGGCGGA
>CAYQPM010000003.1:0-61547 GCA_964419295.1 uncultured Stakelama sp. | reverse complement strand
GGCACGGCACTGCTTTTGTTGGGGACAGGGCTTGCACTCGTCGTCGCGGTGTTGTTCGCGACAGGGCGGGTGACGGGCCTCGATCCTGCTATTCTTCAATTGATGCGGGAGCGCACCTGGGATCATGGCCGCCCACCGCCACACGCAGGTGGCGTAAGGTCCCTCCTGTTTCCTAGCCCGGTTTGAGCGAGAGTTTTCCGGCCTCAAGAAGCCTTTGAGCAAGGATCTGGAAATGAAGAAGTCGGGAGTATCGAGGAGCAGATCGCCTTTGCGCTGAAGCGGGCGGAGACGGGTGCGCCGGTCTCTGACTTCAGCCGACCGACAATTTGTGCAATCGTTCAACGGCAGCCTTCGCGACGAGTGCCTGAATGCACACTGGTCCCTGTCGCTGGCGGATGCCCGGACCGGGATCGATGCCCGGCGAGGGCACTATAACGTGAGCTGCCTTCACACATCGCTTGGCTGCCGAGGCCAAGATCGCGGCCGAATGACCGTCGGACATTAACGCTCGACGCGGATGAGAAACCGGGGGACCCTCCAGCAGCTGTGCAGGATCGATACGGTCCGGCTGATCGCCCGCGGTTCCGGCTTCATCCGGGCTTTGTGTCGCTTGGACAGTTCGCACCCCATACGAGGGTGAAGCATCCGGCTTGATGCATAGACGTACCAGGATGGGATGGAACGTCGGCTCCGGCCCTCCTGAGGCATTGCCCTGTTCGGGTCCGGCGGTCATGGTTCGGCAACGCTCTGCCCGGTTGCTCGTCACTCCCGCCGGCAGGGCGCCCTGACGATGGCGATGAACTATTCGGCAGCCAAGCGTTTAACGACGATGCAAGACGATAACGCCGTAGAAGCCGTTCGCGAAGATGGTCAGGACCATGGCCGGGATCTGTCGTACACGGCCGGGGATTGCCCCTTCGGCGTCGATCAGATGGTGCTCAGACAGAATTGGCTGGATGGATTCAGCGCGGGCCGGATCATCTTGAACGCTGCGCAGCCTGATAACACGTTCAGCAAGGAGGATAGTCCGGAAGCGCAGGCCGACCGGCCGGCTGTGGTCGAAGGCCGGTAGCCCTGACGCCTGAGGCGGCACCACCACCCGTGTCGCTCGCCCGAGTTGCGCCGATGCGCTCGAACAGGGTCTCGGGTCGGCTCGACAGGCGTGACCGGTTGCACATCGGTCAGGCTCCAACCGTCACGCGTCGGTATCGTCGTCCTCGTTGACGGCGGTTCGGCTGACGCCGCGAGCGGCCAGGATCGCGTTGAGCTGCTTCTTGATGCTCATCCCCGATGTGTGGCTCAGCACATTCGGATAGCCTTCCTTCAGCAGTTGGTCGCGGACATCGTTGACCGAATGGCATGCGCCCGCACGGGCGAGCTGGAAGGCGCGTTCGATGGTGCCTGTCTCGGGACCCTCGTTCATCGAGTGCAACCTTGGTTGCGGAATGCGTGATCGTGTTCGGCTATCATGTGCACAGACTGGCGATCCGATCCGTCATTGGCAACAAGCAAGCTCAGCGCGGCTTCGTCGATAGTCGCGCCACGCTGAAGCCCGAAAGCCATGCGAAACGCTCCGCGAGTCCTTCGTCATGGCTGAAGGGGCATTCGGCGGGTAAGCCGGACGTCGTGTTTCCGATCTTCATGCCTGCATCATATGCGGCGCGGAGGCGGGGATCGGTTGGCACAGCGTCATAACCTACCGCAAGGCCGAATGTGTCCATTCGGGATCGTCCTGGGGCATTTCTCCCGTGCGCGCCGCAACGACGTCCCAAGCCAGGCCGCGCCTATTCTCAGCCGTCCGAAGCCTTGGGGCGAGGCGGGCGGGTTCACGTGGATGATGGAAGGGCGTGCTGCGGTCGGCGATGAGCCATTTTGATGAAGAGGTGCTGGCGCGGCTCGGCAGGCCCGCGGCGACCACAATGCATTCGTCGCCGGCGCCTATCTTTCCCGTTGGGCGCGCAGATCTATTCCAAGGCGTTTAACGCGATAATAGAACGTTTCCCGGGGAATACCCAAAAGATCGATGACCCGTGCGACATCACCGTTGGAAGCGCTTATCGCTTCGAGGATCAGTGTGCGTTCGTAGGTGCGCATTCTGTCGGGAAGCGGCACCTTGGTGGCGGGTGGCGCTTCGTCACCCAACCCGAGAGCGATACGTTCGACGGTCATTTCGAGTTCGCGGACGTTGCCGGGCCAGGTCCGGCGCAGCGCCAGATGGGTCACGTCGGCGCGCGATGCCCCCTGCCGATCCACGCCGCGGTTCTCGGCGTGCAGGAAGTGCATGGCGAGCAGCGGGACATCTTCGAGCCGCTCGGCAAGCGGCGGCAGACGTAACGACACCGCTGCCAAACGATGGAACAGCGCGGGCAGAACACGCTCGCGCCCACCCTCGTCGATCGCTGCCACGATACGGACGTTCACCGGTACGGGCTCTCGCGCATCGATCGCGACGGTGCGCCGTTCGGTGAATTGCGCCAGTCGATGCTGCAATCGCTCATCGGCGCGGTCGAGGTTGTCGAGGAACAGCGTGCCGCGATCGGCGCGCGACAATGTGCCATAGGCATCGAACAGCGCATCCTGCGCCGCGGCCGGCAATGCGGCGCAGTCGACGACGGTGAACCTGTGTCTGGCCCTGCGTCCCTGACGGTGGATCAGGCGGGCCAGCAATTGCTTGCCCGTTCCCGTGGCCCCTTCGACGACGACGTCCAGATCGGCATCGGCGAGCATCGGCAGCGTCGCGCGCAAGTGTCGGATGGCGGGACTGTTGCCGACCAGTTCCTCCGCCGTGGCGGCTTCCGCCAGCAGGCGCAGACGCCGGTTCTCCAGGACGAGCGACCGTGCCTTACCCGCTCTCGACACCGCGGCAAGCAGCACATCCGGATCGAAGGGCTTGGCGAGAAAGTCCCAGGCCCCGGACTTCAGTGCGGCGACGGCCATGTCGATGTCGCCGTGGCCCGTCATCAGGATCACCGGCAGCTCGGCGTCGCGGGACGACAATGCCCGGAACAGCTCGAGCCCGGACATGCCCGGCATGCGGATGTCGGTCACCACCACGCCGGGGAAGTGTGCGTCCAATGCTGCGAGCGCCGGTTCCGCCGAGTGAAACGGTCGGACGTCATGCCCGGCCAGCTCCAGCAACTGTCTGGTGGCGTCCCGCAGGTCGTCGTCGTCGTCGATCAGCGCGACCGGAATTGCCGTCATGCCCGAACCATCTCGATCTCGAAGCGCGCACCATGGTCTGGCGCCACATGACGCAAGGTGCCGCCCATTTCGACCATGATGTCATGAGCGATGACGAGACCGAGATCCAGCCCTTCAGCCCGGCTGGTCACGAACGGGGTGAACAACCGTGCAAGAACGTCCGCGGGTACGCCGGGGCCGTTATCCGCGACGACCAGCGTCACGCGACGGTCGTCGGTTCGCAGGGTCAGGGTGATGCGCCCGGATGGCGTCCCGCGCAACGCTTCAAGCGCGTTCTGAAGGACGTTGACGAGCACCTGCTCCAGTCGCACGCGTCCGCCCATCACGGCGAGGTCCGGATCGATCGGCGCGCTTTCCAGCGTCACCTGACGAAGCTGTTCCTTCAATATCAGCCGTGCGCCGTCGACCACGGCGGCTAGCGCGACCGGGCGCAGCGAGCCGGAGCGGCGGCGCGCAAAGCCGCGTAGCTCCTGTGTGATCGTGCCGATCCTGTCGCATAGCCGCGCGATCGTGGTCAGGTTGGCCAGCACTGCGGCGGCGTCGCCGCTCTGGAGCAGCGACGCGCTGGTACTCGCATAGGTGCGGATAGCCGCCACGGGCTGCGCGGTTTCGTGGGCGACGCTGGCGGTGACTTGCCCCAGCGTAGCGAGGCGGTTGGCTTGCCGCAGGCCTTCGCGCAGATCGGCGGCCCGCGCCTCGCTTGCCGTCCGCTCATCGATCTCGCGGGTGAGTGCGATGGTGCGCGCCGCAACGGCGTCTTCGAGCTCGATAGTGCGTCGCCGGATCAGGCGGTTGCGCTGGTGAACGGCCCAGGCCAACGCGGACAGCGTCACGATCGCCATAGCCGCGCTGAGACCGGCGATACGGGAGGCGGTCCGCTCGACCGCGCCGGCCGGGCGACTGAACGTCAGCGTCCAGCCGGGATGAGCGGTCGGGACGGTCGCGGTCACGTTTGCCGGCGACAAGGGCAGCGGCCGCAACGAACCGGGAGGAAGGCTCGCGTCGGCGCGAAACGCCGCGAGCCGACGTGGCGAAAGCGGACGCGTAGCGGCAAAGCGCCAGGCGGGACGGCTGCTGACCAGAACGATGCCGTGGGGATCGCGTACGATCGTGTCGCCGCCGGCGCGCGCCCAATCGCCCTCGATGCCGTCGAATTCGAGCTTGACCACCACGACCCCGTCGGCGGCGGATGTCCGCCGCGACAGGTACAGGCCCGGCCGGCCGCTGACCGTGCCGCGCGCGAACTGGGCGGCGGCGCCCGAACGACGCGCGTCGCGGACATACCGACGAAAACCATAGTCCCTACCGACGAAAGTGGAAGGCGTACGCCAGTTGCTCGCCGCCATCGCTCGCCCCGATCGACCGACCAGATAGATGACGGCCGCGCCGGTGGTGTGCGCCAGTGCATCCAGCTTGCGATCGAGCGCGGCGGGGGCATCAGGAATGCCGGCCAGCGTCGCGACCACGTCGCGATCGTCGCCCAGCGTCAGCGGGACCAGACGGAAACGCGCGATCTCGCTGTCGAGCAGCAGTGCCCGGAGGCGCGCGTCGGTCAGCACGCTTTGCTCCAGGCCGTTCCGCGCGCGGGTTCGTGCGAATTGGGCGGCGGAAAATGCAAAGACGAGCGCGACGAGGACGGTAACGACGATCCAGCGGGCTCCGACGGTCGCGATGTACTTCATGCTGCGCGTATCCCGTCTCGCTCCGACGTCACTGTGCAGATTGTTGCACGGATGCTCGTAGCAGTATGCAAAAATTTGCACTGCGCAGCCGAAGCATCAGCCTTTCCCATGCTTCATGTCGTTGATATGAAACGATAAACCTTCCACTCCGAATTCGTGATCGACCGCATCCGGCTTGGCTTCACCATCGCCTGACCAACGATCCGCCCGCAAGTGGCGGCAGGGGAGGTTCGAAGCATGATCCAGACAGCACATCCATCATTCGATCCGTCGCCGACGCGCAAGCGTTGGTATGCACAGCTTTATGTCCAGGTGCTGATCGCGATCACGCTCGGCGTGCTGCTCGGCCATTTCGCGCCGGCGACCGGCGAGGCGATGAAGCCGATCGGCGATGCCTTCATCAAGCTGGTGAAGATGATCATCGCGCCGGTGATCTTCCTGACGATCGTGACCGGTATCGCCGGCATGCGCGACCTGGCATCGGTCGGTCGCGTCGCCGGCAAGGCATTCGCCTATTTCCTGTTCTTTTCGACCTTCGCGCTGGTCATCGGCATGGTCGTCGCCAACGTGGTCCGCCCGGGAGCGGGATTGAATATCGATCCGGCGACGCTCGACACCAGCAAGGTCGCCGAATTCGCCGAAAAGGCCCATGAGACGACGATCACCGGCTTTTTGACCGGCATCATTCCCGATACCTTCATCAGTTCGCTGACGCAGGGCAACATCCTGCAGGTGTTGTTCGTCGCGATCCTGTTCGGCATCGGCCTGGCGCTCATCGGCGACCGCGGCAATCGCCTGCTTCATGCATTGGAAGACGTCTCGCTCGCGATCTTCAAGGTCGTTGCGATCCTGATGCGGGCCGCACCGATCGGCGCATTCGGGGCGATGGCGTTCACGATCGGCAAATACGGCGTTGGGGCGCTCGTCAACCTGGCGACGCTGGTAGGCACCTTCTATCTGACCAGCTTCCTGTTCGTCGTCGTCGTGCTCGGGACTGTGAGCCGCCTCTCCGGCTTCTCGATCTTCAAGCTGATCGCGTATCTGAAGGCGGAACTGCTGCTGGTGCTCGGCACCTCCTCGTCGGAGAGTGCATTGCCCTCGCTGATCGAGAAGATGGAACGGGCCGGTTGTCCCAAGTCGATCGTCGGGCTGGTCGTGCCGACCGGCTATTCGTTCAATCTGGACGGCACCAACATCTACATGACGCTGGCGGCGCTGTTCATCGCGCAGGCATGCAACGTCGACCTGACCATCGGACAGCAGTTCCTGCTCCTCGGCGTAGCGATGCTGTCGTCGAAGGGTGCGGCCGGCGTCACCGGCGCGGGGTTCATCACTCTGGCGGCGACGCTTTCGATCGTTCCTTCGGTGCCGGTGGCCGGCATGGCGCTGATCCTGGGGGTCGATCGCTTCATGAGCGAATGCCGCAGCCTGACCAACTTCATCGGCAATGCCGTCGCGACGGTCGTCGTCTCGCGCTGGGAAGGCAAGCTCGACCACGAGCAGTTCGCCAATGCCCTCGCCGGCAATCCCGGCCCGCGTATCGACCAGCTGCCCGCCGATGCGGTGCCCGCCGAGTAAGCACATGACGGAGCGCGCCTGACCGCGCGCTCCCATGCCGTTCAAGGATATTCCCATGTCGATCTATCTGCGGGGCCTGGCCACCGCCACCACCATGCTCGCCCTTTCGACCGCCTTCCCCGCGGGCGCGCAGACCGCGGGCGCGACCGCCTCTCCCGGGCCCTCCAGTTCGCAGAACGAGCGGGCGCGCCAGACACTCGCCGCCCCTTTGTCCGATGCCTATCCCGTCGAAGCGGTGGGCGACGGCGTCACCGCGGGGGGCTACAACCAGTCCCGCTGGGTCGAGGACTGGAGCGGCTACAAGAACCCGGCCAAGCGCCGCGATTTCGTCGATCGGCTCAAATACATCCCCATCGTCAACGACGAAGTGTATCTGACGCTCTCGGGCGAACTGCGCCTGCGCATGAACCTGACCACCAACCCCGATCTTCGTGACAGCGAGGCGCAGCGTCAGGACATCGATCGTATCGTAGGAGGAGCGGACCTCCACATCGGCAAGCATTTCCGCGTTTTCGGCGAGCTGGCTCACGCCGGCATTTCCGGTCCGAACATCGGCTCTCCGTCAGGTTTCCTGCGCAACCGTACGGTCGTCCAACAGTCGTTTGCAGACGCCACGGCCACGGTCGCCGGTGCCGACCTCGGCATCCGCTATGGTCGCCAGACCTTTGCCGACGGACCGAACCTCATGGTCGTACCGCGCGACAACAACACCATCCTGTTCAGCTTCAACGGCGTGCGCGCCTGGGGCCGCGCCGCCGGCTTGCGTGTCGACCTGTTCGACTTCACCCCGACCCGACTTGCTCAGGGCGGCACGGGCGACGATCTCAACAAGGACGGCCGACGCTTTTCGGGCGTTTCGGCGGGCATGGTGCTGCCGCGGTCCTGGTTCGGCGGATCCAGGCTGTACGTGGACCCGTTCCTCTGGCGGCTGCGCAATCGCGCCGCGGTCTGGGGCGGAACGCCGGGGCGCGAAGTGCGCGACTTCTACGGCCTTCACGTGTGGGGAGATGCAGGCCCCGTCAATCTCGACTGGACGATCAACCATCAGGGCGGCGAGTATGGGAACCGCGACATCTCCGCCTGGCTGCTCCTTTTCGCGCAGAGCTACCGCGTCGGCAAGGACCGCGCCGCCCCCCGCGTCGGCTTCCACGTCGACTATGCGAGCGGCGGCGGTGCCTATGGTCGCGGCACGTTGCGCAACGCGCTCGCGCCGTTCGGCAACAACGTCTATTACAGCTATCAGCTGTACGCGACGCCGACCAACCTGATCGCGGCCGCTCCCAACGTCAGTTTCCAGCCCGTCGCCAAGGTGCGGGCGTCGATCGAATATCAATTCTCCTGGCGCGACAGCGTGAGGGACGCGGTGTACCGGGCCAACGGTCAGGCATTCGCCGGGACGCAGAGGTTCGATGGTCGCAAGATCGCGGAGACGGCGCGGGCGCAGGTCGTCTGGTCGCTCTCGCCGCGCCTTTCTTTCACCGAACGTTACGAGCACCTCGCTGCCGGCCGTGCACTGACCGACGCCGGCTACAAGAGTTCGGACTTCGTGGCAGGCTGGCTGAGCCTGCGCTTCTGAACCAGCGATGTTCGTGCGGCCAGCGCGCTGATCCGGCGGTCGGGCGGACCGATCGGGCGATGCCAGGTCGACCAAAGTCTTCCGGATGGACTGGTCATCGCCATCGATCCTGCTAGCGATCACACATGCTCAGGTCACGGATCAAACGTCACGAAGCGGCAGTCGAACGCCTGTTCGAGCGCCTGGATGCGATAGAAGCCTCGATAGCGGCTCTGGCCGACGACGATCTGCTCGATCTCGCCGACATCTTTGCCGACGTCGGACAGAGCCCATTGCGCGAGATGACGCAGGCCGAAATGCGTCGACGTCACATCAGCCTGTGATGCGGCCCCCGTCGCGTTTCCGGCGTCTGGACGGCGCGCTTGCAGACCTGCCCGTCGAGCATCCGATGTTGCTTACCGAGCTCGACGGCTTCCTCACCGGACTGCTCGTGTCGCCGCTCGCCACGCCCGCGGACGAGCGGATGACGGTGATTTGGGGGCCGGACACCGAGTGCGTGCCGCCCTTCGAGGATCCGCTGGACGTGCAATGGTTCGCGTCGGCGGTAACGGCCCGCCAGGCGGAGATCGGCCGCGACCTTGCACGTGGCAAGTTCAAACCGATCCTCGACGTCGACCAGCGCGATGGCGACGTGCTTTGGGAAGACTGGGTCGCCGGTTTCGCCGAGGCGGTTGCCATGTGTCCCGATGCGTGGAGCGCGTTGGCGAACGCGGAGGCCACGTCAGGGCCGTGGTCGCAATTGAAGACGCTGATCGCGGTCGCCCGGGACGAGAGCGACATGGACAGCATGGAGGTCAACGCGTTTCAGGACCATGCCGTCAGCGACCTGACGGACGCGGTGCTACGCCTGTACGCCCTGTCCGATCGTTCCGCCGCTGGCGCGGCCCAGCCCGCGTCGGGAACGCCCGCGGCGAAGACCGGCCGCAACGATCCATGCGCTTGCGGATCGGGCCGGAAACAAAAGCGCTGTTGCGGCTGAACGTGGCTGCCGATCGGCGGAGGGCGACTGGCCGCTGTCGGCGCGGTCAAGGCTAGCTCCAGACCGGGGATCGATATCGTGATGCATGGCCAACCTGCGGACAGGCCTGACGAAACTGTCTGCGGCGGCCGCCCCACCGTCACTCAACCGTAACGACACTGTCACGGCGGCTGCGCGAAAGCCACCTAGGCGACGCCCAGGCTGCGCTTCGATGCAGCGGGGGATCGGTTGATGATGCGTTTTCTTGCTTCGACGTCGGCGATGGCCGTCGCCTTGCTCATGCCTGCCGCGGCTTTCGCGCAGGAGCGCGTTCCATCCGCAGCCGCGGCGTCCGCCGATGCGCAGGCGGGCGAGCAGGACGAGAATGCGCCCGCCGTCGTGGTCACCGGTCGCCAGACGCGCACCTCGGTGGAACTGCCGGGCGCCGAGATGCAGAAAATCCTGCCCGGCGTCAGCCCGCTGAAAGCCATCCAGACCTTGCCCGGCGTGCTGTACATCACCGCCGATCCCTGGGGCTATAACGAGCAGAACGCGCAGCTTTTCATCCATGGCTTCGCGGTCAACCAGCTTGGCTATACGATGGACGGCATCCCGCTCGGCGACCAAAGCTACGGAAATTACAATGGCTTGTCGCCGCAGCGCGCGGTGATTTCGGAAAATGTCGGCCGCGTCGTCGTGTCGACCGGCGCGGGCGATCTGGCCACGCCGTCGAACAGCAACCTCGGCGGAACGATCGAAACCTTCTCGTCGGCTCCGCTCGACACGTTCGGCATCCGTGCCGCGCACACGTTCGGCAGCTACGGCACCGCGCGCAGCTATGTGCGGGTCGACAGCGGCACCATCGACGGCACCTCGGGCTATGTCTCGGCGGCGCGCCAGCATGCCCGCGCCTGGGACTTCAACGGTATCCAGGGCGGCTGGCAGGCGAACGCCAAGCTGGTCCACACCGGCGGCTTCGGCAAGCTCACCGCCTATTTCGATTACAACGACTTCACCCAGCCGAACGAGGACGCGACCGTCTTCTTCCAGCCTTCCGCAGGCGGCACGGCGTCGGCGGTCCAGCTCTACACGCCATATACCAAGCCGTTCTTCTACCCCGATTTCGTCGGCTACCGCACGTCATACCTCAGCACGCTCGGCAATTCGCCGTCGGCGGAGGGCAGCAACTACCGCAATTACTATTCGGATGCGCAGCGCACCGATTATCTCGGCTACCTCAAGCTCGATGCGACGCTGTCGCCGCATGCGACATGGTTGACCACCGCCTATTTCCACCACAATGACGGCGTCGGCGTCGTCGCGGGGCCGCTCGGTCAATCGATCACGACCGCGCAGGCGTATCTCGATCCCAATTATACGACGATCCCGTCGAACTGCCGGTTCGGCAGCAACGGCAACGGCGTGCGGCCCTCGGCATGCACCGGGCTGACCGCGGCGCAGGCTGCGGCGGCGGGGACGGCTCTGGTCGCGGCGACCGGCGGGTCGGGGCTCATCACCCGCACCACCGAATATCGCATCGACCGCGTCGGCGTGACCTCCGCGATCAACGCCGAGCTGGGCGATCACCGGATCGAACTGGGCGGCTGGTACGAACACAACAGCACGACGCAATGGCGCCGCTGGTACGGCGTCGATGTCAGCAACCCCGCGTCGAGCTCGCCCTATATTCGCCCGCTCGACGCCGCACCGCCGCTGTTCACGCAATATCAGGGCGAAGCGAAGATCGAGCAGCTGCAATTGCACCTGCAGGACAGTTGGCAGTTTAACGATCGCCTGCTGCTTCAGGCGGGCTTCAAGACCAGCGCGCAATGGGCCGACGGGCGCTTCCCGGTGCAGCCGCGGGTGGGTTCGCTGTCGGGCCTGACCGGTGGGCTGCCACAGGGGCGGATCAACACGCTGCGCTGGTTCCTGCCGAGCGCCGGTGCGACGTTCGACGTGACCCGTTCCGAGCAGGTCTACGCCAATGTCCAGAAGAACCTGCGCCAGTATCAGGCGTATCTGGCGGGCGGCGGCGGCCCTTGGTTCACCGGCAGCCAGTCCGCCTTCGATGCCTTCGCCGACCAGGGCCAGCCGGAAAGCAGCTGGACCTATGAAGCGGGCGTGCGCAGCAACCGCAGCTTCGGCAACGGCATCGGCCTCAGCGCGCAGGTCAATTATTACCATGTCGACTTCAGCAACCGCCTGCTCGCGATCTCGACCAATCCCGGCGGCATCGCGGGCGGCAGCATCACCGGCGGCACGTCGATCCTGGTCAACGTCGGCGGCGTGAAGACCAACGGCGTCGACGCGGCGTTCACGCTCCGCGTCGGACGGGCCTTTTCGCTCTACAATGCGGCGTCGTACAATCTGTCGAAATATCAGAGCGACTATACCGCATCGGCGCTGGGGATCGGCGCGGCGGTCGACGGCTGCATCGGTGGGCCGCTGGTCGTCGGCGGTGTCGTGCCGACCTGTGGCAAGCAGCTGCCCGGCGTGCCGAAATGGCTGAACAAGACGGTCGCGACGCTGACCCTGGGACCGATCGAGACACAGGTGATCGGCGATTACGTCGGCAGCCGCTATGCGACGTTCAGCAACGACGTCCGCGTGCCGTCCTTCTTCCTCGCCTCGCTGCGCGTCGCGGCACGGGTGCCGGACAACGTCCTGCCGCTGCACAAGGCGGAGGTGGCGTTGAACGTCACCAACCTGCTTGAGGAAAAGGGCAAGTCGACACTGTCGATCGGGTCGGCGACGAACAGCTATTCGGCCTATCCGATCCCGCCGCGCCAGTGGTTCCTGACCTTCTCGGCCGCCTATTGATCTCCCCGAGCTTGCACGGATTGCCGTGGAGGCCGAGCGGCGAGGACCCTGTCGGACCGACGTGACAGGGTCCGATAACGCGGGGCAGGGCGGCTGGGCTGCCGGGATAAATGAACTTGGGTGCCGCAATCGCCATGAACCCGGCAGCGGGCAAACGACCGGATATAAAAAGCTACCTGTCGTGGCGGCGTAAGCAGGCGGTGCCGAGATCCAGGCGAATGAAGACGCTGCAAAACCGCCTTCCGTTCATGCCGGCGCCTGCAATCCCTGGGCCGCCGGATGCCGCTCCCAATGGCAGAACACGACGGGCCGGCAATACTCGACCAGTCGCATAGGGATTGAACTCGGCCGTTCGTTGTGTATCCATGGGGCACCAATGAAGGGGTTGTTCATGAAGAAGATTTTCACCGCCGCCGTCGCCACGGGCCTCCTGTCGCTCGCGGCCTGCAACTCCAGCCCGCGCGAGCAGGCGGCCGATAACATCGAATCGAACACCGAAGCGGTAGCCGACAACCTCGAGGACGCCGCTGACAACACCAGCAACGCCGCTGCCGAAGCGATGCTCGAGAACAAGGCGGATGCGGTTCGCGCCACGGGTCAGAACCAGGCGGACGACATGCGCACCAACGACCCGGATACCAATCTTTCGAATGGTATCTAATAGCCTTAGCGCCTAAGGCCGACGACAGGTTGCTCCCAAGCGACTTGAACTGAGGGCATCCGGGGAGACCCGGGTGCCCTTTTTACGAAGAGCGGCATCGGCCGACGGCTTCCGCATTCGTCTTGATCCGGAGCAAGGCCGGGCACCCGTGCGATGATGTCGCGTTGGGCGCCATGCCGGAATATTGGGTTTCAAGCCGGCACTCGGCAACGTGTTCGACCCGTCGCACTATCGCTACCTGTGGCCCTCCGTCGCCTGGACGGAGCAGCGCATGCTCGTCGGGCTGCGGGACGGAAGCTGGCGCACCATCGATCTGACGCACATGATGGGGATAGTCACCTTCCCCAGCTATCATGCCACCCGTCCGGTCGTTCTGGTCTGGGCGGTCAGCAAGACGCGCTGGTGCCGTATCGTCGCGCCGATCTGGGCCGGCGTCACCATCCTCGCCACGCCGCTGTTCGGAGGACATTATGCCATCGACGTGCTGGCGGGTGCAGGTCTGGCGGTGGCAGCACTGTGGCTCGCGCGCAATGCATTCTTCGTGGCGATGATGGTAAGGGCGGTTGGCGATCGAGAGACCGGCTCTTTAAGGGGATTGGTTCGTTCTGAACGGTGATGGCCTGCCGCTCAGCTCGGGACGCGGCAGGAACAATCCGGAGCCCAAATGCACTGGTCTGAAAAGCTTGCCCTGGTTGTCGGCATGATCGTGTTCATGGAAGGCTTCGCATGGGCGGCTCATAAATATGTCATGCATGGCTGGGGCTGGGGCTGGCATCGCTCCCACCATGAACCCCGATCCGGCGCGTTCGAAAAGAACGACCTGTACGCACTGACATTCGCGATGCCGGTCATGGCGATGTTCGTCGCCGGTCTGCGGTGGGAGCCGCTTTGGTGGTGTGCGCTCGGCATCACCGTCTATGGCGGCATCTATGCGTTCGTCCACGACATCATGGTTCATCAGCGCTTCGGCATGCGGTGGGTGCCACGACGCGGCTATTCGAAAAGGCTGCTTCAGGCTCATCGTCTTCATCACGCGGTGAAGGGGAAGGAGCGGGGGGTCAGCTTCGGTTTCCTGTTCGCCCCCGACCCTGCCAAGCTGAAGCGCCGGCTGGCAGAGCGCGTCGGGCCATGACGCGCCGCGGCGACGGAACCGGCACGAGCATATTGCTCGCCGCCCTGATCGGCACGGCCTGGCTGTCGGTGCACATCGGTGGCATCTTCTTCTGGCAGTGGAGCCTGGCATTGTCTGTCGCGGCGGTGCTGCTGGTCCTGTTGCAGGCGTGGCTGAGTACCGGCCTGTTCATCATTGCGCATGACTGCATGCACGGTTCGTTCGCGCCCGGACGTCCGGTCATCAACACGATGGTCGGAACGATCTGTCTGGGGGCGTACGCCGGCTTGTCGTATCGCGCGCTCTATCCCAAGCATCACGCGCATCATGCGGCCCCCGGTACGGACGCCGATCCCGACTTCAACCCGGCGGGTCCGCGCAATGCCTGGTCCTGGTTCCTCCGGTTCTTCACCGGTTACTATACGCACGCACAAATCGCGCGGATCACGGTGGCAGCTGTCGTCTACATGCTGCTCGGAGCCTCTCTCGTGAACATCGTCGTGTTCTGGGCGGTTCCAGCGATCATCGCGCTGGTTCAGCTGTTCCTGTTCGGCACCTATCTCCCGCATCGGCATGAGGTGACGCCGTTCGCCGATGAACACAATGCGCGGGGCAACGCCCTTTCGCCGCTTGCCTCCCTCGCCACCTGTTTCAACTTTGGAACGTACCATCATGAACATCATCTCAGCCCGATGACGCCGTGGTGGGGTCTGCCGCACGTAAAGCGCTTATCCGAACGCCTGGTCGATCCGCGCGGCGGCACTCGCGGCTCCGCCGGCCGCCTGCATCCCGGCGGATAAGGCGGTCGCCATGCGTCGATAGCCGGGATCGGACATCACGCGCGCCAACTTGGCGGAGAGGCGCCGGACCGTGACGAGGCTGGGCGACGCGACGTCGCCGGCGCCCGTCCACTTCAGGCGGGCCGCCGTGCCGGGCTGTTCGAAGCCGATCGGCAGGGCCAGGACAGGCACGCCGACCGCAAGCGCATCGAGCGTGGTGTTGAACCCGCCATGCAGAATTGCCGCGGAGCATCGCCGCAGCACGCTCTCCTGCGGCCAAAAAGCGCCGACCAGCGGATCGCCCGGCAAGGCCGCCGCCTGCGCCGACGTCAGGCCGCCGCCGTGCCCGATCACCGCTCTCGCCCCGATCGTCGCGCATGCTGCGGACATCTTCGCGAACAGGCCGCGCCGCGAGCCTTGCAGCGTGCCGAGCGAACAATAGACCAACGGCCGACCATCCTCGGGCAGCTCGACGCTCGTCGTCGACCGCGCCCGCCAGGGACTACCGTAATGAAAATTCGGTGGCAGGTGTGTGCGGGCATAGTCCAGCGCCTGCGGGAATTGCGCGACATGGACGCGGGCCTGCATCCCGCTGCGCGCCAGCCCCCGATCGGCGCGGTAGCGCTCCAGGACATCGTCGATCGGACGCGTCAGCCGCTCCGAAACCCAATAGCCGCCGCGGTTGCGGAACCGCCCGATGGCGCCGGCTCGTAACTTCCAGCTTAGAAACGGCGGCGGCACGTCGGCTTCGCCGAACAGGGGAAGGCCGGTGACACCCACGGCAAAGGGCAGATCGAGCGATTGCGCGATGAGCGCCCCGGCCGGTTCTGCGGAATCGGCTATCACCGCGTCCGCTCCAATTTTCGCAAGCGCGGCGGGGGCATATTGCAGAAGCCGCTCGCTGTCGCTCGGATCATGCGGGTGAGACCGACGGGACCTGTGGGAGCAGCGAGCGCCCGATAATAGGCAGCAAGAGATTGCTCGTCGTCGATGGCCGTCGACAAGGGTTCGAAGCCGATCCGCGCCCGGCCGACGAGTGAGGCTGCGTCCGGCTGGTGCACGAACGTAACGCGATGCCCGAGGCCGACGAGTTCGTGGCCGAGTTCCTGCAGCGGGTTGAAGTGACCCGGAGTCGGGGGAGCGATGATCGCGAAGTGGCGGCTACGTGCGCTCATTCTCGTCCCGCCGAGGAAGGCGACGGCACCCGGCTCCCGGATCATCCTCGATGTACGGCCTTTCCTCCCGATGCTCGCCGTAACCCCATGAAATCGGAGCCTAAGGCCTTAGCCTCGATCATGCCGCTGTCGAAAGTCACCCCGGGCACGGCGACCCTCGAATCTACGATGCTGCCGTCCATCGATGCTCAGGGTGCGATGCCGACCGATGGGACGCGGGCACGGAGGTCGGGGCGACCTCCTGATGAGCGTCCTCGCAGGGGCGGAGCGGCGCCACTTTGCCGGGTCGCTGGATACCCGCGAGCGCGGCTGCCAGAGCTGCGCGATCGAACGGTTTGGGCAGTACCGGGTAACTCCCGCCCTCGCTTGCATCCAGTTCGGCAAAGCCGCTGACGATGAGCACCGGCATGTCGCGGCGGTCGCGCCGCACCTGTCGGGCGAGCTGCGACCCCGTCATCCCGGGCATGAGCTGGTCGGTCACGATGCAATCGATCGCAGCATCGTGCGCGATCAGGTCGAGTGCGGCGGCTCCGGAAGCTGCAAGCTGAACCATGTGGCCCAGATCCTCCAGCAGCGCGGCCGTGTTGGCGAGCACCAGCGGATCGTCGTCCACGGCCAGGATGTTCAGCGGCTCGGCGACATGCTCGAGCCGATCGTCGGCCGCACCGCGCGGCGCGGCAGCTGCCTCGATCGTCGCAGGCAGGTACAGGTCGATCTCGGTGCCTTCTCCGACACGGCTGCGGACCAGCAGCCGCCCGCCCGACTGCGCGGCGAGGCCGTGGACCATCGACAGGCCAAGCCCCGTACCCTTGCCCACGCCCTTGGTCGTGAAGAACGGTTCCGTCGCGCGCGCCAGCGTGGCGGCGTCCATACCCTCTCCGTCGTCCACGAGCGAAAGCCGGACGTAGGACCCCGGCCGCAAACCGGCGGCGTTGCCGTCGCCCAGATGCTCGGACGTGGCACTCACGCTCAACGTGCCGCCGTCGGGCATGGCGTCGCGCGCATTCACCGCGAGATTGAGCAGCGCCATCTCGAGCTGGTGCGCATCGGCGAGGACCAGCGGCAGATCGAGCGGAAACCGCGTCTCCACACGCACCAGCGGCCCGAGCGAGCGCTGGAGCAGCTCCGTCATGCCGTGCACCAATCCGGGTACGTCCACCGCCTCGGGGCGCAGGTCCTGCTTGCGCGCGAACGCCAGCAGACGTTGCGTCAGCGACGCGCCACGCTGTGCGCCCGCCAGGGCACTTTCCACCAGGCGGGACAGCTTGGGATCGTCCGGCAGCTTTCTCCTCAGCAGATCGAGATTGCCGATGACCACCGCCAGCAGGTTGTTGAAGTCGTGCGCCACGCCGCCTGTGAGCTGGCCGATCGCCTCGATCTTCTGCGCCTGTCTCAGTGCCTCCTCGGCCTGCTTGCGTTCGGTGACGTCGGTGAGGCCGCCGACCAAATGGATGAACGTTCCTTGGTCGTCCCGCTCGATGCGCGCTGCCGAGACGACATCGAGGAATGCGCCCCGCTTGCTCACCATCCGGTATTCGCGGGGGTCGAGAGCCTCTTGCGCGACGAGCGCCGGCCAGTCGACCTTGCGGAACTGCCGCGCGGATTCGTCCGTGAGAAAGTCGATGAATGAACGGCCCACGACCTCGTCGCGTTCATAGCCGAGCAGATCGAGCCAGGTGTTGCTGACCTGCTCGATCCTGCCTTGCTGATCGAGGGAATGAAGCGGCAGCGGCGTGCCGCGGTACAATGACCGGAAGCGCTCCTCGCTGGCGCGCAGGGCGATCGCCTCGCGCTCCGCGAGCGAGGCGAAACGCCGGTCGAACATCGCTGCGACGAGGGAGAAGAGCAGGATCAGGAAGGAGGCGGCGAACACGCCGACGGCGAGCGTCGTCTGGCCGACGCTGGCGACGTGGCGTGCCGTCGCGGCACCAAGGCCGGTGAACGTTGCCGCCTTCATGCCGGCGTAGTGCATGCCGGCGATCGCACTGCCCATGACCAGCGCGGCAGCCGCTTTCTCCGCCTGCCCGCGATTGTGCGACGCCAGCCACAAGGCCGCAGTCGCCGCTCCGATCGCGATGAGAACGGAAACGCCGAACCACATGCGATCGTAGGTGATGCCGACCGCCATACGCATGGCGGCCATGCCCATATAATGCATCGCGACGACGCCGAGCCCCATGAACAACCCGGCGGCGAGCAGGCGCTTCAGGGACACTTGCGCGCGCGCCATCACCGCAAAGGCGATGCAGGTTACGCCAATGGCCGTGAGCAGGGACAGCAAGGTCAGGCCGAGATCGTAGCTTACCTCCATCCCGGGCATGCTGAAGGCCAGCATCGCGACGAAGTGCATGGCCCAGATGCCCCCGCCCATCGCGATCGCCGCTGCGCCCAGCCACACCCGTCGCACGCGTCCCGACGACGCGCGAACACGGGCCGCCAGGTCCAGCGCCGTGTAGGAAGCGAAGATCGCGATCGCGATCGACATGAGTATCAAGGTGCCGTCGTACGTCCCGGAAACAGTCATTCAGCGAACCTCTCCGCCAGGATCGTACCTCGGCTGGCGCCCGTGACAACACGCTAATCGAAAGTCGTGCCGGGTCTGCGTCCGGAGGCCAACGGGAACGGCTGCTTGCAGGGCCGTTCGACGGTTGAACGAGATGTCGTTTGGTGAGGACGCTCACCGGCTCGCGAGATAGGGATGGGCCAGGACACGGCGGGCGTTGACGTCGCCCGCCGTCCGGTCGTTGACCAGGCGGGCTCCTGCCACCGTGCGATACAGGGCCACCGTCGCCTCGATCCGCCGAAAGGACCCCCCGGCAGCGGCGACGCGGGTGTAGAAGTCCCAGTCGTTGCAGTTGTGGAAGCTGGGATCGAAGCCGTGGACCTCGATGACGGCACTCCGCCGCACGATCGACCATGAAGGGCCGATCACGCCGCCGGTCGCCAAGGCGGCACGGATGTCGCCGCCCGACCAGCCGCATTCCGGTTGGGTCGGCGCGCAACCCGGCTCGACGCGCGCGAACTGCCCCACGACCACATCCACGCCCCTTGCGGCGGCGAGCAGCGCACGCGCCGCGCCCGGCAGCCAGACGTCATCGCTGTCCAGAAAGGCGATCCACGGTGCCGTGCACAGCGCGGCGCCGACGTTGCGGGCATTGGAGGCGCCGCCGTTCCGCGGAAGTATCGCCGCGACGACGGTGTCCGGATGCCTGGCCTCCAACTCGCGGATGACCGCCGCGCCGTCGTCACGCGATCCGTCGTCCACCACGATGACGCGGCTGGGCCGATGATCCTGCGTCAGCACGCTGGCGACCGCATCGGCGACCACATGCGCGCGATCGTGGCAGGGAATGACGACGTCATAAGCCGGCAGCGGCAGGTCGATCGGAAACGTGTCTGCGATATGATCCATGATAGCCGCTATGTCGGCGGCGCCATCATGGATCAAGTCCGCTGCCGAGCCTGCATCAGCGGCCCGCCAGGTTCACCTTCGCTCCCACGTACAGATACCGGCCGAGCGGCGAGATCGGGACGTTGGTCTCGAACCCGATGTCGGGCTTTTGATCCGCCAGGTTGTTGACGCCGCCATAGAAACTGAACCGTTCGTTCGCCGCGACCTGCACCTGGATGTCGTGCTGCCACAGGGCCTTGTACCTGAAGTACCGGGGATCGACGAGGCTGGGATTGTCCGCCGATGCAAATCGGCTGTAGCGGCGCACGCCGTTTTGCCAGCGCAGATTGTAGCTGACCGTCAAGGCATCCAGGCTCCAGGTCGGCGCGAAATTGGCGTTGAAGCGGGGGCGGAACAGCGCATCGACGTTGTTCTCCACCGATGCACCAGGGGTCGCCACCTGTTCCAGCCTGTCGAGGTAGCCGCCGACCAGTCGCAGGTCGAACCGGCCGATACGCGCGGTGTCGATACGATAGGCCGCGTTGACCTCCAGCCCGGCTGTGCGGAAGGCGGCGACGTTCTGCGGCTGCACGACGAACCCGTTGATGAACCCGGTGCCCTGCTGGCGGCTGATCGCCCGGCAATAGACGTTGTCCAGCGTCGGCTGATCGACGCACAGTTCCGAAATGACGTTGGCGTCCGGCTGGTTGATCGCGTCCCGCAACCGGATGTCATACCAGTCGAAGGCGATGCTGAGGTTCGGAACGAAGCGCGGCCGCAGCACGACGCCCGCGGTCCAGGTCCGCGCGACCTCGGCCCGCAGATCGGGATTGCCCTGCACCGTCCCGGGAATGAAGATCGTCGCGTTGGGATTGTTGTTGGCGGTGAAGGTCGCCGGATTGCCGCCGAGGCCGGTGATCAGCGTCTGACAATTGGCGGCGCGCGTCGCGGTGCCGTTGCCGCGATTGCCGATATAGCAGGGATCGCTGAAGAAGTTGCTCGTGCCCGTCTGCGGACGGAAGATCTCGCCGATATTGGGGGCGCGTACCGATCGGCCGTAGCTGCCGCGGAAGCTGATGTCCGGGACCGGCGCCCATATGCCGTTGAACTGATACGCCCGGGTGCTGCCGATCGTCGAATAATCGGAATAGCGACCCGCCGCCCCGACCGACAGGATATGCGCGAAGGGCACGTCTTTCAGCAGCGGTGCGTTGAGTTCGCCGAATGCCTCCCACACGTCGAACTTGCCCGATGACGGAGTGGGGATGATATATTCGTCATATTGGTAGAAGGCATTGTCGATCAGCGCCTGCGCCGGGCGGAAGCTGCTGGTCTCGCGCCGGTATTCCCCGCCTGCTGCAAACTGCACCGCACCGCCGGGCAGCGTGAGGAATTGGCCGAAATCGCCGGTGAGCGAGGCGTTGACCACCTGTTGCGTGATCCGTGCGTCGTTGACCGGGTTGCTGAGGTAATAGGCGTAGGAGGCCGGATCCACCGTATTGCCGCCGAAGGTGTTCACCGGCACGCAGCCCGGCGCTCGCGACCGGCACACGGCCTGCCCGGTGACGGGATCGCGGATCACGTCGAGCGCCGCGGTAAAGCGGTCGGCCAGCCGATCGTTCAGCTTGGTCGCACGCACGTCGGTGCGGCCATAGGTGTAGGACACGTCATAGGCGGCATGGTCGCTGATCCGCCCGGCGACGTCGACGACACCGCGATAGGTGCGCCGACGGTCCTCTTCACCCCGGCGCGGAATGTCGAAATTGTTGCGGCTGACATCGATCGAGGTCAGCCCGGCCGCGCGTGCCGCCGCGAGGATCGATGCGGGAATGAAGGGATTGTCGAGCGCGATCGTCGCCGGGTAATTGCCGCCATAGCCGCTGAAGCTGGTGACGGTGTTCTGGACGAACTTGCCCTCCAGGCTGATCTTGAACGCGTCCGATGCGTCATAGTGGGTGAGCAGGTTGACGGCGTGGCGGCGGCTGCGCGGAAAGATGTCCCCGATATAGCCGGCCACAGGGGTGTCGTCGCCGCCGATCGAATAGCCATCGTTGGCCAGCGGCGCGCCGGGTTTATAGATCGCCCCATCGCCGCGGAACGTCTGGTCGCCGATCGTGATATAGCCCTGGTTCGAACCGTAAGGGTAGCGCAGGTCGCGAACCGGAACTTGCTGGTAGCTGCCCGGTCGCGCAGGATCGTAATCGTTGGCGTTGACGAAGAACTGGCGCTGGGCGAGCGCCAGATAGTCGCGGTCGTCGTTCGCCAGCGGATCGTCGGCATTATATTCATAGGCCAGCGTGACGTTGCCGCGCCCGCCCGCGAAATTGCGACCGGCGACGATCGAGGCGAAACGGTTGCCGGCATCCCCGCGATCGCTGATGCCGAACTGGCTGCGCGCGGCGATGCCGTCGAAATCCCGCTTCATGATGAAATTGACCACGCCCGATACGCCATCGGCACCATAGACGGCCGAAGCGGCACCGGTCAGCACATCGACCCGATCGATCAGGTCGGTGGGAATGGCGTTGATGTCGACCGCGGCGCTGTCCGCTTGCCCGGCGACATGACGACGCCCGTTGACGAGCACCAGCGTCCGCTGCGGGCCGAGGCCCCGCAGGTCGAGCAGGTTGAGTCCGACGCCGCCGATCGCACCATCGGCTTGCGCATTGCCGGCCGTGCGGGTGCTGTCGCGCGAATTGGTGAGGGCCGGGACGCGTTGCAGGAACGTGGTGACGTTGGTGTTGCCCGACCGATCGATCGCCTCGCTGCCCAGCGAGACGATCGGGTTGGGCGCTTCGTAGTCGGGGCGGCGGATCCGCGACCCGGTGACGACGATATCCTCGCCGCCGGTCTCCGCCTGATCGGCGGCAGGCTCGGATTGCGGCCGGTCCTGTGCCGTCGCGGGCGCGGTGAGCAGCATTGCGGTCGTCGCGAACAGCGCGACACACATCTTGGACGTCATCATTTCCGGCAATCCCCCTGTGTCCCGTGTGCGACGACGGGACGCCCGTAATCCGGGCTTCTGGGAGTGAAAACGTTCTCAATCTAAATCAGTTGCGCTGGCGCTAACCTATGCGACCTGCGATGACGTCCCGATGGGGAGGGGCGCACAGCAGGGGTACGAACCGACCCGCCGGGCCATGCTGGCCGGGGGCGGAGCCCTGGCGGCGTCGGTCGGCATCGCGGGCTGCACGGCGGTGACCGGGCCTGCTCCGCTGCGCTTTTGGGCGACGAGCTACGAAGGCGATTATTCGCCCTTGCTGATGCCCGATTTCACGCGCGCCACCGGTATCCCCGTCGACGTGCAGTCGGTGCCGTCGACTGCCGCGCATGAGAAGATGCTGACCGCGCAGGCCGGCGGTGCGCTGCCCGACGTGATGATGCTGCCCTCGGGCTGGATCGGCGAATTCGCCATGATCGGCGCGGTCATGCCGTTGCCGGGACCAGCGTTGGCCGGGGATGTCGTGCCGGGCGCGCTGGCGCAGACGCGGATCGGCGACCGCTGCTATGGCGTGCCGTGGTCGGTCGCGCCGATGGTGCAATATTACCGCCGCGACCTGTTGGCGGCGGCCGGATATCAGGCGCCGCCGCAGGATTGGGCGTCGTGGCGGACGATGGCACGGGCACTGAAGCGGCGTCGACCGGACGATTTCGTGCTGCTGTCGCTGCTCAACTGGCCCGATACGCTGATCACAATGCTGTTCCAGACCGGGGCGACGCTGCTTCGCGACCGTGACACCCGCGGCAACTTCCGGACACCGGAAGCGCAGGCGGCGTTCGCTTTCTATCTTTCGCTGTATCGGGAGGGACTCGCGCCGCGTGCGCTGTCGACGGAGGTGCAGGACGCGGTCGGCGCCTTCGCGCAGGGTTTCTACGCGATCTGGCCCAGCTGGCCGACGGCGATGCTCGACTTCGAACGTCGCAAGGCGGAGATCCCGGCGGCGGCCTGGGGGATCGCCCGCATGGCCGGCCCCGATGGACCGGGGCCGGCATCGCGACTGGACGCGGCATTGTGCGTTTCCGCCACAACGCCGCGACCTGCGGCGGCATGGGCGCTGGTCCGGCATCTGACCTCCGCGGCGAACGAACTGCGCTTCCAGCGGCTCATCGGCAACCTGCCGGCGCGGCAGAGCGCCTGGACCTCGCCGCAACTGGCGACGCCGTTGATCGCTCCCTTCGCAGCGCAGATGCGCGAGCCGAATCCCGCGCCGCGCGTGCTCGAATGGGAGCGGATCAAGATCGAGATGCAGCTGGTCGCCGAACGCATCGTCCGCGGATTGCTGACGATCGACCAGGGGCTCGCGATGATCGACACGCGGGTCGACGCGATCCTCGCCAAGCGCCGCGCGCTGGTCGATGCGGGGCGTATCGCATGACACGCCAGTCGCGCGCCGCCTGGCTGTTCACCGCGCCGGTGCTGGCGATCATCGCGCTCGTCTTCGTGCTGCCCACGGTGCTAGCCCTGGGGTTGAGCGTCACCGACTACAGCATCTATGCGCTGGCGGACTGGTCGAACCTGCGCTTCGTCGGCTTGGGCAACTTCGTCGATCTGCTGACGACGCCCCTGTTCTGGCGTGCGCTCGGCAACACCGCGCTGTTCGCCGGTCTGGGCGTACCGATGGCGATCGGCGCGTCGCTGGCTGCGGCGCTGCTGCTGCACGACACGACGATATGGTGGAAGCCGCTGTGGCGGGTCGCGCTGTTCGCGCCCTATGTCACCAGCGTGGTCGCGACCGCGATCGTCTGGCGGTTCCTGCTCAACACCCGCTTCGGGCTGATCAACTATGCGCTGGGCTTGATCGGCATCGGCCCGGTCGACTGGCTGGGCGATCCGCATGCCTCGATCCCCGCGATCCTCATCTTCGTGACGTGGAAGATCTTCGGCTACAACATGATCGTCTTCGTCGCCGCTCTGTCGGCGGTGCCGCAGGACCTGATGGAGGCGGCGCGGCTGGACGGTGCGTCGCGCTGGGGCCGCTTTCGCCATGTCACGCTGCCGGCGATCGGGCCGACGCTGCTGTTGGCTGCGGTGATGAGCGTCGCCGGCTTCCTGCAATTGTTCGCGGAACCCTATGTCATGACGATGGGAGGGCCGGCACAGAGCACGGTGACGGTGCTCTATTTCATGTTCGACGAAGGGTTCAAATGGTGGAACCTGGGGCAGGCATCGGCGGTGGCGCTGATCCTGTTCATACTGATCCTGGGCGTGACGATCGTGCAAACCCGGATCGGGAGGCGTTACGAATGGCTTTGAAGCCCAGGACGGTTCGCACGATCGTCGCCAATGCCGCCGTGGCGCTGCTTACGGCCGTCACGCTGTTGCCGCTCTTCTGGATGGTGACGGTGTCGTTCATGCCGCGCGGGGAATCGAACCGTTTTCCGCCCCCGTTCTGGCCCAGCCGCTGGTCATGGGAAAACTATTACGAACTGCTCGTCCGCCGCCTGATCGACGGCGCATGGTTCGATTACCGGATCGTGCCGGCGCTGTGGAACAGCATCGCCATCGCCGCACTTTCGACCGGGCTCGGGCTGCTGCTGACCGTGCCGGCGGGCTACGCCTTCGCCAAATTGCGCTTTACCGGCAGGGAACGGCTGTTGCGGCTGCTGATCGCGGCGCTGGTCGTGCCGGGGCAGGTCGCGATGCTGCCGCTGTTCCTGATGCTGAAGGAAATCGGGCTGGTGAACAGCTATGCGGGTGTGATCCTGCCCGGGCTCGCGGGCATCTTCGCGATCCTGTTCGTGCGGCAGGCGTGCCTTCGCATTCCGGACGAGATGATCGACGCCGCCCGGCTGGACGGCGCAAGCGAAGCGCGCATCTTCCGTTCGATCGTGCTGCCGCTGCTCGCGCCGATCACCGTCACGCTGGCGCTGTTCATGTTCCTGGGCAGCTGGAACGACTTCCTATGGCCGCTGATCGTGCTGTCGGACCAGGACAAATACACGCTGCCCGTCGCCATCGCCGGCATCGTCCGCGAGCATGCGCAGGACGGAGAATTGATGATGGCCGCCGCGGTGGTGACGACGCTGCCGGTACTCGCCTTGTTCGTGACGTTGCAGCGTTTCTACATGCGCGGCCTGCTCGGCGGCAGTGTGAAGGGCTAAAGCGTGATGACGTGGATGTGAATCGGTGAGGATTCTCATTGGTCTGGCGATCTGATGCAATGTGCCGGTTGGCGAAGGAGGCCAGCCGGCATGTCAAAGCCGTATTCGACGGAGCTGCGGCAACGGGTGGTCAGGGCGGTAACCGCCGATCGCATGTCGTGTCACGCGGCCGCTTCACGCTTCGGGGTGGCGCCGAGTTCGGCGATAAGATGGGTGCGGCGCTTTGGCGGTACGGGCAGCGCCGCGCCGAGCCGGATGGATGGTCGCCGATCCAACATCCTGTCCGGCGCGACACGTGACTGGCTGCCGGAGCGGATGACCCGCGACTTCACCTTGCGTGGACTGGTAGCGGAGTCGGCGGGCCGCGGCGTGAAGGTCGACCACGTTCAGGTCGGGCGGTTCGCCCATGTCGAGGGGTTGAGCTTCAAAAAAAGCGTGCTGCCCGCCGAACAGCTCCGCGCTCGCGATCACCCGGCGTCGGGCGCAATGGAAGACATACCAGCGCCGGCTTGATCCGGCGCGTCTCGTCTTCGTCGATGGGACGTGGGTGAAGACGAACATGGCCTCTTTGCGCGGTTGGCACCGGTCTGCCAGCGGCTCCCTGCCAAGGTGCCCTAAGGCCACTGGCGCACGATGACGTCCCTGGCCGCGCTGCGCTGCGACCGGATCGACGCGCCGTGCGTGCTGGACCAGCCGGTCAACGCGCAAAGCTTCACCGACTATGTCGAGCAGTGCCTCGTGCCGACGCTGTCGCCCGGCGACGTCGTCATCATGGACAACCTCTCCAGCCACAAGAAACCCGCTATCCGCAACGCCATCCGTGCGGTCGGTGCCAGGCTGCTGTTCCTGCCGCCCCCGGCCTCCGCCGGGGCAGGCTCTACAGCCCGGACCTGAACCCCATCGAGCAGGTTTTCGCCAAGCTCAAGCACCTCATGCGCAAGGCCACCGAGCGATCCCACGAGGCAACATGGAGCCGCGTCGGCACGCTTCTCGATGCCTTCTCCCCCGCAGAATGCCGCAACTACCTCGTCAACTCAGGATATGACCCAGCTTGATGGCATCCGACTCGAATGCGCGAAGTTGGTCGCGCAGATGCCACCGACCGCTGCCAGTTGATCGGGGGCCCTCGCCTTCAGCTTTGGCGCAACCGCCCACAGGGATGGTTCAACATTCTCGCTATGCACCTGAATTTCAAATACTATCGACGCGTCTTCTACAAACTTTTAAACTATATCTACTCCTAAAGATGGGGCTATTGCGAAACACCAATTTACTTGATAAGTTTACTCCGCCTCGATTCATCCTACGTTTAATTTTGACGGTTCGGTGACATTCAGATATGTTTAATCTATAGCCTCTGTGTTATTTGCGACTGCGGCATCAGTACAGATTGGCTATTGCCACGGCTATGATGACTGCCGCAATAGCTGTCGTAGCAGGTATCCGCTCTGGACGTTATGTTTGAACAAAACAGCAGCATAAAATAGATAAAACGGAATTCGGATTAAAACGGCATTTTTATTAGTAATTAATAAGATTGCTCATAGTCACTTAAATGTCGGATTACGTTCATGAATTTTAAAGGCATATACATTTTGTTGTGTGCCCTGTCCTCTATTGATGAGACAGGTGGCGCAAGCCACCCTATAACCGGGCGGGATGTTATGAACGCCGGCGTCATCTATAAGAGCCAAGGAGGCGTCTTGCAGACGTGCCTCCTTGGCCACCCTACCGGCAACGCAGCAGTCAACGAGGCAATTTGCGGCTTGGTCGAACGCTGCATTATGGATGAACCGAAAGCCGATGCTGCTCGTCTTGCGGCTTGCATAAAGCCAAGGATCGCCAGACTTGCCAGCTTGATCGATGGCGGTCTCCTTGCGGTTACGGGCGGGTCAGAGCAGGATGAGACACCCGATGACATCATTGTCGCCGCAAAATCCCTTATGCCGCCGCCCCGGCCCGGCCGCTGGATGTTCGTAGAAAAGGGAACAAGAGTGCAAGTCGCCGGCGGCGATCCCGGTAACATGTTTGATACGAAGACTTTACCGACGCGCCATTGGCAGCAATGCGTCAAGGACGAGGCGGTGTCGGACACGCTGGCAATGATGCTGCGGGAAAACATCAATGAACGACAGGGCTCGCCGTGCCCATGGTCGATCGACATCACCAAGCATCAATTCAACGCTACACGACGATGCACCATCCCCGGTGCGTTGATGCGCGGCACGCTGGTGGGGACGCACGATGACAAGACCTTTACTGCCTATAAGTCCACATTGATCCGTGGTTTAGGCCGCGACCCTACGCTCTCAAGATTTACGGATGCGTCATCCCCGACATCCATTGAGCAATCACCGAGCAACCCAGACCCGATCAAAAACCGTGGCGCCGGTCAATTTGATGCACGTGGAGTTGAATACGAAGAGAGCACAGAGGTCGAAGGTCATCTCACCGGCAATTGCTGAGGATGTCCGGGCCAACCTATCATTCCTGGGGCCTGTTGGGGTTTATCGGGAATTGATGACAGCAGCGGCGAGGTAGATCATTGCGAATAAGCTGTGGTCAGTTTTGCAGGCACGCATTGCGGCGCGTTTGAATTCCTTGAGCTTGCAGAAGAAGTTCTCGATGAGGTGGCGCCACTTGTAAAGGTCGCGGTCGATCCGGAACGCGCCGATCCGCCAAGGATGCCGGGAAAGGACGATCCTGGCGCCGCGCTGGTTGAGGTCGGCGATGATCGCATGGGTGTCGAACGCCTTGTCCGCGATCAGACCGCCGAAGGTGACACCATCGAGCAGCGGTTCGACGCCGATCGTGTCGAACCGCTGTCCGGGCAGCAGCTTGAAGCGCACGAGATTGCCCAACGCATCGGTCAGCGCCAGGATTTTGGTGGTCATGCCGCCTTTGAAGTGGCCTATGGTCTGGCTCTGAGTCCCCCCTTGCGCCCCGTCCATGACGGTGAACCTTCACGATCGTGGCATCGACCATCGCATATTCCATGTCCGGCTCGTTCGAGCAGGCATCAAATCTCCGCTTGAACACATCGGCAGCCCGCCAGTCACGAAACCGGCGAAAAGCCGTACTCCAGTTGCCGAAATGCACCGGCAGATCACGCCACGCACTACCCGTGCGGGCGATCCACAGCACCGCCTTCATGAACAGCCGGTTGTTCGTCCCGCTGCGGCCGGGATCCGTCGCCTTGCCCAGGCAATGCGGTTCCATGCTCGCCCATTTGGCGTCGGTCAAAATCAAACGATTCATCCGCAGCTTGCATCACATCCACCACGGTATGTGAATCCCCACGGGCCTGGAGCCGCGGCAGTGCGCGTCCGTCATCGCCGAACAGGTGTACGCGCGCGGGGTCGATGCCGAACGCGAGCGTCTCGCCAAGCGTCACCCGACGGTCACCCGGCAATTGCGCGACGATCGTGCCGGTTGCGCCCCGCGCGCCGAGATGTGCGAAGGAGAGGGGGCCAAGCCGCTCGAACAGCTCGACCGGGCCGGCGAATGCGCCGTCGTCCGCAGGCTCCAGATGCTCCGGCCGCACGCCTAGCGTCACGGCCATGCCGGCTTCCGCGACTGCCGAGGCTTTCAGCTGACTGCCGTCGGACAGGCGCACCATCGCACCATCGGCACCCGCGGCAGCGACGACCGCGGGGATCAAATTCATTCCCGGCGATCCGATCGCCCGTGCCACCGCCAGCGATGCGGGCGCGTCATACAGGTCGATCGGGGCGCCGACCTGTTCGATCCGGCCTTCGCTCATCACGACGATCCGGTTGGCCAGCGTCATCGCCTCCAGCTGGTCGTGGGTGACGTAGATCATCGTCGCCTGCAATCGTGCGTGCAGCCGGGCGAATTCATGCCGCATCCGCACGCGCAATTCGGCATCGAGGTTGGACAGCGGCTCGTCGAGCAGCAATACCTGCGGTTCGCGCACGATCGCACGGGCGATCGACACACGCTGGCGCTGGCCACCCGACAAAGCGGCAGGACGCCGGTCGAGCAGCCGCGTCAGGTCCAGCGATGCAGCGACCGCGGCGACACGTTCGCGCACCTCTGCCCTGGGCCGGCGCGCCACCTTAAGGGGAAAGGCGATGTTCTCGGCGACGGTGAGGTGCGGATAGAGCGCGTAGGATTGGAACACCATCGCAAGGCCCCGATCGGCCGGTGCGGCGTGCGTCACGTCGCGACCGTCGATCGCGATCGTCCCGCTGCTCGGCTCTTCCAGACCCGCGATCAGCCGGAGAAGCGTGGACTTGCCGCATCCCGACGGCCCGACGATGACGATGAATTCACCATCGCCGATCGAGAGTTCGGTGGGGGACAGCACCATCGTGTTGCCGAAACACTTGCTGAGGCCGGCAATGTCGACGCGTGCCATCGCACCCTCTTCCTCGCTCGAGGATGCAAATTCAAGCCTTTGCAGCGCTTGAACGCCAGGCAACTCTCGGGACGGCTATGAGGTGCGGAATACCCGCACTCGGATAGGTCTACCTTACGACGACCTGTTTGCAGCCAGACCGGTGCGGCGTGCATGCCGAGCCTAGCCGTGTTCGACGGATCAGTGTAGCCGGGCGACCAGAACCGGCGGATCGAGCATGCCCCTTCAGCCGGACGCGAGACCTGGAGCTACCGACATCCCACGTAAACCGAACTACGATTTCGAACGCCGCGAGCGCGAGAAGGCCAAGGCAGCCGAGGCCGCCAAGAAGGCGCAAGCCAAGGCCGAGAAGCGCGCCGCCGAGCAGCGGGGGCCGGATGCCGAGTAAGAGCGCGGCTCCTGGACGCCTCGACTGAATGACGATCGCTCCCGTGATCACGCTCGCTTATCTGGGTTGGAAGCCGTTCTGGAGCGAACAGGTGTCCGCCGAAGAGAGCATCGCCAGCCAGCCCGTCCGCGTGATGTCTGTGCATCGGGGAAGGGTGTCGGTCCTGGGTGAGGGCTTCGATGGCTCGATCGCGTCCACTGCTCCCGGCGACGGAGATGCGGATCGCCCCACCGTCGGCGACTGGCTGTTGATGAACCGGGACACCCACGGCATCGTGCGCATCCTCGATCGCACGAGCCTGTTCAAGCGACCCGCCCCGGCCAACGATCGCCGGGTCCAGCTGATCGCAGCGAATATCGATACGTTATTCATCGTCACCTCCTGCAATCACGATTTCAACGTCGCCCGCCTCGAGCGCTATCTCGTGCTCGCGGGCGAAACCGGCGTTCGTCCGGTGATCGTCCTCACAAAGGCCGACCTGTCGCCGGCACCTCAGCCCTTCGTCGACGCCGCGCGCGCCCTTCAGGCGGGATTGCACGTGGAATTGGTCGACGGGCGTGACCCGATGAAGGCCGCTGGCCTCGCAAGCTACTGCGGGGCGGGAGACACGGTCGCGTTGGTCGGATCGTCCGGCGTCGGCAAGTCGACGCTGATCAATACGCTGGTGGGATCGGACGACATCGCCACTCAGGCTGTCCGTGAGGACGACGGCAAGGGCCGGCACACGACCACCGTTCGAGAGATGCATCGCCTCTCCGACGATGCAGGCGGGGGCGGGTGGCTGGTGGACACGCCGGGTATGCGCGAGCTGCAGATGTCCGACGTGGCGTTCGGCGTGACCGAGGTGTTCGAGGATGTCACGGACATGGCTTTGGCCTGCCGGTTCACCAACTGCACGCATCACGATGAGCCCGGGTGCGCCATCCGGGCGGGAATCGCTAACGACCTGCTCGATCCCGCCCGCGTCGAGCGCTGGCGCAAGCTGTCGCAAGAGGATTCGGCCAACAGCGCCGACGCGTCCATCCGCCGCCCGCGCTCGCGCCGGGGCGAGAAGAGGTGATGGCCCGCTGCGCCCTTGTGGCGCAGTGCGGGTGATGGTCGGCCCGGACTCGGCGATTGCACGATCTTGCGCCTCCGCTGACGAACTGTTCGATTGCTGACGAAATACCAAGCGAACGTTGCCCGCTTGGCGCTCCGGGTGGCTGAACGGCCGGCCGTTGGACGGGTGAGTGCAATTCGTGGCGGCTTGCGGGGCCTTCTGCGCAACGGCGGGGACCTGATCCGTTCGACCGTGGGATCGATACGGATGCGATCCATTAACTCGCGTCATCGATATCGCCGGAATGATTGATTGCGAAGACATGATCGAGCGCCTCCACGAAGACGCTCGTATCCAAGTTCATCTCGCTGTTTTGGCTGAGGCCGTGCCCGTCGCCGTCATGCACCTGGCGCTGGCCGAGTTGCATCAACAGCAGGCGCTTGTCGCCGAGGAGCTATGCGAGGACGCTTGAGTCGGGCGGCAGGCGTGGCAGCGCTGGCGAGTGCCAATAGCCGTGCGGCAATCGAGGCGCTCGGTTGAATGTATTTGGTCCCGCGGTTTGATCGTCCGAGCCTTTCGTTGGAATGGAAGGAAGCCGCATGCGACAGGCTCGTCACGGCAGCGCCACGACCACGTACGCCGTCCCAGCAGCAATACAGCGATCACAAGCTTCGCTCGCGACGCTGAGCCGTGAACTGGGGATCAGCCGGACGAAGGCGACGCTTGGCAGGTTCCTCATGCACGGGACGGCGCATTCCTGCGCTCGTCGGGCGGGTCTCACCGGCCCGACCATTCGCGTCGATAGCGACGTGATCGACGTCGACGGTTAGGAAACGGCGCAGGCCATTTTGATCGCCGGGCGACGGGATCGGGCCGCTCGGTAAGCGGCTAGCGCTGCACGGCGATCGACGCAGTGGCCGAGCGAGCGGTCTCGCTCGGCAACATTGCTGATGTCAGGCTTTTTTGGCGGTCAGATGAGCGCTCAGGTGCTTGTTCATCTCGAACATGCTCGCCGACTTCTTGCCGAAAATCTTCTCCAGCTTTTCGTCGGCGTTGATCTGGCGACGATCCTTGGGATCCTGCAGATCATGCTTCTTGATGTACTCCCACACCTTGCTGACCACCTCGCTGCGCGGCAGATCCTTATCACCGACGATTTCGGCGAGTTCGGGTGAGGGGGTGACCGGCGCGGTGATGCCGCCCCGCGCGCCGCCGGCGGGCTTTCCCGTCTTTTCAACCTTCTTCTCGGCAGCCTTGGTTTCGTCCTTGCCACGCTTTTCAGCTGTTCGCGCCATGTGAGCCTCCCGATTTCGCGCCGGTGTGGCGCGTTCTGCAGACGGACAAGCCCGACCTCCGGTTCCATCGACGTGGCATGTCACCGGCGTTGGGGTCGTCGTCAGCCGATCTGCGAACCGCGAACATCAACGCCTTCCCGTGGAGGGCGGGTCGCGCGCACCGACGCTTGCTGCCGACCTTGCGGGCGATCAACCGACGTTGCGCGCGTGGAAGAGCTTGCGATCCTCCACGACATACACCACCCCCAGCACGAGGACGCCGATCGCGAGATAGCCGATCGCGAGCGGATAGGTGCTGCCGTCATAGGCCTGACCGATGATCGACCCGACGACGACCGCGCCGACGCTGGTGATGAACCCCTGGATCGACGAGGCGGTGCCGGCGATGTGGCCGACGGGTTCCATCGCCATCGCACCGAAATTGGAACCGCACAGGCCGATGCAGGTCATGCTCAGCGCCTGGAACAGCATGTACGTCGCCAGCGTCTCGCCGCCGCCGCCGATCACCGCGAGGTGCAGCAGCGACAGGCCGATCAGCCCGAGGAGCGCGCTTTGCGAGATCAGCCGCGTGCCCAGCCGCTCGACCAGGCGGCTGTTGGCGAAGGAGGCGCATCCCATCGAAAAGGCGCAGGCCGCGAACAGCAGGGTGAACCGGTCGCCCGCATGGAATTCGTCGACGAAGATCTGCTGCGCCGAGGAAACGAAGGCGATGATGCCGCCGAAGGTCAGCGACGCCGCCACGGCATAGCCGGCGGAGAAGCGGTTGGTCAGCGTCAGGCGATAGGCGCCACCCAGCGCGGCGAGCGACAATGGCGAGCGGCGCTCGGCCGGCAGCGATTCCCGCAGCCGTAGCAGGGACCAGGCGAGGACGATCGCGGCGAAGGTCGCCAGCGCATAGAAGATGAAGCGCCACGGACCGAAGGTCAGCAGCACCTGCCCCAGGCTGGGCGCCATGATGGGGACGAGGAAGAAGATCATCTGTGCGACCGACAGCGTGCGGGCCATCTGTCGCCCCGCATAGCGGTCGCGCACGATCGCGACGGCGAGGACACGCGTCGACGCCGACATCAGCCCTTGCAGGACCCGCGCGCCGAGCAGCGCCGGAAACGTCGTCGAACCGGCGGCGAAGACGCTGGCGGCCACGAACCCGGCGAGCGTGACGAGCAGGATCGGTCGGCGACCGTAGCGATCGGCAAGCGGACCATAAACGAGCTGGCCGGTGCCGAAGCCCAGCATATATGCGGTGATGATCCACTGCCGATGATTGGCGGCGGTGATGGCGAGCTGGTGCCCGATATCGGCGAGCGCCGGGAGCATCAGGTCGACGCCCAGCGCATTCACCGCCATCAGGGCGGCGACGAACGCAACGAATTCCCGCGGCCGCATGCTGGCGCCGCTGTCTTGATCGGTCATCGCGTCGCTCTAGGGGGCTTGGCGCCGGGAAACCATGCCGATCGTACGGTGGCGGCCAGCGTGATCGCGAAGCGGCGCAGGCTTCCGTCCGACCTGTTGCGGCGGATACCGGGCGAGTGTCATCGGCCTTCCACAATCGGGGCGCATCCGGAGTTAACGACAGGGGGCATTATGATCATCGACCGCCGTTCACTCATCACGACCGCCACGCTGGGCACCGCCGGCCTGGCGATTACCGGCTTTGCCGGTGCCGCCGCGCTGACCGGCGCGACCGGGTTCACCCATGCCGTGGCGAGCGGCGAACCCGCGGCCGATTCAGTGCTGCTGTGGACCCGCTATGTCCCGGCGGGCGGAGGCCATGCCGAATTGCGCGCCGAAGTGGCGGAAAGCGCCGCGTTCGACCGCGTCGTCGCAGGGGGCAGCCAGGTGACCGGCCCATGGCGCGACCATACCGCCAAGATCACCGTCGAAGGCCTGCGCCCCGGCCGGTCGTACTTCTTTCGCTTCGTCGCGCCGGATGGCAGCGTCTCGCCGGTCGGTCGTACCCGCACCTTGCCGGACGATGGTATGCGGCCCTGGCGTGCGGCGATCTTCTCGTGCTCCAACATCGGGTTCGGCTGGTTCAACGCTTATGGCCATGCGGCGGCCCGCGACGATCTCGACTGCGTCGTTCACCTCGGCGATTATTTCTACGAATATGCTGCGAACACCTATCCGGCGGCCACCGCCGTCGTTCCCGGCAGGACGGCGATGCCCGCCGAAGAGATCATCCATCTTGCCGACTATCGCCTGCGCTACGCCAGCTATCGCGCCGATCCCGACCTGCAGGCGCTGCACGCGCGCCATCCCATGATCGCGCAATGGGACGATCACGAAAGCGCCAACGACAGCTGGGAAGGCGGCGCGGAAAACCACAGCCCGGCGACCGAGGGTGACTGGAACCTGCGCCGCGCGGCGGCGATCCAGGCGTTTCGCGAATGGATGCCGGTGTCGGACGAACCGTGGAAGGCCTATGACATCGGCGGCCTCGCGACGCTGTTTCGCACCGAGACGCGGCTGCTCGCGCGTACCGAACAGCCCGACATCGCGCCGCTGTTCAAACAGGCCGACCCGATCGCCGCGCTCAAGGCGTTCCGCGACGGCCCGTGGATGGATCCCGCGGTGACGATGATGGGCAGCCAGCAGGAAAGCTGGCTGTCGCATGCGATGCGCACGTCGGTGCGGAGCGGACGGCCGTGGCAGATCGTCGGGTTCGGCACGATCATGGGACAGACCGTGATGCCGGCCGATGCGGCATCGTGGCTGGGTGGATCGAGCGAGCGGACGCGCGGCTACCTTCAGGCGGGGATCGCCGCCGCCCGCGTCGGACTGCCGTTCAACTTCGACAATTGGGGCGGCTATCCGGCGGCGCGCGCGCGTTTCCTGCGCTCGGTCGAGGGGATGGGCGGCAACACCATCGTCATCTCCGGCGACAGCCACAATGCCTGGGCCTACGACTTGGTGCAGGACGGGCGACCCGCGGCGGTCGAATTCGCGGGCCACAGCGTCACCTCGCCCGGTTACGAAGCGGGCCTCGGCATCGATCCCGGCCGCGTCGCCGCGGCGCTGGTCCGCGCCAACTCCGAGCTGAAATGGTGCGATACCGCGCGGCGCGGCTATATGGCGCTGACGGTCGCGGCCGATCGCGTTACCAACGACTGGATCATGGTCGATACGGTCAAGCAGCGCTCCGCGGGGGCCAGCATCGGGCATAGCGCGACCGTGATGAAGGGCCGCCGCGCGATGACGTAACGCGATTGACGCGGATATGTCATCGTCCCGGCACGGCTATGTCGCGGACGTGACACCGGTTGTTCCTAGGCGTCTCCCACAAACAGGGGACGACACGATGAACCACCTTACCCGCGCTTTCGGTCTGACCGTGCTATCCTGCACCGCGACGACCGCCTTTGCCCAGACATCGACGGTGCCTGCGCCGGAGGGTGCCGATAACGATATCGTCGTCACCGCACAGAAGCGCGAACAGAAGATCGGCGACGTACCGGTGACCGTAACCGCATTGACCGGCGCGCGGATGGCCGACATCGGCGTGAATTCCCTGTCCGAGGCGGCGTTGTTCGTGCCCGGCCTGCGCATTCAGGAGCAGAGCGCGAACAACCCGGGCTTCGTGATCCGCGGCATCACGTCCGACAGCGGCTCGGCGCAGCAGGGTGCGCGCGTGACGCTCTATTACAACGGGATCGACATCTCGCGATCGCGGGGCGCCTATCAGGACCTGTTCGACATCGCCCGGCTTGAGGTCGTGAAGGGCCCGCAAGCGACCCTGTTCGGCACGGCCGCGGCGATCGGTGCGGTCAGCATCGTGTCCGCTCCCGCCGTGGCCGGCACGTCCGCAGGGTTGACGGCGAGCTACGGCAATTACGACCGGACCCAGGTGTCGGGTTATCTGAATGCCGGCAACGACATGCTCGCGGGCCGATTGGCGTTCGCATACAAGTACCGCAACGGTTATGTCCGCAACATCGCAGGCGATCCGAACGTGCCCAACCAGAACCAGGGTCGCGTCGATCAGGACGATCTGAACGGCCAGGACCAGCGCGGGGTGCGTGGTACGCTGCGCTGGCGGCCGACCGGCGCGGTCGAGGCCAATCTGGTGCTGACGTATGACGGGCAGCGCAATCCGGGCACCGCGTTCAAAAGCCGCGCCTTCGCCCCGACCGGGGGGCAGACGGGCGATTACGGCTATGCCGAACTTTCAGGCTCCCCGTTTAGCGCGTCGGTGCTCGGCGCATCCAAGCTGGGACTGAAGCGCGATGTGTACGACGCGAACCTGACAATTGCCCTTGATCTGTCGCCGGGTGTCACCTTCACCACCGTCAACGGCTTCCGGCGGTTCAAGAGCAACGAGGTGTTCGACGCCGACGGCGGGCCGGCCTGGTATCTGGAATTTGCCGAGGATGCGCGGGGGCATCAGTTCAACCACGAAAGTCGCTTCGCCTTCGATGGGAAGGGCTATCGCGCCTCGTTCGGCTGGAATGCCTTTTTCGAGGACAATCTTCAGCGCGTGCCGTTCTCGACGGAAGAGGGCACGTACCTCGCCTGCTCGGTCAGCAGCACCTTCGCTGCGGTCCGGAACGGGCTGAACGCCGCCGGCATTCCGACGGGCCCCGCTTGCGTCGCGCCCAACGGCACCGTGTCAGCGGCCCGTGCGACCGCGCTGCTTACGCGCGGGGCGGCAACGCAATTGCCCTATAGTTCGGTGTTTACGAACTACGGGCACAACGACAGCTATTCGGTCTTCGCCGACGGCACGTGGATTCCAGCGGAACGGTTCGAACTGACCGCGGGCGCGCGAATCCTGATCGAACGGCGCAAGTCCGGCTACAGTTCGGTCCAGCCCAATTCGGTCATCCTCGCCGGCCTGGGCGTGCGGAGCAGCCTGCTCGGCACCGCAGACACGGGCGGCGTGGAATTTATCGCGCAAAAGTCCTTCACCGCGATCCTGCCGCGGTTCAACGCGCTCTACCGTGTCGGCGACGGCTTCAATCTCTATGCGACGATCAGCAAGGGCCGGCGGTCGCCGGTCGTCCAGCTGGCAGCACGCGTCGGCACGCCGGTTACGCCCAACCTGCAAATCGTGCCCGAAGAGACGGTCTGGAACTATGAGGGCGGCATCAAGGCTAACGTCGGCGGGCTGTCCGGCACGCTGTCCGCCTTCTACCAGACCTATGACGGGTTCCAGGTATCCGTCACCAACAACGGCGTCACCACGACGCAGAGCGCCGGCTCCGCGAAGAACCCAGGCATCGAGGCCGAGGCGACGTATCGCTTCGGCGAGATGCTGTCGCTATTCGGCAGCTTCGCCTATATCGACGGCAAGATCGATGGCGGCGGCAACGTGGCCGCGAACTACGCCGGCGCGCGTTTCCGGCTCCAGCCGAAATATACCGCATCCGGCGGCGCGACGCTGCGCCTGCCGGTGCGCGACGGCATCGTCTTCTATGCCACTCCGTCCGCCAGCTACCAGAGCAAGGTCTATTTCGAACTGCCGAATTCGGAAGCGATCAGCCAGGGCGGCTATACGCTGATCAACCTGCGCGCCGGCGTCGACATTGCGGACGGCCGGTATCGGATCGGCGGCTTCGCGCGCAACCTAACGAACAAGCGCTATCTGCTCGACGCCGGCAACACCGGCGGGGGCTTCGGCGTGCCGACCTATATCGCCGGCGAGCCGCGCTTCTACGGCGTCGAGGTCGGCGGACGGTTCTGATCGCCCAAGACCTGCATGGCGTATCCACCAGGACCGCGTGAGCCACGGCGCGGGTCTGGGTCCCCAGGTGGTGCGCCACGTTCAGCCTCCTCGCCGGCGACCGTCCCGGGGCGGGTTGCGCGCCGGTGCCGCAGGATCGCGTGCGTTGGATCGCGTCGCTGTGGTCGGGTCGCGTGGGCTAATGGGTCCCGCGGCGTTATCGCATTCGTACCCCTTCGCGACCGGATGCGTGAGGTTGGGCGCATCACGCGAAGCGTCGGCGTTGCCGTGCGTGCGTCCGTGCCGCATGGATGATGCATGATCGATCTCAATACCGCTTCCGCCCAGGATCTCGACACCGTCGCCCAATTGAAGGGACATGGCTTCGAGATCGTCCGCTATCGCGAGGAGCGCGGCCGCTTTACCGCCCTGCGGCAGCTCGACGAGGTGCCGGGGCTGACGGGCAAGTGGGACGGGGCGGAGGCCGAGTTGCAGATCGGCTGAGCCGCCGCCGCGCCGGTGCGGCTCAGTCGGCGATGTCGATCGCCGTGGCGACGGTGGTTGCGGCCTGGAAGTCGCATCGCGCCACCTGCGTCTTCGCATCCCATTGCAGGGCGCATGGGTGTCCGCCGACGCGCATGGCCCCGGGCGCCCGCGCCAAGCCGTGCAATCGCACGGTGTAGCGCCGTGCGACGGGCGCGCCGCGGTAGGTGCCGGTGGTGGCGTCGATGGTCAGCCGGCGGCCGGCCGCACCCTCGATATAGCGGAACCGGGTCCTCGCGATCGCGCCGTCGCGATAGTCCATCGAATAACCATCGTCTTCGGTCAGGACGTAGCCGCCGTCAGACCCGGAATAGACGTCGAGCGTCAGGTGAGCGCGATCCTGTTTCGCGGTGCTGCGCGCATAATCGTATTTGGGCAGGATCGCGCCGGCCCGGACGAAGGCGGGGATATACCCGAACTTGGTGGCGTAGCGGATCACCTGATCCCCGTCATAGCCGCGATCGTCCCACAGGCCGTACCAGCGCTTTTCGGGGGGCAGCCAGACCGTCTTGGTTTCCGGGCTGCCCGACAATGTCGTCGCTGGAGCGACCAGGATATCGCCACCCCACATATATTGGTCGGGCGACTGCCAGGCACGCTCGCTGTCTGGATAGGACAGCAGCATCGCCCGCGCCATCGGCATGCCAGTCAGCGCGGCATCGACCGCCGCGCCATAGATATAGGGCATCGATTCGTAGCGGAACCGGGCATAGAATGTCGCCCATTGCTGCACCTGCGGCGAGCGCGACGCAGGCCAGCGGGGCGAGAACAGGCCGTGCGGTCGCCAGATCGGCGTGAAGCTGCCGAATGCCATCGCCCATTGCACGTAGGTGTTGTCGGTCAGGTTGACCTTCTCGCGGTCGAAGCCGGTGTTTTCGGCGAACGGCTTGAGCGGCATGAAGCCGCCGGCATCGTGGTTGAAATAGGGATAACCCGCCAATCCGGACTGTTGCATGGCGAGCAGCTGCCCATGCATGCTGTCCTGATCCTGCAACAGGTCTCCGGTCCAGTGGAGGCCCAGCCGCTGCCCGCCCGCCGATCCGCCGCGCAGCCAGACATAGGGTCGGGGGACATAGGTGCGTCCGTCGCGTTGCAGGCGCATATGCGGCAACCATCCGCGCTCCACCACCGCCTGCGCGACCTGCAGGTAATAAACGTTGCGCGTTTCCAGCCATGTGCGGCCGTCATGGACGCGCGCGCTGTCGAGCACGCAACCGGGTCCGGTGCGGACCGCATCGGTTTCGTCCATCCACAACGCCTCGCCGGGATAGTGCAGCGCGGGATCGAGGGCCTTGGTCCAGAACAATCGCCAGACCCAGCGTGCCGTCGCGGGATTAGAGTAATCGGGATAGCTGTCGGCATGCTGGTCGGGACATCCGCCGGCGACCGGCAGGTTGAAGGCGGGTTTCCAGCCATCGCTGTTCTTGGCGACGTTCATGTTGAGATCGAGCGTCACCGACAGGCCGAGCGGCCGATACCAGGCGGCGAACGCCTCCGGGTGTGGCCAGCGTTCGCCGGAAAAGGCGAAGCTGGACCCCGACCAGGCGCCGGATCCCTGGCGCCAGTCGTTATCGAAGACGAGGTGGTCGAGCGGGAAGCCGGCGGCATAATGGCGCTCCACCTGCGTCCGCCACCACGCCGCGTCGACCAGCCCTTGCACCTCCGGCTCATTGTCGGACAGCTGGAGACCGAAGGCCCAGCGCGGGGGCAGGATCGGGCGACCGGTGAGCCAGGTGTAGCGTTCGATCAGCGCCGCGGGGCGCGGCGCGTCGAAGACGAAATAGTCGATCTCCGCCGGCTCCGCCCCGACGTCGAACTGCGCGGCATATCGCCCGCGCGCGCCGAACGCCATGTCGTTGGGAAAGGTCGTATTGTAGAAGATGCCATAGCCGCGCTGCGAGATGTAGAAGGGGACCAGCAGGTTGCCCTGCGCGCCGCGCGTGGGCACGGGATCCTCGCCATAGTTCCGGCGTACCGTTTCGCCGGTCACCTCCAGCCGATCGGTATTGCCGAGCGGCGCCTGCCCGAACCCGAAGAAGCGTTCGCCGGCGCGGTAGCGGAACGCCTGGCCCATGCGCCCGTCGCGCCGCCATGCCGCGCCGGCTTCGGCCAGCAGCGGGTCGGCACCACGGACGACCTGCACCGTTGCGTCCGCCTTAGCGACGTCGATCCGCAGTCCCGATAGCGCGACGATGGTCCAGGCCGTTCCGGCATCGCGCAGCGTCAGCGTACCGCCCATCCGGTCGGGCAGCACCGCCGCATAATGCCGATCGTCGAGGAACGGCGCCGTGCCGAAGCGGTGCTGGATGCGGACGATGCCCTCGCCATAGCTCGACAGGCGCGTGGTGTGACCATCCCTGGCGGTCAGGGTGACGATCGAAGCGCGCGAGGCGTCGGCGCTCTGCGCTGCGGCTGTCGCTGCCGTGCCGAATAGCGCGGCAATAGTAAAGGCGAGGGGAAGGGTGCGTCGACCCACCGCGAATGCCTTCGGTCGCTGCATGCCATGTCCTCCCATCGCCGCCTGATCGGCGTGTCCGGCCGGCACCTACCGCGCAAATTGGTCAGGCCACAAGGGAAATGCGTTTTGGCAAATCTTTACCGCCAGTTGACGTGCATCAACTGCAAGCCGCACGCGTGTTGATGCCGGGCTAGCGTCGTATTCGGCAGCGGCGCGGTGAATTGGCCCCGACGATCGGTAAGGTCTGCCGGGTCGCCCCCGATCAGGCGTGGAGTCGGCGATGAAGAGCGCCCCTGCGCTCCTCGATCTCCGACTTGGTGCGCCGCAGCGCCTCGACCTCGGTCGCCTCCAGCAGATCCTCTATCACCCGCTTCAGGTGGTTGCGCATCGCGGTGCGCGCCGCGGCCGAATCGCGGCTGCGCAAGGCGTCGACGATCAGACGGTGTTCCTCGACTCGGGGATTGACGCCTTCGCGCCGCGCCTCGGCGAACATGTGTGCGCTCAGAGGCGCGCGGTCGCGCAGGCTCCACAGCATCTCGACGACGGTGCTGATCGCACTGTTGCCGGTCGCCTCCGCGATGGTGAGGTGGAACTGGCGATCGGCGGCCATCGCGTCGGCCCCCGCCGGGTCGCATCGCGCCATGTCGGCGAGCGTGCGGTCTAGGCTATCCAGCATCGCGTCGTCGATCACGGTGGCGGCGACGGCGGCGGTTTCGCCTTCGAAAAGGATGCGCGCCTCAAGCAGTTCGAACGCGCCGATGTCCAGCTCGGTCGGTTCGGCGGTGTTGGCGGGGGGCGCCGTCACGTACAGCCCGGACCCGTGACGCGCCTCGACCAGGCCGCGGATTTCCAGCGCGATCATCGCCTCGCGGATCGTCGGGCGGCTGACCGCGAATTCTTCCGCAAGTTCGCGCTCGCCGGGCAGCCGGGTGCCCGTGGCATAGCGCCCCTGTTCGATCGCGCTGCTGATCGCATTGACGACGCGCTGGTACAGCTTTTCGGGACGTGGCCTCATGCCGGGACAATCCCATAGATGGTGGATTGACACAAGAACGGCGTCAGTCCAGATTGGCCTAGCCAAATGGATGACCAATCCGCCGTCGCGTCACCCGAAAGAGGTGATCGGGCGGGATCGATCATGCGGGCAGGTCTGGCAAAGGCCTCGAAAGGGAGAGGAAAACGATGTTCGTCGGAAACAAGGAGCGCCGTTCGCTCGGTGCGATGCTGCTCGCCGCCACGATGCTGGCGGGACCGCCGGCGTTGGCGCAGGCGCTCACGCCCGATCAGGCCGGCAATCCGCCGTCACCGACCGTCGCGACCCCGCACAACCCCGATCAGACCACGGCCGCCGACGGCCCGGTGCAGGTACAGACCGACACCGAGGCGTCCGACATCGTCGTCACCGGTTTCCGGCAGAGCTACACCGATGCCATCCAGTCCAAGCGCCGGGAAGTCGCGATCACCGACGGCATTTCGTCCGACGGCCTTGGCCGGTTCCCCGACCTGAATGTCGGCGAGGCATTGCAGCGCGTTCCGGGCGTGCAGATCAACCGCGAGGCCGAGGGTCGCAACGCGACGATCAACCTGCGCGGCCTGCCGGGCGAATATGCCCGCCTGACGTTGAACGGCGTGGCCTTCGCCGAACCGATCCTGTCGGATGCCGCGCCGCTGGGTGCGTTCAACGCCGACATCTTCAGCGCGATCGTCGTCGACAAGTCGCCGCTCGCCAACGCGCAGTCGGGCGGCCTGTCGGGTAACGTCGATCTGGAAATCGCGACCGCGCTGAAGCGGAAGGAAGGCGGCTTCATCAAGGCGTCGGCGGAATACAACCAGCTCGGCGATCGCTTCGCACCCGCCGGCACGGTCGGCTACAACCATCATTTCTCTGACAGCTTCGGCGTGTTCGGCGTGCTGGCGTACAAGCACGAAAGCTTCCGCCGCGATTCGATCCTGTTCAACAGCTATACCGCCTTCACCGCGGCGCAGGCCCAGGCGAACGCCGCATCGCTCGGCGGCTTCTATCCGAAGTCGGCGGCCTGCCCGTCGTGCACGGGATCGGCATCCGCGGCGGGCGTGCTCTACAATTCGCAGTTCCGCCAATATGCCCGCGTCAACGAGGGCAATCTGTGGACGGGCGCGGGCGGCGCCGAATGGAAGCCCGACGATCAGACGAGTATCAGCGTGACCGGTTTCTACACCGACCGCAGCCTGCCCAACACGAAGCAATATCTGCTGATCCTGTCGAACAACCAGGCTAGCCAGCTCACCGCGCTCAACGCGCCGGTGCAACTGTCCGACGGGCGCAACCTCGTGACCAACCTCGGCTATACCAACGGCGATATCGTCTCGTCGACGCGCTCACTGGGGACGCTGCAGCGGTCGTGGGGTCTCAACGCGCGCAGTGCTTGGGAAAACGACGATTACAAGCTGACCGGCCTCGGCACGGTATCGCGTGCGAACAACAATTCGATCGAACAGGCGATCGACTTCAACACCTTGCAGACGACGACCGGCAACGGCATCAACGGCGTGATCAACACCGGCGCGGGCAGCGTTCCGGCGATCAACTTCACGATGGCGCCGTCGCCCGCGGTGACCACCAACGCGCCGAACGGCTGGTTCTGGGGCGGGGTCACCGATCCGACCGCCTTCTACGATTCCCCCACCGCCGCGTTGCGGCGCAACCGGCTTCAGTTCACCGGGACGCAGTCCTATGGCGAAAACCGGCTCTACGCCTATCAGTTCGATGCGGAGCGGATGTTCCACGGCGGTCCGCTCAAGGGAATCCAGGTGGGCGCGCGGCTCGAACGCAACGTGTTCATCTCGCAGGGCTATCGCATCTCGGCGTTCGGCATCCAGACCCAGAATATCGACGGTTCCTTCCTCGAACAGTCGCCGGGAATCGACAGCTTCTTCGGCGGCCGGGTGGACGGCATCAGCAGCAACTGGCAGTCGGTGCCCATCGACATGGCGTTCCCCAAATTGCGCCCGGTGACCGTCTATCCGGGTGGTGGCCTTTCGCCGCAGGGCTTTAACATCCGCTACAACGACAGCAATTACGCGCTGTACAACTTCACCAACCGCAACGACGTCGCCGCCGCCTACGGACAGGTGAAGTACGAGTTCGAGCTGGGCGGCGTGACGCTGCGCGGCAACGGCGGCCTGCGCTACGAATATACCCGCAACGTCATCAACGCGCTCGACCGCATATCGCTGACCGGGACGATCGGGTCGCCGGCGGATTTCCGCAACAACACCTACAAGCAGGATTACGGCAAGCTGCTGCCGTCGTTCATTCTGGTCGCGGACATCACCGAGAAGCTGCTGCTGCGCGGTGCGGCGTATCGCACCTACGTCCGGCCGCAGCCGCGCCAGTTCACGCCATCGACGATCGTCGGCAACCCGAGCGGCGGCGTCTATGCCGTGACGCTCGGCAACCCCGACCTGAAGCCGTATGACGCGACGTCGCTGGACGTATCGGTGGAATGGTACAACCGGCCGAACGGCATCGTCTCGCTCGCCGGGTTCCAGAAGCGGATCACCGGACTGATCGCGCAGATCAGCGATCCGCGCCAGCTCTGCCCGGCGGATTCGAGCGTGCTCGGCCTCGGCACGCTGACTGTCAACGGCGACCAGTGCCAGAGCAGCCTGATCTACACCGGCGGCGCGGTGCCGACACCCTTCCTGGTCGCGGCGACCGGTTTCGTGAACCAGACCAGCCCGATCACGGTGCGCGGGCTGGAATTCAACCTTCAGCAGACGCTCGACTTCCTGCCCGGCGTGTTGCGCAACCTGGGTGGGGGCATCAATTACGCCTATACGACGGTCAGCGGCACGACATCGTCGGGCGCGACGGCGACGCTGCCCGGCGTGTCGAAGCACAATGCCAACATCATCGGTTATTACGAAACCGGCGATTATGGACTGCGTTTCGTCTACAACCTGCGCAGCAGATACGATCTGGCGTCCGCCGGCACCTTCACCGGTGCGGCACGGCAGGTGCGGGCGCGCGGCCAGCTCGACATGTCCGCATCGTACAATGTGTCGAAGAACCTGTCGCTTTCGCTCGACGCCTACAACCTGACCAACGCGATCCGCGTCGAATATGAAAACGATCCGCGCCTGATCCGGCGTGCCGATTATGATGGACGGACCGTCACCGTAACGGCGCGCGCGACGTTCTGATCAAGGGTTCCTCCCCCGACTGGCGGCGCCCGCCGATTGCGACGGGTGCCGCCATTTTGTTTTGGGGCGGAAGCGACAGGAGGAACGACGAGATGAGCGCAGTGCTGTTGAACCGGCGTGGTGTGTTGTCTGGGGCGGCGGCGTGCGCCGCATTGGGGGCCGGGCATCCGCTGGCGGCGGCGCTGGCGCAGGGCCGCGCGATCATCGACGTCCGCGGCTTCGGCGCGAAGGGCGACGGGCGCGGGCTCGACAGCCCAGCGATCAACCGTGCGATCGACCATGCCGCGGCGCGGGGCGGCGGCACGGTATGGCTGCCCGCCGGCACCTATCGGTCGTACAGCATCCGGCTGCGCAGCCACGTCACCCTGCATCTCGACGCCGGCGCGGTGCTGCTGGCGGCAGATACGCCGATAGAGGGGATGGCGAGCGGCGGTTACGACGCGGCGCCCGACCTGCCATCGGCCTATGCCGCCTATCAGGATCACGGCCACGGCCATTGGCGCAACGCGCTGATCTGGGGCGAGGGGCTGGAGGACATCGCGATCGAAGGCCCCGGGCTGATCTGGGGCAAGGGGCTGGGGCGCGGGCACGATTACGACGTGGGGCGACCGATCTCGGGCCGGCCCGGCGTCGGCGACAAGGCGATCGCGCTGAAGCTGTGCCGCAACGTCACGCTGCGCGATTTCCGCGTCCTCGAAGGGGGCTGGTTCGCGCTGCTCGCGACGGGATGCGACAATATGACGATCGACAATCTGCTGGTCGATACCAATCGCGACGGGCTCGACATCGACTGTTGCCGCAACGTCCATGTCAGCCGGTGCACGGTCAACGCGCCGTGGGACGATGCGATCTGCCCGAAATCCTCGTTCGCGCTGGGCTATCCGCGCTGGACGGAGAATCTCACGATATCGGATTGCACGGTCAGCGGCAGCTATGCGATCGGATCGGTGCTGGACGGCAGTTTCCGTGCCTTTCCACCTGCGCCCAAGAGCACGCATGGGCGGATTAAGCTCGGCACCGAATCGAACGGCGGGTTTCGCAACATCGCGATCAGCAATTGCGTGTTCGACACCTGTCGCGGCATCGCGCTGGAGACGGTGGACGGCGCGCGGCTGGAGGATGTGGCGATCACCAACGTGACGATGCGCGACGTCACCACCGCGCCGGTGTTCCTGCGGCTGGGTCGTCGCCTGCGCGGCCCGGCGGGGACGCCGCCGGGGACGTTGAAGCGCGTGACGATCGACAACCTCGTCGTGTCCGGTGCGGCGCCGATGCCCTCGATCGTCGCCGGCATCGCGGGTCATCCGGTCGAGGACGTGCGGATCAGCAACATGCTGGTCGAACAGGTCGGCGGCGCGCCCGCGGCGATGGCGGCGATCGATCCGCCGGCGAACGAGGCGGGCTATCCCGAGCCCGATATGTTCGGCGACCTTCCCGCCACCGGCTTCTTCCTGCGCCACGCGCGCAACGTCGCGCTGTCGCATGTCGAGATCCAGACCCGCGCCGCCGATGCCCGCCCGGCGTTCTGGATGCAGGATGTCGACGGTTTCGACGGGGATGCACTGCGGGTGCCGGCGGGGCCGGCCTTCCACCTGGACCGGGTCGCCCGTTTCCGGTCGTGGGCGAGCCGCGAACTGGCGGACCGGACGATCGCGGGGCCGGTCAGTACGGCCTGGTAGGATGGGTCGTCGCTAGCGATCCGCCCCATAGAGCGGGCGGGCACGGTCGAACTGTACCTCGATCCGGTCGAGCATGACGCCGGGGTCGAGCGCCGCGATGCTCAGCCGGTGGACGCCGGGCTTCGGTGGAGCCAGCGGCACGCTCGCGACCGCGGTGTTGCTCAGCACGTTGGCCCGCCACTGGTCGCTGCGCCCGTGCGTCGCGAGGTCGAGCGTCACCGGCGCGGCATCGTCGATCCGCACCGTGATGCGCAGGCTGCGGCCCGGCGCGACCGGATGCGTCGGCAGGCCGACGATGCGCAGCGTGGCATCGGTTTGCGTCATGGTCGCGAACCGCCATGTCGCGGGCGCGGTGCTGCGTCCTGCGGGGAGGTCGAGCGGTGCGCGGAGCGACCCGCCGAGGCTGCCGAGACCGGCGACCCGCTGCCACCCGCCCGGATCGCCGGCGGTCGCGGCGAGCGCGACGCGGCGGTCGCGCTCGACCGCGACGCCGGGGGCGGCGGCGATGGCAGGCTGCGTCGCGATGTGCAGCGCCACCAGTTCGCCATCGCAGTGTAGCCTCATCGTACCGCCGGTGCCGGTGCCGTCATAGGCGACGGCGAGCCGCTGTTCATAGGCGCCGGCTGCGGTCAGCGTGCCCCTGGTCGTGGTCAGCGACAGGCCGGGCGATGCGCCGTCCAGCTGCCACGACACCTCTGCGGCGCGCGATCCGTACAGCACCACCTCATGCACCGCCGGCTGGCCCGCGGTGAAGGTCAGCGCATTCTCGTCCCCGATCCACTGCCCCCAGGATGCGGTCCGGCAACCGGGCTGCTGCGCCGTCGTCCAGCGCGGCCACAGCGGTTCGTCGAACACCGGCAGGCGGCGCGGCGCCATGTCCATCATGCCGCGCCACTTGCCGCCCGCCAGCGCATTATAGGCGACGGCGTCGGCGACGAGGCCCGCATGTGCGGCGCGGGCACGATCGACGTACACGTTGACGCCGCCGCGCTGCTGCCGGGCGTAGAGCGCAGCGAGGTCGAGCGACAGGATGCGATCGTTGAGCCGCGCCGCGCCGCGAACCGGATAGAGCACCAGTTCGAAAAAGGCGTCGCGCCGGTCGGCGGGCATCCGTGCCGCCACCGCCTCCGCCCGCGCGGCGAGCGCGCGATAGGCGGCAAGGCGCGCCTGCGCCTCCTCGCCGTCGGACTGGACATAGGCGCTCGGGCGGTTGGGGGTGATCCATTCGGTCTCGCCGAAGCCCATGAATTCGGGCTTCCGTTCCCAGGCGAGGTCGTAGAAGCGCATCATGATCGCCGCGATCTCGCCCGCGTCCGCCGCGCCGAATTGTTCTGCCATGAACCGGGTCAGGTGGATTTGCGGATCGGCGGCGAACAGCCGGTCGTCGAAGGCGAGATCGAGGAAATATTGCGTCAGATATTCGATCGGCTTGATGTCGCCGACGTTGACGACCCACATCCGCCGCGCATCGCTGTCCCAGGCACGGCCCATCTCTTCGCGGATCAGCGCCGGATGGGTGGTGCCGAGCCACAGATAATCGTGCGGACGGCCCCAATAGGACAAGTGATAATAGACGCCAGACCCGCCGGCACGCCGCCGCTCGGCGTCGGTGGTCAGTCGGCGCAGCCAGCCGTAATTGTCGTCGGTCCACATCAAGGTCACGTCGCCCGGCACCTTGAGCCCAGCGTCATAGGCCTCCTGCAATTCGTGATAGGCGACGAACACCTGCGGGATGTCGGCGACCGGACGGTTCAGCGTCCTGGCGAGCAGCGATTGCTGCAGGCCGAAGACCCGCTCAAGGATCGCCTGCCGTTCCGCGGTGGTCGCGGCACCCTGCATCGGGCCGTCGTGCAGCCCGCGCAGGCCGAGCGTATAGATATCCTCCTGCCCGCGCGTCGCCGCGACGCGTTCGCGCCAGTAATCCGCGATGGCGTCCGGTCGGCGGGTGAAGTCGAATGCGCCGCGCCTGGCCTCGTCCCATTCGCGCAAATTGTTGCGCATCATCGGTTCGGCGTGGCTGGTGCCAACGACGATCGCGTAGCGGTCGGCGAGCGGCGCATTGCCGGGATCGGCGTAGAAGGGAGTCGAGACGCTGTGCATCGCCGGCCACAGCGTGTTCGCCTTCAGCCGCCACATCAGCTCGAACACGCGGGCATAGGTGCGCGGGCCGATATTGCCCTTGGCGGGATCGTAGGTCTTCGCCGCCCAGGGCTGCAGGCCCCAATCCTCGTCGTTGAGGAAGATGCCGCGATAGCGGACCGAGGGCGGGCGCGAGACGAAGGTCGCATCGTCGATGCCGACCGAAGCGCGGCGGCGGGGTGCGACATCGGCCCACCAGCTCCACGGCGACACCCCGATCGCGCGCGACAGGTCTGTGACGCCGTAGACCGCGCCGCGCCGATCCGATCCGGCGATCAGCAACAGCGTCCTCCCGTCGCGGCGCACGGTCGCGCGGACGTAGCGTTCCCAACCGCCGGCGAGCATCGACAGATCGACGTTCCCGGCGCGGGCGAGTGCGGCGATGGCGGGCGCATCGTAGCGGCCGATGACGATGCAGACGGTGCGACAGGCATCGATGGTCCCGACGATCCCCGGCTTCGCCGCGCCGACGCTGGCAAGGTCGGCGGCGAGCATGTCGGCGGCGATCCGCTCCGTCCCCGCCATGCCGTGCGGATCGGCGACGATGGTCGCGCGGTCGAGGCCGAGCGGCGCGGCGGTCGCAATGCCGCTGGTCATCAGGCCGCTCGCCAGCAGCAAGGTGAAGCGCCGCATCGTCATCATCCGTCCCGAAATTGGATTTGCCAGTTCGTCGTGTTTGGTCGATGATGGTCATGCCACTTTGCAGATGGCAGGTCGAGCGGCATCGCCGCCGACGATGATGATCCGGGAGAGGCCATTGACCCTGACGTTCCGTTCCGCCCGTCCGCTTGCGGTCGCCGCGATCCTGTGCCTCGCCACCGCGGCGCCCGCGCAGCAGGGCGTCGGCCTGTCGCGCTACGTCGATCCGCTGATCGGCACCGGCAACGACGATCAGGGCGATACCGTCCCCGGTCCAACGCGCCCGGCGGGGTCGATCCACCCCAGTCCGGAAACGCTCGTCGGCAGCAACGCGGGCTATGACCATGCCGCGCCGATCAGCGGCTTCGCGCAACTGCATACGCAAGGGTCGGGCGGACGCACGACCTATGGCACGTTCCTGGTGTCGCCGCAGACCGGCGCACCGGTGTTCGACGAGGCGCAGCATCTGTCGCCCAAGGCGGACGAACGGCTGGCCGCCGATGCCTATGCAGTGACGCTGACCCGCTATGGCATCCGCGCGGAGGTGACGCCGGCGCCGTTCGCCGCGCTGTATCGCTTCACCTATCCGCAGGGTGCGCGCGCGACGATGGTGTTCGACGTCACGCGCAAGATCCGCGGCGAACTGGCGAGCGCGGGGTCGGACATTACGCTGGATCCGGCAACGGGGCGGATCACCGCGCGCGTGCGTGCCAAAAGCTATTGGAACCCGGCCGAGGTCGATATCTGGTTCGTCGCACAGCTCGACCGCAAGCCGACCGCCTGGGGCGTGCGCAACGGCGCGCAGGACCAGCCCGGCGCGACGACGGCGCGCGCACCCGCCGATACGCAGCTCGCCGGCTGGTGGCAGTTCGACACCAAGCCGGACGAACCTGTCCTGATGAAGGTCGCGGTGTCGTTCACCAGCGCCGAGCGCGCGGCGGAACTGCTCGCCGAGGACATGCCCGGCTGGGACTTCGACGCGGTGCGGCGCGATACCGCGGCGGCGTGGGACCGCGAACTGGCCCGCGCGACGATCGAGGGCGTGGGGGACGCAGACAAGCGCCGCTTCTACACCGCGCTCTACCACAGCGCCGTCCAGCCGCGCGACCGCACCCGCGACCAGCCGGTGCAGGACCGCATGGCGCCGCACTGGGACGATTATTACACCCTCTGGGATACGTATCACACCGCGATCCCGCTGATGACGCTGCTGCGGCCCGATGCCTATCGCGGCAACGTCGCATCGATCGTGCGGACGTTCGAACGCTATGGCGCGGCGCACACCGCGTTCATCGCCGGACGTAACTATCACGTCGGGCAGGGCGGCGACGAGGTCGACAATGTGCTGGGCGAGGGGCTGATCCGCGGAGTGCCGGGGATCGACTGGACGCGGGTGGCGGCGGTGTCGCTGCACAATGCGCTGGAGGAGCGGCGACCGCGCTATCTGGTGCAGGGCTGGTTCGCGGTCGGGGACCGCAGCCCGGAACCCGACAATCAGCGCGCACGGTCGGGGTCGTCGACGCCCGCTTTCGCGCTCAACGATTATTACGCCGCGCGGCTGGCGACGGCGGCGGGTCAGCCCGACCTCGCCGCGATGCTGGCGAGGCGTTCGCAGAACTGGCGCAACGTCTGGAACGCCGACGCGGCGAGCGACGGCTATCGCGGCTTCATCATGCCGCGATACGCGGACGGCAGGTTTCAGGCGATCGATCCCAAGCTGGGCTGGGACGGCAAGAAATACGACAACGTCGGCTTTTACGAAGGCACCGCCTGGGTCTACTCATACACGATGCTGCATGATCTGCCCGGTATGATCGCGGCGATGGGCGGGCGCGAGCGCTTCACGGAGCGGCTGCGCCACGCGCTCGACGCCAATCTGGTCGATATCACCAACGAGCCGAGCTTCGCCACGCCGTGGCTGTTCAGCGATGTCGGTCGGCCCGACCTGGCAAGCTATTGGGCGGATCGCATCTACCGCCGCTTCACCCCCGACGCCTATCCCGGCGACGAGGACAATGGCGCGATGAGTTCGCATTACGTCTTCAACCGACTGGGACTGTTCCCGAAGCTGACGACCGACCTGTACTATCTGCATGCGCCGCACCAGCCGCGCGGGGTCATCACGTCGCAGGGGGGCAAGCCGTTCGCGGTGGTCGCCTCCAATTGGCGGCAGGGCCGGATCTATATCGCATCGGCGACGCTGAACGGTCGCCCGCTGACGACGCCTTTCCTGCGGCAGGCGGACATTGTAGCGGGCGGCGAACTGCGGCTGACCCTGTCCGCCACACCGACACATTGGGGACGCACGCAATGACGATCGACCGGCGACAGGTGTGCGGCGCGCTGGCCGCGACGTTGGCGATGCCCGCGCTGGCGGCGCGACCGCGCGGCGGGTTCGCGTTCAGCTATTTCCACAACGCCGACAATGGCGGCGCAGGGATGCGGCTTGCGATCAGCGACGATGGCTGGCGCTATCGCGCGGTCCGCGGCGGCGCGCCGATCCTGGCGCCCATGGTGGGCGAAAACCGGCTGATGCGCGATCCCAGTATCGCTCGCGACCCACGCACCGGCCTTTTCCACATGGTCTGGACGACGGGGTGGACGGGCATCACCATCGGCCATGCGTCGTCGCCCGACCTCATCCACTGGTCCACGCAACAGGCGGTGCCGGTGATGGCGGCGTTTCCGGACACCGCCAACACCTGGGCGCCGGAACTGGCGTGGGACGCGCGGGCGGGGCAATTCCTGATCGTTTGGGCGAGTACCGTCGGCAAGGGCCCCGAGGTGCGCGATCATCGCCTGTATGCGACGACGACGCGGGACTTCCGACGCTTCGCGCCGACGACCCTGTTCTACGATCCCGGCTACAGCGTGATCGATGCGACCTTCGTCGCATGGCGCGCAGGGACGATGATGTTCGTGAAGGACGAACGCGAGCCGCCGTCCGGCAAGGTGATCCACTCGGCGGACGTGACCTTGTCGCCGCCGCGGATCGGCCCGTTATCGCCGCCGATCACGCCGGCGTGGAGCGAAGGGCCGACCGCGATCGTCGTCGATGGCGAGATCTTGCTGTTCTTCGACCGTTATACCGAAAAACGCTTCGGCGCCGTCGCCTCGCGCGACGGCCGGACGTGGCGCGACGTGTCCGACCAAATCGCCATGCCCGCCGGTGCCAACCACGGCACGATCATTCCGATCGATGCCGCCCGGCTCGCGGCACTGGCGGCGCTCGGCTGACTATTGCACGACCGTCGCCTGTGCCGGTCGCGCTGCCGCCGTGGCGGTGCCGGCGCCGGTGAAGGGCGTCAGGCGGAAGGCGAAGTGTCGCGGTACGAGCGGTATGCGATATTGCGGCAGCGGCCTGCCCGAAGCGTTCCATTGGGTGTTGCCGCCGACGCCGGACTGGATCGCATCGACCAGCAGCGACACATGGTCGCGCGGGACGATATCGCTGCTGCGGCGCGTGCCGGGCGCGGCGCGGGCCAGATCGTCGTAGGGGAACGCCAACACGTTCATCGACAGCGGTTGCGCGCCCGTGATGCGCAGTCCGGGCACATCCGTCCCGGTCAGCTCCATCCAGCGGACATCGGTTTTGTTGCCCGTTTCCTGCGGCCGCATATAGTCGTGGTTCTGCGCCGCGATCGCGCCGCGCCACAGCGCGATCATCGCGCCGCTCTTGCGATCCTGATAGCTTTCGTGCGGTCCGCGGCCATACCAGCCGACCGTCCGGTACGACTGCGGCATCGCATACAGGAAGCCGATGCGCAGGGGGTCGGGCAGGTCCTGCCGCAGCGGCGTGAAGTCCGCATCGACGCTCACCGCGCCCTGCGCATCCATGCGGTAGCGGGTGACGAAACGCACCGCATCGTCGCCCATCGTCATTCGGACGGTAACGCTCGCGTTGCGGTCGGCGAGCCGCGACGTCTCGATCGCGTCGATGCGGCGGTTGCGCGACATCGTGTCCCAGATCGCATGCGTGCGGCCGGGATCGGTCCCGATATCATTGTCGGTCAACGCGCGGTAGAAATGCGGTGTGCCGTCGCGCAGCATCGCGCGCCCGCCGATCCGATAGCCGGCCAGCAGCCCAGTGGCCCGATCGACCGCCAGCGATGCGCCGTTCGCAGATAAGGTGACGGTGCCGTCGTGATCCTCCATCGCGACGGCGCCCGCGGTGGCGGCGCCCGGCGCGGCGGGGGCGGACAGGGCGAACTGTTCCCAGCCGACGGTCGCGCCCGCCGCGACCAGCGGGATCGATCCCGCGCGCGCCGTGGCGCGGATCGTCACCAGATATTCGACGCCGGGCCGCCGCGCGATGCGGGCAAGCGGCAGGGCGAACGACTGGCGTGACCGGGCCGCGGTGTTCAGCGCCGGTCCCGCGCCACCGGCGATGGACACCCCGTTCGCCGTCACCTCCCACCGAAAGGCAAAGCCCGAAAGGTCACGAAAGTCGTGCCGGTTGATCACCGCGAAGCGGCCGGCGCCCGCGTCGATCGCGGCGAACTGGATCGGGGAATAGACCTTCTGCACCTCGAACAGGTGCGGATTGGGCGTCCGGTCGGGCTGGTTGAGCCCGTCGCCGAACTCGATCTCGCCGCCCGGATTGGCGCCATACGAGCTGCCGTCGCCCCAATAGCGCCGCCCGTCCTTCGTATAGCGGTACATCGACTGGTCGACCCAGTCCCAGATGAAGCCGCCCTGCAACCGGTCGGGATGCGCGTAGATGGTATTCCAGTAATCGATCAGATTGCCGCCCGAATTGCCCTGCATATGCGCATATTCACACTGGATCATCGGCTGCGTCAGTTCGCGATGGTTGGCGTAATCGACCATCTGGTCGATCCCGTCGTACATCGGCGCATAGATGTCGACGAAGCGGTTGGGCCGGTGATCCTCCAGCTGCGTCCAGCCGAGAAACGAGATCAGCCGCGTCGGGTCGAGGCGCCGCGCCTCCGCGGCCGCGGCCTCGAAATTGGGGCCGTTGCCCGATTCGTTGCCGAGCGACCAGAAGATGATCGAAGGGTGGTTGCGATCACGCAGGACCATGTTGGCGACCCGCGAAACCTGTGCCGCCCGCCAAGCGGGATCGTAGCCGATCTCGATCTTGCTGCGGTCGATGCCGGTCTGGCGCGCGTTGATGAGATAGCCGTGGCTCTCGATATTCGCCTCGTCCATCACGTACAGGCCATATTCGTCGGCGAGCGCGTAGAGCCGTTCGTCGTTCGGATAGTGCGAGGTGCGGATCGCGTTGATGTTGTTGCGCTTCATCAGCTCGATGTCGCGGCGCATCGATGCTTCGGAGATGACGTGGAACGTCTCGGGATCGTGTTCGTGGCGATTGACGCCGCGGATCGTGATGGGACGGCCGTTGACGACGACCAGCCCGCCCCGGATCGCCACGGTGCGAAAGCCGATGCGCTGCGCCGTGGCCTGCACGACGCGGCCGGCGGGATCGCGCAATTCGATCAGCAGCGTGTAGAGGTTCGGCGTTTCCGCCGTCCACCGCCGCACCGCCGGAATGGTCGCGGTGATCCGCGGCGCTTCGTCGCGTATGGCGGTGTCGCGGGTCGACACCGTTTGCCCGCCGTCCAGCAGCGTGGCGCGCACCGTCATGCCGCGCGCGCGCGCGGTGGTCGTCATCGCGACGTCGAGCTGGCCGTCGCGGTAGCGCGCGTCGAGACCCGCCCGGGCGAAGACGTCGGTCACCCGCGCGGGCGGAGCGGCGATCAGATAGACCGAGCGCTCGATGCCGGACACGCGCCAGAAGTCCTGATCTTCCAGATAGCTGCCGTCGGACCAGCGAAACACCTGGATCGCCACCGTATTCCTGCCCGGTTTCAACAGGCGGGTGACGTCGAATTCCCGAGGCAGCTTGGAATCCTCGGCATAGCCGGCGGCCGTGCCGTTGACCCAAACCTCGTAGGCCGATCCCGCGGCGCCGATGTGCAGGATGACGTCGGATCCCGACCAGCCGGCCGGGATCTGGATATCGCGCCGGTACGATCCGACGGGATCGGTCGCATGCGGGATCAGCGGCCGGTTCGCCGGAAACGGGTAGGTGATGTTGTTGTAGCGGGGCTGGTCGAACCCCTCGGCCTGCCAATCGGCGGGCACTGCAATGTCCTTCCATCCCGACACGTCGTATTCCGGGCGCTCGAACCCCGTCGGGCGCGCGTCGGCGTTGGGCGACAGCGCGAACTTCCACCGTCCGTCGAGCGACAGGAAGCGGCTGGAGCGTTCGCGTTCATCGGCAAGCGCCTTGGTGCGGCTCTCGAACGGAAAACCGGTGGCGTGCGCGGGCAGCGCGCCGCGGGCGAACACCGCCGGATTTTCCCAGTCGGGACGCGCGGGATCGACCTGTACCGGCTGGACCCGCGGCAGGTTGCTCTGCGCCGCGGCCGTGCCGGCGAGCGTCAGCACCGCCAGTGCTGCGACCGTTCTCGTCGTCATCATGCGATGGCCGTCCGCATGGCGAATGTCCGCCGCCAGCGCCGGCATTGCCAGCCGCTGGTGCACCTTTTCGAACATTCGCACCGGCAACTCCTACCCACGTCCTCGAGAGGAAGGGGTAGGCAGTCACAGACCAATTGGCCAGTCCAATCTTGCCGGGCCAGATATGCGCGAGGGGGCGTACCGAACCCCCTCGCGTCCTGGTCAGAAGTTGATGGCGGCGCGGGCGTACAGGAAGCGGCCGTTGAAGCCGAACGGTGAGAAGCCGCTATACGGCAGGAACTGGTACGTCGCCGGATAGGTGCCGCCGACGCTCGCGGGCCGGTTCCCGAAAGGCCGCCGATCGGGATAGACGTCGAAAGCGTTATCCACGCCCAGCGTCAGCTGTAGGGCGGAGAGTTGGTAGCTTAACGAAAAGTCGGTTATCCACTTGGGGCTGAGGCGCTGATCGTCCGGTCCGAGGGCGGTCAGGCTGGTCGCGTCGGCGCCCAGCGGGGCCGTCGTTTCGGGCGAGATGACCGAGCCGTAGCGGGTCGTGCGCGCGGAAATGCCGACGCCGGCGATCTTGCCGTCGGTCGCGAGCACCACCTTGGTCCTGGGCTGGCCGCGTTCGAAGCGGATGCCTTCGACCCGGCCGAACAGCACCAGCCCCGGGATCTGCGCGAGCGAACCCAGATTGTTGAGCCGCTTGTCGATCTGGTTCTGCGTATAATTGTACGCCGCCGAGAAATTCCACGCGCCCAGACCGCCCAGATTGGCGCGATAGGTGGCGACCGCGTCGACGCCCTGCGTCGTCGTATCGAGGCCGTTGATGAAGAAGCGCGCCGCGCCGACGTTGCTGAAGCCGTTGGCCGCCAGCACCGCCTGCACCGCCGCGTTCTGCGATGCGGTGCCGACGCCCGCCGCGCCGAGGTTCTCGGATAGCACGACGCGGTCGCGGATCTTGATGTGGAAGTAATCGACCGTGACGTTGAACCCGCGGAACGGGTTGAGCGTCGCGCCGCCCGACAGGTTGAGCGATTTTTCGGGGGAGAGCGGCTGCGACCCCAGCGCCCGCGCGACGGGGCTGCTCACCGGCACCGTCGATACGTCCACCGGCACGCCGGCGAGGAAGTTGGTCGAGGTGGTGGTGAAATATTGCTGGTGCAGCGACGGCGCGCGGAAGCCGTTCGACACCGAGCCGCGCACCGCGAAGCCCTGGACGAACTCGTAGCGCAGCGCGAGCTTGCCGTTCACCGTATCGCCGAAGTCGCTGTAATGTTCGTAGCGACCGGCCGCCGTGGCGGTCAGGCCGGTGAACAGGTCGGCGTCGAATTCGACATAGCCCGCGAAGCTGTCGCGATCGACGTTGGTGCGGGCCGAGGCGGGCAGGCCGCCGAAGCCCTGCGCGCCCGCCGCCGCCGCGCGGCCCGGGAAGGTGCAGGTGTTGTTGGTGCCCGGCAGGCCGCCGAGCGCGGTGCAGTTTGCCGGGCTGGTGGTGCGGGTGGCCATGAAATACGGCCCGGTCTGATACGACTGCGGATCGCCGGGCCGGATCTGGAACAGTTCGTGGCGATATTCCCCGCCGAAGGCGAACGACAGCGGGCCGGCGAGGCCAAGGTCGAACTGGCGCGACAGATCGGCGTTGGCGAGGATCTGCGAAAAGGCGAGGCCACCGGCGTCGAACGAGCGCTGGCTTTGCGGACCGAACGAGACGTTGACGCTGTTTTCGGTCCGATAGTTCAGCTCGTTGCGGCCGAAGCCGACCGAGAAATCGCCCTTGAACCCGGCGAGGTCGGCGCGGATGCCGCTCGTCGCCGACACGTCGTCGATGTTCGACTGGATGAAGGGCAGATAGCCGTCGGAGGTCAGGCCGACGAAATTGGCGTTGGTCGGCGCAGTCCCTGGCGCGAGGACCGAGAAATCGCGGTTGGTCGCCGCCGATTGCTGGCGGTAATTGGCCGCGGACAGGCCGTCGCGATGGCCATAGGTGAAGAAGGCGTAGAATTCCGCCGATCCCAGCGGCACTTCGCTGTTGATGAGGAAGTTGAAATCCTCGGTCTTCGCATCGCCGTAGCGGTATTCGAGGCGGTTGAACGTCGCTTCGCGCGGATCGAAGGTCGTCGAGGTCGGACGGATATAGTTCGGCCGCAGGTCGTAGCCCTGGCGGTTGGTATAGTTGCGGTCGCGATATTCGCCGGTAAAGTTGAAGAAGCCGCCGTCGCCGACGGGCAGGCCGACGTTGACGCCGAACGTCGTATAGGCACCGTCGCGCGCCTTGCGTTCGCCGCTGCCGCTCGCCTGCAGATAGCGGGAATCGGTGGGATCGAGCGGGGGCTGGCCGCCGGCGAGCCCGGAGAAGCCGGCGACGCCGTCCAGCGTCGTCACGTACTTGCCGTAGCTGACCTGCGCACGGCCGCCCGAGGCGGCGGTCTTCAGCTGGACGTTGATGACGCCGGCGATCGCGTCGGAGCCATATTGCGAGGAAGCGCCGTCGCGCAGCACCTCGATCCGCTCGATCGCGAGCGCGGGCAGCATGTTCATGTCGACGGCGGCGGCGCCGCGGCCGACGGTGCCGTTGATGTTGAGCAGCGCCGACACGTGACGGCGCTTGCCGTTGACGAGGACCAGCGTCTGATCGGGGTTGAGGCCGCGCAGCGTCGCGGGGCGGGTAACGTCGGAGCCATCGGCGATCGACGGCTGCGGGAAGTTGAACGAGGGTATCAGCTGGTTGAGCGTCTTGTTGAGTTCGCCCGTGCCCGATGCCTGCAAGGCGCTGGACGAGATGACGTCGATCGGCACCGGGCTGTCCGACACGGTGCGGTTGGCGACGCGGCTGCCGATGACGACGATCTGGTTGCCCGCGTCCTCCTGGTCGGCGGCCTGCGTATCGGCGGCGCTTTCCTGGCTGGGCGCCGATTGCGTGGTCTGCGCCATGGCCGGTGCGGCCATCGCGAGAACCGACACGGGCAGCGACACGCCCGCGAGCAGGTTTGCATATTTCATCGATGTTCCCCCTGGGCAGTTCCCCCGCCGCCCGTGCGCAACAGTCTATGTAGTTGCGAACGCACGGCAAGCTGCCGAGGCGGGATGTCACACGTTTGCCATCTTGCTGTTGCTGTCCTGCAACATATGGGTGGGGTGGGCGCGGATCGGTTTGCTGGCTTGGCGATGGCGGATGCGCTCTGCGTCTATGTGGCGCGCTCCCGAGCGGGTGACCCTTGGCCCTGCTGGCACTTGCGCGGATGCGCTCGGCTAGCAGGCGCGGAGCAGCGCGCGGGCGGCGAGGCTTTAGGGGTATTGCTGGCGAGCGTGGAGGATAGCGAGGATCTCGATGACGTTCGTTCCGACGCGATATATCAGGATGTAGTTGGGATGGACGATCGCTTCGCGCGTGCCGGCGACGCGATCGGGGCGGTGGATGTAGGGGTGGTCAGGCAGGCGATCGGCGGCGTGCTGGAGTGCCTGCCCGATCCGGGTCGCGGCGGTGACGTTACTGTCGGCGATTTAGCGCGTGTTTTGAGCAGGTCGGCGCGTATATTAGGGATCCAGATGACGGCGACGTTCACTTCGCCCTGGCGCGCTCAATGATCGCCCACCTTTCTGCCATTACTTGATTGTGGGGGATGCGGGAGGCTTTGGATCCATCGCCCGCTCGACCTTGACGCGAAACCACCTATCATAGGCCGCGGCGTCCTCGCTGGTCGCGAACTCGGACTCAATGGGGGTTAGGTCGGTCACGCGTCTTCGGGCATTTTTCTGGGGTCACTATCTGTTGTGAACTGGAGGAGCCATTCAATCCTACCTAGACGGATATGCCAAAGTGCCGAACGGAGACGCCGCGCACCAATGCCGCTGCAGGTATTCTCTCCGCTCGATCAGGCCACGGCAATTGGTACGTCACCCAATTCCGGCTTGATGAAGCCGCGCTCACAAAATTTATTGACTCAATGCATAAGTCACGTTGTGTTGTTAACAACACGAAACAAAGGATGCGCAGAATGTCGGTCATCGGGGTTGGTTGCGTCTTATTCCGTTACGCCGATAGCGAATACGTATTGTCTGATGATTTTGATATACCGACGTTCAAGAAAGATGTTTCCGATGCGATCGAGAAGCTTGAACAGGTAGTCGACCTTGAAGTTTATGGGATTGATGACCCATACACGGGATTTCGTTCGTTCGAAGAAAACGAAGACGGTATAGTATTTCCAATACCATGTAACTTTCGCCTTTCATTTACTTTGAACTTGCCGTGGAAAGTGCAGGTGAATTATGGCGGAGAACTCGATGTCGAGAAATTCTCAATCGATATTGTGTATGGTTATGAGCGGCCGGTGATGTATGTGACATATGATGACGACGGATCTAAGGCCAATAACAATCCGTCATTTTCAGTATCTGTCATCAGGAAGTTTCTGGCAGATAGAATCTCGGGCAAAATAGTTTGTGATGCGATAGGGCCAAGCCCATTTCACGCCAACTTCCGAGTATCAGAAAATTTGCATCCAACGCTTCGTCTGTCTAGAACCGATAATGTTGGGTCGGGTTACGCGCAGTTAGAAATTTCTGTTCCAGAAAGAGAGTACGCGACAGAGATTTTCATTGAGAATTTTAATGAGACATTCTCTAGTTTTTATTATCTCACAACCCAGCGCAATATTCTAATTAACGCGAGAAGGGGGCTTGTTTCCGAAACGAGAGAGCTGTTGAATGAGAGGCGATCTGGATTTATTAAAATAATCAAATCATCATTTTCGATGGCTGATAAAATAGATTCTATTCACAAGAATACTGTCGAGGAAAGAATGACTAGAATTCATATTGAGTCCTGCCTAGATGAATATGCAAGTACAGATCAATTAGGTAAAAATACCCCTCTTGAAATATTCTTTGAAGAATTCTTCAATGTAGTAAAAGGTTCGACATGGGAGGAATTTTCCTCCGTGGCGAATTTTTTTGAAGAAAGGCGCCAAAAGCTATTTGGGAATATATCTGTTCTCATTGGCGGAATAATTGGAGGTGTGATCGGTGCTCTTATTGGATCAACCGCCACTTTCCTCCTCACGGCTTCGCTAAATCATCAATCTAAAGCGATTAGCAGTAGTGCAAAATCGCAGAACATGAAGGGTGAAATCACTGAATCGAGCCCGCCAAGCAGGTTGGCATCCCCAAAACAATAAGATGTGGGGATTTCTTCTCGGCGAGAAAGCAACGCAATTCAATTCAGTCCGCCATCTCCTTCTGCATGCCCCTTCAGCAACGGCGCCAGATACTTCCCCGTAAAGCTCCGCTCCACCTTCACCACATCCTCGGGCGTACCCACGGCAACGATCTCGCCGCCCTTGACGCCGCCTTCCGGCCCGAGGTCCACGACCCAGTCCGCCGTCTTGATGACGTCGAGGTTGTGTTCGATGACCACGACGGTGTTGCCCTGCTCGACCAGCGCGTGGAGGACTTCGAGCAATTTGCGGACGTCTTCGAAGTGTAGCCCGGTGGTCGGCTCGTCGAGGATGTAGAGCGTGTTGCCGGTGGCGCGGCGGGACAGTTCCTTGGCAAGCTTGACCCGCTGCGCCTCGCCGCCGGACAGGGTGGTCGCCTGTTGCCCGACCTTGACGTAGCCCAGGCCGACCTCGACCAGCATCTCCATCTTGTCGCGGATCGGCGGCACCGCCTTGA
>CAYQPM010000002.1:0-67096 GCA_964419295.1 uncultured Stakelama sp. | reverse complement strand
TGGGTCCGGTCGCCCGTGCGGTGGTGCCGTGCGGTGGCGGCGGCCTGTCGGCGGGCATCGCGCTCGGGTTGAAGGACGCCGCGATCACCGTGGTCGAGCCCGAGGGCTGGGACGACATGCGCCGTTCTCTGGAGGCATCGTGGATCGAGCCGGTCGGGCCGAACCCGCCGCCGACCGCGTGCGATTCGTTGCAGACGACGCGCGTGTCGCCGCTGACCTTCGACGTGCTGTCGCGCCGCGATGCGACCGGCGTCGCGGTGAGTGAGGCCGAGACGGCGGCGGCGCAGCGCTGGGCGGCGGAGCATCTGCGGCTGGTGATCGAGCCGGGCGGTGCGGTCGGGCTGGCCGCGGTGCTGGCGGGCAAGGTCACGGTGGAGCCGGGGCTGCTGGTGCTGCTGTCGGGCGGCAACGTCGACATCGACGCCTATGCGCGGGCGATCGGGCAGGCACCGTCGGCGACCCGCTCGACTTGACGCGCGTTTCGCGGCACCGTTGCCGGTATGAATGGCCCCCTAGGTTCGATCGCCGACGCCGCCCCCGCCATCGCGATGATCGCATGCTTCGCCTGCCTGATCGGCGGGGGTGCGCTGATCGCGCGGGGCGGGGATCGCAGGAAGGGCGTGCTGCTGCTGGTGATGGCGGCGGTGCTGCTGGGCAATGTGGTGATCTGGCAGCTGTAGCCGTCGGTCGACCTGCCGTCCGTAGCTAGGGACAGCAGATCGGGCGTTCGCTCACCGGATCGGCGAATTGGGGTCGAGGCGCATGTCCAGGTAATTGTCGACCGACCGCATCAGCTCGGGCGTCTCGTTCTCGAAGAAGTGGTTCGCCTTCGGGATGGTTTCGTGGTGGATCGTGATGTGCTTCTGGGTGCGCAGCTTGTCGACCAGCTTTTGCGTCGCGCCGGGCGTCGCGACCTCGTCGGCCTCGCCCTGGATGATGATGCCCGACGAGGGGCAGGGGGCGAGGAAGCTGAAATCGTACATGTTCGCCGGCGGCGCGACCGAGATGAAGCCGCGGATTTCCGGGCGGCGCATCAGCAGCTGCATGCCGATCCACGCGCCGAAGCTGACGCCGGCGATCCATGTGGTCGATGCCTCGGGATGGAAGCTCTGCACCCAGTCGAGCGCGCTCGCCGCGTCGCTGAGTTCGCCGACGCCGTTGTCGAACGTGCCCTGGCTCTTGCCGACGCCGCGGAAGTTGAAGCGCAGCGTGGCGAACCCGCGGCGCTGGAAGGTCTTGTACAGCTCCTGCACCAGCCGGTTGTTCATCGTGCCGCCCGCGGACGGGTGCGGGTGGAGGATCATCGCCACGGGCGCGCGCGGCCGGGGAGCGGGGGCGAAACGCCCTTCGAGGCGGCCTTCGGGGCCGGGGAAGATGACTTCGGGCATGGGTCTCGCCACGTAATAAGGGATGCGCCGGTGGAGCGCTGGATGCAGCGCGCTATATAGGACGGACCTTCCGTCACGCAATTGGAACGAATCCTGGCCGACCGTATCTATCTGGATCATGCCGCGACGACGCCGATGACGGCTGCGGCGCGCGCCGCCGTCGCGCATGGGCTGGCGATCTGGGCCAATCCGTCGTCCCCGCATGCCGAGGGTCGGGCGGCGCGCGCCGCGCTGGAAGAGGCACGGCGAAGTGTCGCGGCGGCGCATGGCTGGCTCGGGGAGATCCTGCTGACCAGCGGGGCGAGCGAATCGCTGGCGATCGCACTCGGGCGGACGACGCTGTCGCGGCGGATCGTCACCGCGGTCGAGCACGATGCGGTGATGCGGGCGGGTGCGGGGGCGGCGGTGGCGCCGGTGGATGCCGACGGGATCGTCGATGCGGATGCGCTCGCCGCGATGCTGCGCGAGGGCCCGGCGCTGGTGTGCGTGCAATGGGCGAACAGCGAAACCGGCGTGCGCCAGCCGATCGCGGCGCTGGCTGAGGTGGTGCACGAAGCCGGCGGCCGGCTGCTGGTCGATGCGGCGCAGATGCCCGCCTCCGCCGAGCTTGCCGGCGTCGCGGACATGGTCGCGCTGTCGGCGCACAAGCGCGGCGGACCCCCCGGTGTGGGCGCGCTGCTGGTCGCCGATCTGGCGCTGCTGCATCCCAGCGGTGGGCAGGAGCGGGGATATCGACCCGGGACCGAGAACCTGCCCGGGGCGCTCGGCTACGCGGCGGCGATCGAGGAGCCGGAGCCGGATCATGCGACGCTGCGCGCGCGGCTGGACGATGCGATCCTGCGATCGGGCGGCGAGATCGTCGCGGCGGATGCGCCGCGGCATCCCGCGGTCGGGTCGTACCGGTTGCGTGGCAGCGCGGCGGCGGCGCAGCTGATCCTGCTCGACAGCGCGGGCTTCGCGGTATCGGCGGGCAGCGCCTGTTCGAGCGGCAGCATGAAGCCGAGCCATGTGCTCGCCGCGATGGGATGGGACGAGGGCGCGGGCCGCGAGGTGATCCGGGTCAGCTTCGGCCGGACGACCAATGAGGCGGAGGTGGACGCCTTTATCAGTGCCTGGCGGCAGATGGCGCGCACCACCCGGCGCGTGGCGTGATCTACCTCGACTACCAGGCGACGACGCCGCTCGCCCCCGAAGCGCTGGCGGCGATGCTGCCGTGGCTGGAGGCGCAGCATGCCAATCCGCATTCCGCGCACCGGCCGGGGCGGGGCGCAAAGGCGGCGGTAGAGGTCGCGCGCGATCAGGTCGCGGCGCTGCTGCCGCCGGGCGGCGCGCCGAGCTTCACCAGCGGCGCGACCGAGGCGCTGAACTGGGCGATCAAGGGCAGCAGGGGACCGATCGTCACGCTGGCGAGCGAACATGCCGCGGTGCTCGACACCGTCGCGGCCGAGGCGGCGGGCGGGCGGCGAGTGACGATCCTGCCGGTCGGCGACGACGGACTGGTCGACATGGACGCGGCCGCGTCGGCGATCCGGCCCGGCACCGGGCTGGTCGCGGCGATGCTGGTGAACAACGAGATCGGGGTGATCCAGCCGATCGCGGCACTCGCGGACCTCGCCCATGCCGCGGGGGCGTTGATGCTGTGCGACGCGGTGCAGGGCTATGGCCGCGTCGCGATTCCCCCCACGTGCGACCTGATCGCGATATCGGCGCACAAGGTGCATGGGCCGAAGGGCGTCGGCGCCTTGTGGCTGCGCGACGGCGTGACGCTCGCGCCATTGCTGCACGGGGGCGGGCAGGAAGCGGCGGGACGGTCGGGCACGCTGTCGCCGGCGCTGTGCGCGGGGTTCGGCGTCGCGGCCCGGCTGATGGCGGAGCGGCGGGATGCCGACGCTGTGCATGGCGAGCGGCTGTGGGCGGTGGCGACGGAACGGTTGCGCGACTGGCACGTCAACGGTTCGGTCGAACGGCGCTATCGCGGCAACCTGAACCTGCGGCGCGACGGGCTGGACGTCGCGCGGCTGATGTCGGAATGCCGCGACATCGCCTTTTCCGCCGGCTCGGCGTGCGCCAGCGGCTCGGGCCGGTCGAGCCATGTGCTGCGGGCGATCGGCCTGACCGAGGCGCAGGCGCGTTCCAGCATCCGGCTGGGCGTCGGCCGTTACACGACGGAGGGGGAGTTGCAGGCCGGGCTCGACGCGATCGTCGCGGCGGCGGATCGGCAGCGGTGATCCGGATACAGTTCATCGGTCCTGACGGCACGCCACACGACGCAGCGGGCGACGAAGGCGCGCGTCTGCTGGACCTCGCCCAGGCGATCGGCCAGCCGCTGGAGGGAACATGCGGCGGCGAGATGGCCTGCGCCACCTGCCACGTGGTGATCGCCGCCGAGGATTTTGCGCGCCTGCCGGCGGCGGCGGACGAGGAGGAGGATCTGCTCGATCTGGTGCCGCAGGCGACGCGGACGAGCCGGCTGGCGTGTCAGGTGCGGCTGACGGCGGCGCTGGACGGGCTGACGGTCAGGGTGCCCGGCTGATCCGGGACGTCGCGGGTTCGCCCCGTCGCGCGGCAGATCGTATCGCCTGAGCAGGTGGACGATTAAGGCAAACTTCCTGACATTCCCACAACGGCAAGTTCAGGGAACGTGCATGGCCTCTGGACCATTTTGCGTCATGCCCGCTTCGCCGGGCGCGTGAGAGGAGTAGATATCATGAAGCTCGTTGCCGTCTTCAGCGCCGCCGCCATGGTGGCCGGGACGCTCGTCGCCGCCGCACCGGCGGAGGCGCAGCGCTATGGATACGACCGGGGTTACGACCGCGGCCACGATCGCGGCTATGACCGCCGCGACCGGGACGGTCGCGGACGCCACCACGGCTACGATCGCGGGCGTGGCTACGGCTACGGGCGTGGCTATGGTTACGGCCAGGGCGGCTATGGGCGCAGCCGTGTCGTGTGCCGGGTGCACCGCGGGTATTACGGACCGGTCCGCCGCTGCTTCCGCGTCGCCCGCTGATTACGTTCAACAAGGAGAAGTCCAATGAAGATGTTGACCCTGCTTGCCGCCGGTGCCGTCGCGCTGACCGGCCTTGCCCCGCTCGCGCCCGCCGAGGCGCAGCACACCCGCACCGTGGTCACCGAGCGCACCGTCGTGCGTCACGACGGCCCGCGCTATCGCCATCGCGCGCATCGTCCGCGCCAGGTCTGCACCTGGAAATATCGTCATCACAACCGCGTTCGCGTCTGCCGGACCGTCTATCGTTGATCTGACGACTTGATCCTGCCGCCCGACCCCGCCATATGCGCCGCGGGAGTCGGGCGGACGTGGTCGTCGCCAACCCGGTCAGGTCCGGAAGGAAGCAGCCGCAACGATTTCGCCGCGGGTCGTCCCGGCTCCCACCCCGCAGGGTCGGCATCCCGACGCCGGCAGCGCACCGTGCCGGCTTCCGTGACCCGCCTTCTCCTTCAACGATCGCACAGCTCGCCGGCGAAGCGCCGCGAGTCTATCGCTTGAGCCAGGAGCGCTCGCGAAACCACTTGGTCACGATGTACTTGGTGCCCTCCACCACCGCCGTGCCTTCATGCAGCGTCAGTTCGTTGGGCGTGCCGTCCGGGTTCATGTTGTTCCAGGTGAGCAGCAGTCCACGGCGCGGCGCGATCTTGAACCCCGCCTGCGGGAACCAGGTCGCGCCGCCATCGGCGACGTCGTTCAGATAGATCATCGACGTCCAGGTGCGTTGCCCACCCGACGCCTGCATCTGCTGCCAATAGCTTTCGCCTTCGTGGAAATAATCGTGGTGCGCGCGAAAGTGCTGGCCGGGCGCATAGCGCTGGCCCTGCAGCGTCTCGCCATTCTCCGCCGGCAGGCCGAGCAGCGCGGCGATCGCCTCGTCGATCGGCTGCACCTCGGGCGCGTAGCGGTTCATGTCGCAGCTTTCGCTGGTGCGGAAATCCGGGCCCGCCTTGTCGGAGAGCAGCGAGGAGGGACGGCGGTTCGCGTCGATCATCGCGACGAGCGTCGCGCATTGCCCGGCATCGAGAAAGTCGAGGTGGTAATAGACCTGTACGCCGGTCACCTCGGCCCGCGTCACCTGCGGGTTAGCATCGAGGCGCCGGGCGACCGCTTCGCTCATCTGGCGGCGGAGCGGCGAGGGGGCGGGAGCTTTCTTGCGACCGAACATGCGTGGCGAGATGCCGCTGCCCGCCCGCAATGACAAGAGGCCCGGCGTTGCCGCCGAGCCTCCCGTCATCGTCGCTCTGCCGTGACGATCAGTCGAAGATGTCGTACACCGTATCGACCACCTGGCCGCTGCGGATGTCGACGAGCAGGGCGTCGTCGTAATAGCGGACCCAGCGATAGGGGCCGTAAGCCTCGGGCAGGCGATAGGCGTAGGGGTCGTCGATCCAGTAATTCTGGCTGAACAGGATCGAGGACAGCGACACGCCGACCGAGAAGCGGCGATAGCCATAGCCCCAGCCCGACGGGGCGTAATAGCGGGGCAGGCGGTAGGCGCTGCGGTTCAGCTGGCGATTGCGGCTCCAGTCGTAGCGGCCGTCGTTGCGCCAGCCGCGGTTCCACGATCCCCCACGATCGTCGGCGCGGCGACCATCGTTCCAGTTGCGCCCGTCGTTGCCCCGATATTGATCGCCGCGGTACTGATTGCCCCGGTACTGATCGCCCCGGCTCTGGCCATAGGCCGGCTGGCGATATTGCGCCTGGGGTGCGACCTGCTGCTGCTGACGCCAGCCGTAGCCGCCATTCGCATTGTCCCGGTAGCCCTGACGATCATCACGCTGCGCACGGAATTGCTGTTCGCGCTGGGCGGCGTCGACGGCGGTCCGCTGATCCCGCTGGCCGCGCCAATCGCCGCGCTGGCCGTCACCGCGCTGGCCGTCACCGCGCTGATAGTCCGCACGCTGCTGCGCCTGCGCCTGCGCCTGCGCCTGAACCTGGGCCGGCTGCGGCGCCCGGTCGGGGCGCTGCTCGCGGAATTGCGGGCGTTCGGCACGGGCCTGTGCCTGTACGCCGACATCGGCCGAGGGAGCGGGGCGGGCAGCGCGCTCGCCCCACTGGCCGCGCCGGCCCTCGCCGCGCTGGCGGCCGTCCTGGTCCTGCGCCTGCGCCGCGACCGGCATCAGCATCGATGCCGCCAACAGCGCCTTGATCACGGTCTTCATGACTGTTCGTCCTCAACTGCCGGCGCACGAGCCGGCTCCGATGATGGGACGTATGTGCAGCACCGGCGGTGTGCCGAAGCTGAATTGGTTCGTCAGCGTTCCGAAAGCATTGGCGCCGGATCAAGGGCGCGGGGACGGCGCCAGCGCCGGCACGACGAGCGCCGCATCGGCCGGGTCGATCCCCGGTCGCGCGCCCGCCGGGATCGTCTCTTCCCCCCGCGCCGCACGTCCGGCGCGCTGAATCGCCTCGACCAGGCGCGGATAGATGCCGCAGCGGCACAGGTTGCGGATCGCCGCGTGGATAGCCTCCTCGTCCGGATCGGCATTGCGTTTCAGCAGCACCGATGCCGCCATGATGATGCCGGGAACGCAGAAACCGCATTGCGGCACGTTGGCGGCGATGAAGGCGAGTTGCAGCGGATGGTTGCGTTCGCGCGACAGGCCCTCGATCGTCGTGACATAGGTGCCCTCCGCCGCGCCGACGGTCATCTGGCACGACAGCACGGCGCGTCCGTCGACATCGACGGTGCACGCACCGCAATGCCCGGTGCCGCAGCCGTATTTGGTGCCGGTCAGGTTCGATGCGTCACGCAACGCCCACAGCAGCGGCGTCGCGGGATCGAGGCGGTAATCGACGGGCTGGTTGTTGACGGTCAGGCTGGGCATGCCCCCGTCTTAGGCGAAACGCGCCGTTTCGATCCAGACGCTTGCGGCGCGCGGCGTCTGGGGCGAGCCTGGCGCCATGACGCTTCCTGCCCTGTTCGTGCCGCATGGCGGCGGCCCCTGCTTCTTCATGGACCCCGCCGGTGGCCCGCCCGACCCGATGTGGCGGACGATGCAGGGCTATCTGGCCGGCCTGATCGCGTCGCTGCCCGAGCGCCCGCGCGCGATCCTGATGGTGTCCGGTCATTGGGAGGCCGCGGCGGTGACCGTGCATGTCGGCGAGCGGCCGGCGCTGCTGTTCGACTATCACGGCTTTCCCGAGCATACCTATCGGCTGCGCTGGGACGCGCCGGGTGCGCCCGATGTCGCCCGCCGCGCGGCGGCGTTGCTGCGCGATGCCGGGCATGCCGTCGCCGAGGAACGGACGCGGGGCTGGGACCATGGCGTGTTCGTTCCGATGATGGTGGCGGATCCGGCGGCGGACATTCCGCTGGCGCAGATGTCGCTGCACGCCGACCTCGACCCGGCGGCGCATCTGGCGATCGGGCGCGCGCTGGCGCTGCTGCGCGAGGAGGGCGTGCTGATCGTCGGATCGGGCATGAGCTTCCACAACCTGCGCGCGCGCGGGCCGCAGGTGACGCCGATCGCCGCCGAATGGGACGATGCGCTGGTCGCGGCGGCGACGGATCCCGATCCGGTGCGCCGGGCGGCGCGGCTGAAGGCATGGCAGGACCTGCCGCACGCCCGCTTCGCCCATCCCGAGGCGGAGCATCTGCTGCCGCTGATGGTAGCGGCGGGGGCGGGCGGCGACGGGCCGGCCATGTCCGATTATCGCGATACGGTAATCGGTTGGGCGGTGTCGGGTTTCCGCTTCGGTTGAAGCGCTTGCCAGCGACGGGCGCCCCCGCTTATGCCGCTGCAAACGATTTTCCGAGAGGCTGCCTTCCCCATGGCCATGCACGTCGATACCAGTTCACCAGCCACGGCCGCATCCGGCGACGCGAGTCACGGCTATGACGCGCCGGACCTGCGCATCTTCGTCATCGCGCTGTTCTTCATCTTCGGCGGCATCACCAGCCTCAACGACATCATCATCCCGAAGCTGAAGGAGCTCTTCACGCTCGACCATGCGACGTCGATGCTGGTGCAGTCGGCGTTCTTCCTCGCCTACGCCCTGTTCTCGCTGCCTGCCGCGGCGATCGTGCGCCGTGCCGGCTATATGCGGACCGCGTCGATCGGCCTCGTCACGATGATGGTCGGCTGTCTGTTGTTCATCCCGGCGGCGCAGAGCGCGACCTTCGCCATGTTCCTGGTCGCGTTGTTCGTGCTCGGCGCGGGCATCACCATCGTGCAGGTGGTGGCCAATCCGCTCATCTCGCTGCTCGGCAAGCCGCAGACCGCATCGAGCCGATTGACCTTCGCGCAGGCGTTCAACTCTCTCGGCACCACGATCTTTCCGCGCGTCGGATCGTCGCTGATCCTCGGCGGCCTCGCCAGCGTCAGCGCGGCGTCGCTGACCGGCGCGGCGCTCACCACCTATCGCCAGGAAGCGTCGCAGGCGATCGTCCACACGTATCTGGGCCTCGCGGTCGCGCTTGCCGTCATTGCCGCCGTCGTCTGGACCCGGCGCAACCGGCTGAACGAGGAGCAGGACCAGACCGGCAGCATCTTCCACGCGTTCAGCCTGTTGAAGCGCCCGCGTTTCGCGATGGGGGCGGCGTGCATCTTCCTGTATGTCGGCGCGGAAGTGGCGATCGGATCGGTGATCGTGCTGTACCTGATGCAATCGTCGGTGTTCGGCATCAGCGATCAGGCGGCGGGCAATTACGTCGCATATTACTGGGGCGGCGCGCTGCTGGGCCGCTTCGTCGGGTCGTACGTCCTGACCCGCGTCGCGCCGGGCAAGGTGCTGGCGACGGTTGCGACCGGCGCGATCGCGCTGATCCTGATTTCCGCGAACACCACCGGCACGCTGTCGGGTTATGCGCTGCTGGCGATCGGCCTGATGAATTCGATCATGTTCCCGACGATCTTCACGCTGGCGAGCGAGGGGCTCGGCAAGCGCGCGGCCGAGGGATCGGGCGTGATCGCGACCGCGATCGTCGGCGGTGCGATCGTGCCGCCGCTGACCGGCAAGATCGCCGACATCACCGGATCGATGCAGTTTTCGCTGCTGCTGCCGGCGATCTGCTACGCGATCATCCTGGCCTACGGGCTGTACGCGCGGCGCCCGGCGGTCGAGGTCGAACGCGCCGCCTGACGCGCCTAATGGCCGAGGTCTGCGACCTCGGCCGCGGTGAAACCGAGGGAATCGAGGATCTCGGCATCGTCGCGGGCGGTGGCGAGCGCCGGCGCCACCGTTCCGCTCGCCGAATAGCGCGGGGCGGGGGCGGGCTGGGTCACCCCGTCTGCGACGGTGAGCGTGCCGCGCGCCGCATTGTGCGCATGGGCCGCCGCTTCGTCATAGTCGAGCACGGGCGTCACGCAGGCCTCGGCACCCGCGAACGCCAGCACCCAGGCGTCGCGCGTGCCGGTGAGGAAGCGCGCGGCCAGCGCGTCGCGCATCGCCGGCCAGCTGCGGGGATCGAACTGACGATCCCATAGCGCATCGTGGAGGTGCAGCACCCGGCGCAGCGCCGCGTAGAAGGCGGGCTCGATCGCGCCGACCGCGATCCATTTGCCGTCCTGCGTCGCATAGGTGTCGTAGAAGGGGGCGCCCCCGTCGAGCAGGTTGGTGCCGCGCGCATCGCCCCACCGACCCATGGCGCGAAATCCCCAGATCATGCTCATCAGCAGCGCCGATCCGTCGGTCATCGCGGCATCGACGATCTGGCCCTCGCCGGTGCGTTGCGCGTGGAGCAGCCCGGCGAGCATCCCGAACGCCAACAGCATGCCGCCGCCGCCGAAGTCGCCGACCATGTTGATCGGCGGCGACGGCTTGTCGCCGGCGCGCCCGAATGCGTGGAGCGTGCCGGTCAGCGCGATATAGTTGATGTCGTGCCCCGGCTCCTGCGCCAGCGGCCCATCCTGTCCCCAGCCGGTCATGCGGCCGTAGACGAGGCGCGGATTGTCGGCGAGCAGCACGTCCGGGCCCAGGCCCAGACGCTCCATCACGCCGGGACGGAACCCCTCGATAAGGCCATCGGCGTCGGCGGCGATCCGGCGGACGGCGGCGATACCCTGCGGCGTCTTGAGGTCGAGGGCGACCGCGCGGCGCGAGCGGAGCAGGGGGTCCTTTGCCGGATCGCTGAACCCCGGTTGCACACCACGATCGATCCGGATCACCTCCGCGCCGTGATCGGCCAGCATCATGCCGCAGAACGGGCCGGGGCCGATCCCGGCCATTTCGACGATGCGCAGGCCGGCGAGCGGAGGTGATGCCACAATGTCTCTCCCGATTTTCGCGGAAGACTAGGCAGGCGCGGCGCGTGGCACAACAAAAGTTATGGTAGTGATCGGTCGCCCGAGCCGAGCCTCGGCGCAGGGCGGTCCGTCGCCAGATCGGCATCGGAGAAGCGGATCGGCGTACGCAGGCCGCGGATCGGCGCGTTGTCCAGCACCATGCCGCGCGCCAGCACCTGCGGATCGGTGAGCGCCTGTTCGACGGTGTTGATCGGTCCGGCGGGTACGCCCGCGGCTTCCAACGCGTCGAGCAGGTCGTCGCGCAGGAACCGCTTCGTCGCTGCGGTGATCGTCGCGAACAGCGGTTCGCGATGTTCCAGCCGCAGCGCGTTGGTGGCGTAGCGTGGATCGCCCGCGTCCATGCCGACGACCGCGCAGAAGCGGCGGAACTGGCCGTCGTTGCCGACCGCCAGGATGAACCAGCCGTCCGCCGTCTCGAACACGGCATAGGGACATACGTTGACGTGCGCATTGCCGACGCGCGTCGGCGACACGCCGCTGCCGAAGTAATTCGCGGCCTGGTTGGCGAGGACCCCGGTCATCGTATCGAGCAGCGCCATGTCGATCCACTGCCCGCGCCCGGTGCGTTCGCGCATCGCCAGTGCCGCCTGGATCGCGATGACGGCATAGAGGCCGGTGGCGATGTCGGCCATCGCGACGCCGATCTTCTGCGGCGCGCCGCCCGGTTCGCCGGTCAGGTCCATCATCCCGCTCATGCCCTGGACGATGAAGTCGTAGCCGGCGCGCGGGGCATAGGGGCCGTCCTGGCCGAAGCCGGTGATCGAACAATAGACGAGGCGCGGGTTGAGCGCGGACAGGCTGGCGTAGTCGAGGCCGTATTTGGCGAGGCCGCCGACCTTGAAATTCTCGATCAGCACATCGGCGTCCGCGGCGAGTTCGCGGACGCGGGTCTGTCCTTCCGGCGTGGTGAAGTCGATGACGTGGCTGGTCTTGCCGCGGTTGCAGGCGTGGAAATAGGCGGCGTCGCGGGTGCCGTCGTGATTGTCGACGAAGGGTGGCCCCCATGTCCGGGTATCGTCCCCGGCGGGGCTTTCCACCTTGGTGACGGTGGCGCCGAGATCGGAGAGCACCTGACCCGCCCAAGGCCCGGCGAGGATGCGGGCGAGTTCGAGGACGCGCAGGCCGGCAAGGGGAGACGGTTTAGGCCCCCTCCCTTCCGGGGAGGGGTCGGTCATGCTCAAAACGCCGGGATGCCGGTGATCGCCCGGCCGAGGATCAGCGCATGCACGTCGTGCGCGCCTTCATAGGTGTTGACGGTTTCCAGGTTCATCGTGTGGCGCATGACGTGATATTCGCCCGAGATGCCGTTGCCGCCGTGCATGTCGCGGCTCATCCGCGCGATATCTAGCGCCTTGCCGACGTTGTTGCGCTTGATCATCGAGACCATTTCCGGGGCGAAGCGCCCTTCGTCCATCAGACGACCGACGCGCAGCGATGCCTGCAGGCCGAGCGCGATGTCGGTTTCCATGTCGGCCAGCTTCTTCTGATAGAGCTGCCGGCCGGCGAGGGGCGTGCCGAACTGCTTGCGGTCGAGGCCATATTGGCGGGCGGCGTGGAAGCAGAATTCCGCCGCGCCGAGCGCGCCCCAGCTAATGCCGTAGCGCGCGCGGTTGAGGCAGCCGAACGGACCCTTCAGCCCTTCGACGTCGGGCAGCAACGCATCGTCGCCGACCTCGACGTCGTCCATCATGATCATGCCGGTGATCGAGGCGCGCAGGCTCAGCTTGCCCTCGATCTTGGGTGTGGACAGACCCTTCATCCCCTTGGTGAGGATGAAGCCGCGGATCGCGCCGCCATGGTCGTCGGACTTGGCCCAGACCACGAAGACATCGGCGATCGGCGCGTTCGAAATCCAGGTCTTCGCGCCCGAGATGACGTAGCCGCCATCCACCCGCCGCGCCCGCGTCGTCATGCCGCCGGGATCGGAGCCCGCATCGGGTTCGGTCAGGCCGAAACAGCCGATATACTCTCCAGATGCCAGTTTGGGCAGGAACGCCTGCTTCTGCGCTTCCGAGCCGTAGGCGTAGATCGGGTACATGACGAGGCTGGACTGGACGCTCATCATCGACCGGTAACCCGAATCGATCCGCTCCACTTCGCGCGCGACGAGGCCATAGGCGACGTAGGACGCGCCGACGCCGCCATATTGTTCGGGCACCGTCGGCCCGAGCAGGCCGAGTTCGCCCATCTCGCGGAAGATGTCGGGATCGGTACGTTCGTGCTGAAACGCGTCGACGATCCGCGGCGCCAGCCGGTCGTCGGCATAGGCGCGCGCGGTGTCGCGGATCATCCGCTCGTCCTCGGTCAACTGATCGTCGAGCAGGAAGGGATCGGCCCAGTCGAACTTGCCCATGCCGGCCATCGTAACGTCTCCTTTTGAAGATGCGGTACGGGGGTTGGCCGGGCAGGGCAAGGGGCCGATCGTCAAAGGCCGAAGCGCAGCGTCACCCGGATGTCGCGGCCGGCGAGCGGCGCGAAATCCTTGAGGAAGCTGGAATGCCGCCGCGCGACCACGTCGAAGATGTTGTTCGCCGAGAGCAGCACGCTGGTCTTGCTGTCCTTGCCGAACGGGCTGACCGACAGGCTGGCGTTGACCATCGTATAATCGCTGGTCGGCGTTTCGAACGCGGCGATGCGGTTCTGGTCGAAGACATGCTCCGCCTCGACCCGGCCGGTCAGCATGTCGCCCTGAGCCTCGATCCCGCCGAGAATGCGCGCCGGCGGTATGCGCGGGGCGGGGCCGAGATCGACGATGTTCGCATGCACATAGTCGCCGAGCAGATCGGCGTTGACCGTATATCCGCCGAACCGCGCGAGCCGCAGCGATGCCTCGCCCTCGACGCCGTAATAGCGCGCATCGCCCTGCTGATACTGGAAGCAGGGCAGGTCGACGGTGCGGCCCGACGGCGCGGCGGCCGCGGCGCAGACCGCCGTGCCCACCTGATTTTCCGAGATATAGTTGGAGAAGCTGTTGTAATAGGCCGAGGCATCGAGGCTGTAGCCGTCGCCGTGCGCGTGCAGCGTGCCCTCGATTCCCCAGGACTTTTCGACGCGGAAATCGGGGCTGCCCAGTTCATAGGCCTGGGTGCCGGCATGCGCGCCATTGGCGAACAATTCCTCGGCGCTGGGCGCGCGTTCGGTGCGCGACAGGTTGAGTCCCAGGCGGACGCCGCCCGCGACCTCGTAGGACGCGCCGGCCGAACCCGACACGGCATCGAAACTGCGTCGGCCGCGGAAGAAGCGGTTGTCGCCGACCGGTTCGCGAGAGGCGACGTCGGTAGTTTCGTAGCGCAGGCCGCCTTCGGCATGGAAGCGACCGTTCGCATATTGCTGGAGCGTGAAGACGCCCGTCTGGTTGGTTTCGTTCTTCGGCAGGAAGGCTTCGTCGCCGACGACGTTGAAGATGCGATTGAAATACTGGACGCCGGACGCGCCCTGCCAGCCGCCGCGATTCGCCTGCACGACCTCGAGCCGGCCCTCGAGACCCTTGTTGTAGAAGGCGGTGCCGACGCTGCCGTCGGGACCGAGTTCGAAGTGGCGGTAGCTCGCCTGGCCGGCGCGGATGCGGATGCGGTCGAGCCAGTCGCCGCCGGTCTGCACCTCGCCGCGCAGGTCGAACCGGTTCTGGACGACCGACAGGCGCGGTGCCTCCTGGTCCTGCCCGACCGCGGTCGCATAGCGGATCGGCACGCCGTACAGGCTGTCATAATGGCTGTAGGAGACGCCGAGGTTGCCGGTGTCGGTGATGATCGACGCGCCGGCGCCGGCGGTCCAGGTGGTGGCGGCGGAATTGGGCAACCGATCGCGCAGGTTCGCGGAGGCGGCGAAGTCGATCGGCTCGCCGGTGTTCTGCGGCAGGCCGACCTGGCTCAGCGCGGCGGCGCGCGCGGCGGGGGACAGCAGGTATCCGCTGCCGGTGCGCAGGTCGTCCGCCTTCAGATAGGATCCGTCGGCGTGCAGCACGAGATGTTCGCCGACCGCGACGTCACCCGCCGCACCACCCGACCGCTCGTTCGCCGCCGAGCCGTAATTGGCGATGGCATTGAGGCGATAGCCTTTGTCGGGAACGCTGCGCGGAATGCGCGTGTCGATGACGTTGACGACGCCGCCGACCGCCGACGATCCGAACAGCAGGGCAGACGGCCCGCGCAACACCTCGACCCGCTCGGCGAGCAGCGGATCGATGATGACGGCGTGATCGACGCTGGTGTTGCTGACATCGATCGAGCCGATGCCGTCGGTGAGCACCCGGATCCGGTCGCCCTGGAAGCCGCGCAGGATCGGTCGCGACGCGCTGGGCCCGAAGGATGTCGCGGACACGCCGGGCTGGCGAGCGAGCGTTTCGCCGATCGTCGGGCGCAGGTTGCGGGTCAGTTCCTCGCCCGAAATGACCGACGTGCCTTGCAGGACGTCGCGTTCGCTCTGCGGCAGCGCAGCAGTGACGATGATGTCGCGGCCCTGCGGCGCGGCTTGGGCAGCGGCGGTGCCGGTGCCGCCATTGGCCTGATTATCGCCGTCGACGGTGCTGCCGACCGACGCACCGGTCACCGTTTGTGCGATGGCGGCCCGGCTGGCGAGGGGACTGGCGATCAAGGCGGTGCCGGCAAGAAGAGCAAATTTGAGCATCGATACTCCGCAGGAATTTGGCCGCGGTTGCGGCATTGTGCAGGTGCGAAGTCTCTCTAGCGATCATGTTATGTTATATCAAAGTGAATTCGGCGTCATGTGCGGGGGCCTCTGCTCGGCCCGGCGCATCACAGGCTCGTCCGGACGTCGAGCAGCTCGGGGAAGAAGCGTTGTTCGACCACCTTCGCCAGATACGGCACGCCCGCGGTGCCGCCGGTGCCGGTCTTGAAGCCGATGACCCGCTCGACCGTCTTGAGGTGCCCGAAGCGCCACAATTGTACGTGATATTCCAGGTCGACCAGCTTTTCCGCCAATTCGTACAGATCCCAGTAGGCGGCGGGGTTGCCATAGACGATCCCCCAGCAGGCCTCGACCGCGGCCGACGGCGCGGCGACGCGGGTGAAGTCACGGTCGAGCCGGTCGGCGGGCACCGGCAGGCCGCGGCGGGCGAGCAGGCGCAGCGCCTCGTCGTACAGGCTGGGTCGCGCGAGCTCGTCGGACAGGCGGGCGTGCACCTCCGCCTCGTCGAACACGTCGAGCATGGCCGGATTGCGATTGCCCATCACGAATTCGAGCTGGCGATATTGATCCGACTGGAAGCCCGAACTCTTGCCCAGGCTGCCGCGCATCGCGGCATAATCGGCCGGCGTCATCGTCGCCAGCACCTCCCACGACTGGATCAGCTGGGTCTGGATGCGGCTGACCCGCGCCATCATCTTGAGCGCGGGCGGCAGATCGTCCGCCACGATCCGCCGCCGTGCCTCGCCCAGTTCGTGAAGGCACAATTTCATCCACAGTTCCGAGGCCTGGTGGATGGTGACGAACAGCAGTTCGTCGTGAACGTCGCTCAACGGAGACTGGAGCGCGAGCATCTCGGGTAGGCGAAGGTAGCTGCGATAGGTGATCGTCATGATGCGGATGTAGCGGATCGCCGCTCACGCCTCCAGCAGCAGCACCTCCAGCGTGGCGTTGGCGTCATCGGCGCGCACGACCGCCAGATCGGCGACCAGCCGGGCGTGCACCGGCAGTTCCTCCTCGGGTAAGGCGGCGAGCCATGCCGCGGGATCGCCGCCGTCGATTCGAAAGGTGATCGTCAGCCGCCAGCCATTGAAGGTGGCGCTGGACCATGGTCGCTCCGCCGAATCGAGCAGGCGCAGGGCGAGACCGAAACGCGCAGCGTTGGCGGCAAGCGCGCGATGCAGGCGGCCGTGCGGGTCGAGGATCATGCCGATGGTCCTTCCATGAAGCGTTCGATCCGCGCCTCCGTCTCCGGCTTCATCGCGCGGCCGCGCAGCAGGTCGGACACCAGCCGCGGATCGTTGACCGCACGGCGGCCGAACTGGCTGCGCGACATGTTGGTGGTGCGCAGATAGCGGTCGATCTTGAACAGCAGTGACATCCCTTCCTCCCGAGTCCCTTGGATAATGTTCGCGATCTGTTCTCATCCTTCCAACTTGTCTAGGAAAATTTCCTAGGCTATTGGATCGGCGATGGAGATGGTCGATCCCCCGGCGCGATTGCGGGCCCTGGCGGCGGCGCGGGGCGACAGCCTGAGCGCGCTGTCGACCATGCTCGGGCGCAACGTGGCCTATCTGCAGCAATTCGTAACCCGCGGATCGCCGCGTCGACTGGACGCGGAGGACCGGCGGCGGCTCGCGGATTATTTCGGCGTGGACGAGGTGGAGCTGGGCGCGGACGCGGGCAGGCGCGCGTTCGCGCTGCCGCGGCTCGACGTCGCCGCGTCGGCGGGGCCGGGCGCCTTCGTCGATGGCGAGATCGTGCTGGGAGCGGACGCGATCGACCCGGCGCTGGCGGCGCGGCTGGGGCTACGCGAGGGGATGGCGGCGATCGTGCGGGTGCGCGGCGATTCGATGGAGCCGGGGCTGGTCGACGGCGACCTGATCGTCGTCGATCGCGCGCGCCGCACGCCCGATGCGCGCGGCGGGGTGTTCGTGGTGCGGGTCGACGACACGGTGATGGTGAAGCGCGTCCATCGCGCGCGGGGAACACTGGTGGCGGTCAGCGACAATCCCGCCGCCGCGCCGGTGCCGGCGGGCCCGGTCGAGGTGATCGGCCGCGTCGTCTGGCTGATGCGGGCGCCGCGCTGACCGGGGGCGCACCGAGACGGGTTCGGGGAACGGATCAGCGGCGGCGGTCGCGCAGCCAGATCGCCACCGCACCGAGGCTGCCGATCGCCAGGCCGGCGAGGAACCCGATCGTCACCTGACCCTGCACCAACCCGATGATCGCACCGGCGATGCAGCAGATCGCGACGAGGAAACCGCCCGCGGCGGAAGGAGGAGTGTCGGCCATGCGCCGTCCTGCCACGTCCCATGCCGGGACGCCAGCGTGCCGCACCGGGACAGGCGGGACAGGGATGGCGCCATGCGTTTACCATCGGGCGCCGCTCGCTGGCGCATAATGTGCCGGTTGGCATGAGCATTGTAGGAGAGAGGGTGTGATGGACGCGATGCCGTCCGGGTCTGGGAGTAACACATGGTTCCGATGTATCTTGCCGATGCCGAGCAGGTCGCCGAAGCGACCGACCTGATCGCGACCTTCGGTGAGCATGCCTCGGTCGAGGCGGCGATCCGCGCCGGCCATATGCGCAACATCGGCAACCACCTGCGCTTCTGTCGCTGGCGCCAGACCGAACGGCTGATCGCGGTCATGGAATCGGACGAGGCGGTCGGCACGGTGCACTGATCGCCGACCGCGGCGCTGCGACCGAAAGGGGTATCGACGGGCAGGGCCAGCGCTTCGGTCGCGGAGTGGTGGCTTGCGCTTGAGGTCGGCATGGCGTTGGGTGCGTGGCGCAAGATCCCGAAGGCGCTGTCGTGATGAAACGTTTAACAATGATCGTTGGAGCGGCGCTGGCGTCGTCCGGAGCCGCGGCGGCACAGGTGCCGGACCAGGTCGCGCTGCGCGGCGATGCGGTGCCGATGACCGTCGCACGGGCGAAGGCGCTGACGCCGCAGGCGCTGGGGGACGCGTTGCTCGCACCGGGCCACCCGCCCGTCGTGCTCGCCCACGTGGGACCAAGGGGATTGGCTCCGCCGCCTCCGCCGGGCGCGCCGGTGGCGACGCCGATCCGGCTCGTGCTGCGCGGCATCCCGAGCGCCCAGCCCGGCTTCTGCCAACAGACCGTCGCATCGATCGACTTGAAGCCGGTCGGCCGGCTGGCGGATGGCAGCCTGCCCGCCGCTGCTGCGGACACGCTCGCGACGCATGTCCAGTATCGGTGGCGGGGCGACGTCGATTGCGCGGCTCCCGCCGATGCCTTCTTCGTCCCGCGTGACGGCGAGGCGATGCGAGACTTCGCGATCGTGCGCCTGCTGGCGAAGGCGCAGCAGGCGGCTCGGCGCGGCGGGCGGCCGGGGTTCCCGGTGTCGGTCACCGATAAGATGGGCCCGGAGTTGATCGCCTATCAGCGCAGTAATCCGACGCAGCCGCCGGTCGCCGGACTGACGGTGGTGACGGATGCGCGCAAGGCGCTGGCGATGCTGCCGATCGAGGAGATCGGCTTCGTCGGGCGATCGACCACGGCTTTTCCCGATAGCCTGCGTCCGTCCGACACCGATGCGGCCACGCGCGCCGATGCAACCACCATCTTCATGGGCGGCGTATGGACGGTCGGGCTGGTGCTCGAGCGAGGGCGGATCGTCCGGATGCGGCTGCGACGGGAGATCCCGCCGCCGTTCTGAGCCGCTGCGATCCGGCGGATGCGGCCCTCGCTTGGTCTGAAAAGCGTCTGACATGGGACTGTCGCCCGGACGAGCGGCGCGCTAGGACCGGGACATGGTGTGGCGTGTCGGGTGGTTCGGGCTAGGCGCGACTGCCGTGTTTTTCTTGTCTGGACCGGCCGCGGCGCAGACGGGCATCGGGGCGCCGATCCCGCTCGACCCGAACGTGCCGCTCGATCCCAACGCGCCGCTCGCCTCATTGCCCGATATCGGCGTCACCTGGCCGGACCTCGGCACCGATGCCGTCACGGCGGCCGCGACGCAGACCACCGACGGCGCGGCGGAGACCCGCTATGGCTGGCGACTGGAGGGAATCGACAGCGCCGCGACCCCGCTGTTGCGGCAGCGGTTCGACGATCTGTCCACGCTGAACGCCAACGACGGCAGCGCAGCCAATGCCGCACAACTGGATCGCCGCGCGCGCGAGGATGCCGACCTGCTCCAGACGCTGCTGCGCGGCGAGGGCTATTACGATGCGCGGGTCACCACGCGGGTCGAGGCCGGCGCGAAGCCGACCGTGGTGCTCGCCGCCGAACCGGGTGCGCTCTACCGTTTCGCGGGCGTGACGTTGGGCGGCGTCGCCGCGGCGGACGGCAAGGCGCAGGAGCTGCGCGATGCCTTTGGCGTCAAGGCGCAGGACCCGGTGAATGCCGACGCGATCGTCGCGGGTGAGGCGAGGCTGAAGACGCGGATCGGGCAGGAGGGGTTTCCCTTCGCCGACGTCGGCGAATCGCGGATCGTCGTCGATCACGCCACCAGGACCGCGACGCTCGACCTGGCGGTCGCACCGGGTGGCGAGCGGCGGTTCGGGCAGGTCGTGGCGCTGCCCGGCAATCGCGTGTTCGATGCGCACCATGTCGCCGAGATCGCGCGCTTCGTGCCCGGCGATCCGTATAACGCGGGATCGCTGGACGATCTGCGCCGGGCGCTGATCCAGACCGGGCTCGTGTCGTCGGTCGAGGTCAAGCCGGTCGATAGCCAGACCGCCGGCACCGTCGACATCGGCGTCAAGCTGGAGCCCGCACCGCCCCGCACGATCGCCGGCGAACTGGGCTATGGCACCGGCGAAGGCGCGCGCGCGGAGCTGAGCTGGACGCACCGCAACCTGTTCCCGCCCGAGGGTGCGCTGACGCTGCGCGGCGTGCTGGGGACGCGCGAACAGCTCGGCAGCATCGTCTTCCGCCGCAACAATTTCGACGGGCGCGACCGGGTCCTGACCGCGCAGCTGAGCGCGAGCCACGTGCTGCGTGACGCCTATGAGGCGCGGACGTTCACGCTGGCCGCCAATCTGGAGCGGCAGACGACGATCTTCTTCCAGAAGACATGGACATGGTCGATCGGCGGCGAGCTGCTGAGTTCCGACGAGCGCGACGTCATCGCCGCGACCGGCGAGCCGCGCCGCCGCACCTTCTACATCGCCGCCGCGCCGACCAGCCTCAATTACGACGGCTCGGACGACCTGCTCAACCCGACCCGCGGCTTCCGGCTGGGTGGGCGGTTCAGCCCGGAATTTTCGCTGGAGGGCGCGGCGTTCGGCTATGCGCGGCTGCAACTGGACGGCAGCGCCTACCAGCCGGTGAAGAGCGGCGTGGTGCTCGCCGGGCGGATCCGGCTGGGCTCGATCCTCGGCGCCTCGCGCGACCGGATCGCCCCGTCGCGGCGCTTCTATGCCGGCGGCGGCGCGTCGGTGCGGGGCTATGGCTATCAGGCGATCGGGCCGCGTGACGTCAACAACGATCCGATCGGCGGCCGCAGCCTGGCCGAATTCTCGATCGAGGCGCGGGTGAAGACGTTCGGCAGTTTCGGGATCGTGCCGTTCCTCGACGGCGGGACGATCTACACCAGCGCGCTGCCGAAGCTCGGCGATCTGCAATATGGCGCGGGTGTCGGCGTCCGGTATTATTCGAACTTCGGGCCGATCCGCCTCGATGTCGGCACGCCGCTCAATCCCCAGCCGGGTGACAGCCGCATCGCCGTCTACGTATCGCTGGGTCAGGCGTTTTGAGCCGCTCGTCGTGACACGGGCGTTGCGCTGGATCGGCGGGTCGATCGCCGCGCTGCTGGTGGTCGTCGCGCTGGCGCTGGCGGTGGTCGATACCGACGTCGGCCACCGCTGGGTCGCGGAACGGATCGGCGCGATCCGGACGGCCAACGGCCTGCGCTTCACGATCGGGCGCATCGACGGTTCGCTCTACGGCCGCGGGCAGTTGAAGGACGTGCGCGTCTACGACCTGGACGGACTGCTGGTGCAGGCACCGGCCGTGACGCTGGACTGGACGCCATGGGCCTGGCTGCGCAACCGGCTCGACATCCACCAGCTGACGATCCCGCAGGCGACGCTGTTCCGCGCTCCGCACACGCGCAAATCGATCAAGGCGGGGCCGACGCTGCCCGACCTCGACATCCGCATCGCCGCGCTGTCGATCGACCGGCTGATCCTCGCGAAGCCGGTGCTGGGTACGGAGCGGAGCGGGCGGATCGCCGGCGATGCCGATATCCGCGGTGGCCGCGCGCTGGTGCACCTGAACGCCACGGTCGCCGGATCGGATCGCCTCGCGCTGCGGATCGACGCGGAGCCGGATCGCGACCGCTTCGACATCGACGTACGCGCGGCGGGCGCGGCGGGCGGCGTGCTGGCACGCGCCATCGGGTCGCGACGGCCGGTGTCGCTGGAGGTCGGCGGTGACGGCAGTTGGTCGCGCTGGCAGGGCCGCGCGATCGGCCGCTTCGGCGCAACGCGCGCGCTCGATCTGGCGCTGGTGGCGCAGGCGGGGCGCTATACGCTGTCGGGCAATGTCGTGACGGCGGGGCTGGTCGGCGGCGTGATGCAGCGCCTGTCCGCACCCCGGATGCTGGTGCGCGGCGACGGCACCTTCATCGATCGGCGGCTGGCAGGCGGGATCACGCTGCGCAGTCCGGCGCTGGCGCTCGAAGCGACGGGGGCGATCGATCTCGCCGCCGATGCGTGGCGTAACGTGCGGGTGCGCGCGCGCCTGCTGCGGCCGGGCGCGGTGATCCCGGCGATGCGCGGCCGCGGCATCGAGGCGCGCGCGGTGCTGGACGGCGGCTTCGGCAACGCCCGCTTCGACTATCGCCTGCGCGCCGATCAGGTCGCGATCGATCGCACCGGCATGGATGCGGTGCGGCTTGCGGGCAGCGGCCGGCTGGGCCAGCGGCGCCTCGTCATGCCGGTGCGGTTCACCGCGGCGCAGGTCACCGGCGTCGGCAACGTCGCCGGCGGCATCCTGCGCAACCTCAGCCTCGACGGGCCGATGACGCTGACTGGGTCGTTGCTGACCGGCGACGCGCTGCGGCTGCGGTCCGACAAGCTGACCGGGCGGATCATGCTGTCGGTCGATTTCGCGACCGGTCGCTACGAGGTGGGGCTGAACGGCACGCTCAACCGGCTGTTCATCAAGGGTCTGGGGGTGGTCGACCTGCGCTCCGACCTGCGCGTCGTGCCCGGCGCGGGCGGGCGGGGCACGCGGATCGTCGGCCGCGGCACCGCGCAGGTGGTTCGGCTCGACAACGGCTTCCTGCGCGGGCTGACGGGTGGCCTGCCGCGGATCGTCACCGGGCTGGAACGGACGCCCGACGGGATCATCCATTTCAGCGACATGGTGCTGACTTCGCCGCTGCTGACGCTGCGCGGCAACGGCTATCGTCGGCGGGATGACACCTTCCATATCGAAGCCGCCGGGCGGCATGGCCGCTATGGCCCGGTGACGCTGCGGCTCGACGGCAAGATCGACCGGCCGACGCTCGACCTGGTCTTCGCCAGTCCCAATGACGCGCTCGGCCTGCGTCAGGTGCGCGCGCACCTCGATCCGACGCCGACCGGCTTCGCCTATCGGGCCGAGGGTGGGTCGCGGCTGGGACCGTTCACGCTGGCCGGATCGATCCTGCTGCTGCCGCCGGGCGTGGACGACATCCTGGCCGTCGACCGGCTGGCGGTGAGCGGCACGACGCTGGCCGGACGGCTGGCGATCGTCACGGGCGGCTTCACCGGGCGGCTGGGCGTTGCGGGTGGCGGCCTGTCAGGCGAGCTGCTGCTGCGGCCGGTCGATACGGTCCAGCGGATCGAGATGCATCTGGATGCGGCGAATGCGCGGCTCAGCGGCGCGATCCTGCGCCGCGGTCACCTCGACGCAGTGATGCTGCTCGATCCCGCCGGCACGGTGATCGACGCGACCGCAAACGGGCAGGGGCTGCGGCAGGGGCAGCTCAGCCTCGCGCAATTCGCCGGCAACGTGCGGCTGCGCAACGGGACGGGCGAGCTGCGTGCATCGATCGCCGGGTCGCGGGGACGGGCCTTTTCAATCCAGACCGTGACGCGGATCGCGCCCGATCATTATTCGGTTGCGGCGCAGGGTACGCTCGACCGGCGGCCGCTGCGGCTGCTCACCCCGGCCGAGATCACGCGCGAGGGCAAGGGGTGGCGGATCGCGCCGACGCGGCTGAGCTTCGCGGGCGGCGAGGCGCAGGTGGGTGGGCGCCTCGGTCCGGACGGCATGGCGATCGACGCGTCGCTGACGCGGATGCCGCTCGCGATCCTCGACATCGGCTTTCCGCACCTCGGCCTCGGCGGCAGTGCCTCGGGCACCTTCGCCTATGCCGTCGCCTCCCGAGCGGCCCCGACCGGCAAGGCGAACCTGACGATCCGCGGGTTGAGCCGCGCGGGACTGGTGCTGTCGTCGCGGCCGATCGACATGGGCATCGCAGGCGTGCTGTCCGCGGACCGGCTGGGCGTGCGCGCGGTCATGGCGTCGGGGGGCAAGACGATCGGCCGGGCACAGGCGCTGCTCAAGCCGCTGGGCACCGGCGACCTCGCGAGCCGGATCGCGGCGGCGCCGCTGATCGCGCAGCTACGGTATCAGGGGCCGGCGGACACCCTGTGGCGGCTGACCGGGGTCGAGCTGTTCGACCTGTCCGGGCCGGTGGCGATCGGGGCGGACGTCGGCGGGCGGGTCGGCGCGCCGGTGATCCGCGGCGTGCTGCAGGCCAATGGCGCGCGGATCGAGAGCGCCAATACAGGAACGGTGCTGACCAACGTGCAGGCGACGGGACGCTTCGGCGGATCGCGGTTGCAGATCGATCGCTTCGCCGCGGACGCGGGCAAGGGCGGACGGGTGACCGGCAGCGGCGGCTTCGATTTCGCCGCGGCGCACGGTATCGGCATCGACCTGAAGCTTCAGGCCGACCGGGCGGTGATGATCAACCGCGACGACATCGGCGCGACGGTCACCGGGCCGCTGGCCTTCGCCTCAGACGGCGCGGGCGGCACGATCACCGGCGACGTCGTGCTCAACCGCAGCCGTTACCGGCTGGGACAGGCCAGTGCGGCGACCGCAGTGCCGCGGCTCAACATCCGCGAGATCAACCTGCCCGACGGCGGCGAGGAGGACGAGGCGCCCGCCGCCCCCTGGACGCTCGCGATCAAGGCGCATGCCGCCGACAAGGTGATCGTCAGCGGCCTTGGCCTGTCGAGCGAATGGTCCGCCGACCTGGGTATCGCCGGCCAGCCGGGCAATCCCGCGATCACCGGCCAGGCGACGCTGATCCGCGGCGACTACGAATTTGCCGGGCGCAAGTTCGAACTGGCGCGCGGCGTGATCCGCTTCGCCGGCGAGGTGCCGGCCAATCCGGCGCTGGATATCGAGGCGAATGCCGATTCGACGGGGATCAGTGCGTCGATCCGGGTGACCGGCAACGCGCTGAAGCCGGAAATCGGCTTTTCGAGCGTGCCCGCGCTGCCGCAGGACGAACTGCTGTCGCGCCTGCTGTTCGGCACGTCGATCACCAAGCTGTCGGCGCCCGAGGCGTTGCAGCTCGCCGCGGCGGTGGCGGCGTTGCAGAGCGGTGGCAACGGGCTGAACCCGATCAACGCCGTGCGGCGGGCGGCGGGGCTCGACCGGTTGCGGATCCTGCCCGCCGACCCGCAGACCGGGCAGGGCACCTCGATCGCGGCCGGCAAATACGTGACGCGGCGCCTGTATGCCGAGATCGTCACCGACGGGCAGGGCTATTCCGCGACGCAGGTGGAGTTCCAGGTGACGCGCTGGCTGTCGCTGCTGTCGAGCATCTCGACGCTGGGGCGGCAAAGCGCCAACGTGCGGGTGTCGAAGGATTATTGAGCACGGCGGCGGTCGCAGCCGCAGCGCACCGGCGTGCGACGTCCCAGCCGCCCGCTATGTGCTCCCTCGGGGACACAGGATGAGGGCGAACGGGAACGGAAGGGAGGTGCCGGCACGCCGCCGCAACCGCGTGCGACAAACGCCGGCCGGCACCGGGGGCGAACGATCGTCCGCCCCGGACGCCAGCTTATTTCTTGCCGACGCGCTGCTTGCGGGCGGCGTAGCGCGCGTCGCGGGCGGCCTTCATCTCCGCCTCGGTCGGGAGCTGCGGCTTGGCCTTGGCGGCAGCTTCCGCGGCCGCCTGTGCAGCGGCTTCGGCGGCAGCCTTCTTGTCGGCGATCGCCTGTTCGCGCGCAGCCTGCTTTTCGGCTCGGGCCTGCGCGGCGGCGGCTTCCTTGGCTTCGGCGGCGGCGACCCGTTCGGCTACGATCGCCGGGTCGAGCGGCGGCTTCGCACGCAATTTGTCGAGCGCCGCCTGCTTGGACTTGGCGGAAAGAGCGGCGCGCTCCTGGAATGTCTGGGGCTTGTAGGCTGGCATGTGGGTAGTGATGATCCTGTCGCTTCGGGCGAGTGACTCGCGCATGTGCGGGCCGGCTCCGGCCAGCCCATTAGAACAAAACGCCGCATTTGCCAAAAACGTGCCACGGCAACGACGAAGCGGCGTGGCTCGCCTTCGGCCGACGGCGGCTGTACGGGCAGGCCTTACCGTGAAGGAGTGACGCTGCGATGACGCCGCGCGAATTGTTGGGGACCGCCGAAGTGCCGGGCGGCGAGCCGCTGCGGCTGTTCCGCCGGGGCGCCGATTTCATGATCGTGCTCGACCGCAACGAATTGATGAACAGTCGGATGAGCGGTTCGGAGGAAGCGCTGGCGACGATGACGATCGAGCGGCTGGGCGGCCGCGCGGCGCCGCACCTGCTGGTCGGCGGCTATGGCATGGGCTTCACCCTGCGCGCCGCGCTTGCCGCCCTTGGCCCGCAGGCGCGGGTGACGGTGGCGGAACTGGTGCCGAACATCGTCGCCTGGGCCCGAGGTCCGATGGCGGAGCTGACCGCGGGTTGCCTCGACGATCCGCGCGTCACGGTCGCCTTCGCCGATGTCGCCGCTGTGATCGGCGACGGGCGAGGGCTGTACGATGCGATCCTGCTCGACGTCGATAACGGGCCGGACGGGCTGGTGCGTGCGGAAAACGACCGCCTGTACAATGCGCGTGGGCTCGCCGCGGCGCGGGCGGCGCTGCGGCCGGGCGGCGTGCTGGCGGTGTGGTCGGCGGCGAAGGACGCCGCCTTCGCCCGTCGATTGCGCGAAGGCGGCTTCACCGTCGACGAGGTGACGGTGCGCGCGCGCAGCAACGGCAAGGGCGCGATGCACACCATTTGTTTCGGCGTGCCGCGATAGTCCTTCGGTACGAGAGGCTTTGCCAGCCCGGCCCCTTCCCGGAAAGGAAGGGGCCTTGGGCCGCGATCAGGCGGGTTCGCCGACGATCGTCTTCAGCTCCATGAAGTCGGCGATGCCGTATTTGCCGCCTTCGCGGCCGTTGCCCGACTGCTTGTAGCCGCCGAACGGCGTGCCGATCGTGCCGCTCCACGCGTTGATCGTCACCAGTCCGGCGCGCAACCGGGGGGCGACCTCGGCAGCCTTGGCCGGATCGCCCGAGATCGCGGCGGACAACCCGTATTCGGTGGCGTTCGCCAGTCGGATCGCCTCTTCCTGGTCGCCGTAGCGCGTGATCGTCGCGACCGGGCCGAAGGTTTCCTCGCGGGCGATCCGCATCTCGGGCGTCACGTCGGCGAAGACGGTCGGACGGATGTAATAGCCCGAATTGCGGCCGTCCGGCCGGCCGGTGCCGCCGGTGACCAGCGTCGCGCCTTCGTCGATCGCCGACTGGATCAGCGCCTGGATCTTGTCGAACTGCGCCTTGTTGACGACCGGGCCGATATGCGCGCCCATCTCGGCGGGATCCCCGACCGGCGTCGCTTCGAAGATCGCCTTGGCGACCTGCTTGGCATCGTCGATCTGGCTGTCGTGGACCAGCAGCCGGGTCGGCGCGATGCAGCTTTGTCCCGAATTGGCGAGCACGCCCTGCAACGTCGGCGGCAGCACCTGCGCGAGGTCGGCGCCTTCCAGCACGAGATTGGGGGCTTTGCCGCCCAGTTCCTGATGGACGCGCTTGACGGTTGCGGCGGCGGCCTGCGCCACTGCGATGCCGGCGCGGGTCGATCCGGTGAAGCTCACCATATCCACGTCGCGGTGGCTCGACAGCGCCGCGCCGACGGTCGGGCCGTCACCGTTGACGAGGTTGAAGACGCCCGCGGGCACGCCGGCCTCGTGCAGGATCTCGGCAAGGATCATCGCGCAGCTCGGCGCTTCCTCGGACGGCTTCAGGATCATCGTGTTGCCGCCCGCCAGCGCGGGCGCGACCTTCGCGCAGATCTGGTTGAGCGGCCAGTTCCACGGCGTGATCATCGCCACGACGCCGACCGGTTCGTGCACCACCCGCGCCTTGCCGACCTGTTCCGAAAAGGTGAACTCGCGCAACGCCTTGGCGGTGCCCATGATATAGCCGAGCCCGGCAGGTGCCTGCGCGGCCTGTGCGAAACCGATCGGTGCGCCCATTTCCTGGCTGACCGCCTTGGCGAGGTCGGGGATGCGGCTCTTGTAGACCTCGATCACGCGATCGAGCAGGTCGGCGCGCTCCTCCGGCGTGGTGCGAGAAAACGTCTCGAAGGCGGTACGGGCCGCCGCGACCGCCTTGTCGACATCCGCCTGCGTACCGAGCGTGATCTCGGTCACGGGCTGTTCGGTGGAGGGGTCGATCACCTGATGCACACGGCCGCCGTCGCTGTCGATCCAGGCGCCATCGATATAGAATTGCCGGCTGTTCATCGCGTCGCTCTCCATGCTTTCGTTTGGCCGAAGGTGTGCGACGGCGGCGAATGGGTTGCAACCCGAAACGCGTGTCGGCCGTTCGAACCGCCGACTCCCCATCGGACAAGGAACACATCATGGCCCGCTTCACGGGAAAGACCGTCATCGTCACCGGCGCGTCATCGGGCATCGGCAAGGGGGCCGCGGAACGATTCGCCGAAGAGGGCGCGAACATCGTCGCGGTCGGGCGGGACGAGGCTAAGGTGCGCGAGGCGCTCGTCGCCCTGCCGCAGGACCGACTGGTGGCGATCGGCGGAGACGTCGCCGACAAGGCGACGGCCGAGGCGGCGGTGCGAGCCGCGGTCGACCGGTTCGGCGGCGTCGACGTCCTCGTCAACAATGCCGGGATCGCCACCGGCGGCGACGTCACGACGACCAGCGAACAGGATTTCATGCAGATCCTGGCGGTCAACGTCGGCGGTTATTTCCACTTCGCCAAGGCGGCGATGCCGGAGCTGGTGAAGACCAAAGGCTCGATCGTCATGACGTCGTCCGTGTCCGGACTGGGTGGCGACTGGGACATGTTCGCGTACAATACGTCGAAGGGCGCAGTGACCAACATGGTCCGCGCGATGGCGATGGATGCGGGCAAGCAGGGCGTGCGGGTCAATGCGGTCAACCCCAGCCTGACCGACAGCAACATGACCAAGGACATGCAGGAGGATGAGGCGCTGATGGCGAAGTTCATGGAGCGGATGCCGCTCGGGCGGATCGCCCGGCCGGACGATATCGCGGCGGTGATGGCGTTCCTGGCGAGCGACGATGCGCGCTTCGTCACCGGCGTGAACCTGCCGGTCGACGGCGGCCTGTCGGCCTCGAACGGGCAGCCGCCGCAATGAGCGGGGAGCGGGCCGCGCAGATCACCCGCACCGGCGGGCCGGAGGTGATCGAGTGGATCGACATCGACCTGCCGCCGCCCGCGCCCGGCGAGGTGCGGATGCGGCATCATGCGGTGGGACTGAACTTCATCGACACCTATCATCGCAGCGGCGTCTACCCGGTCGACCTGCCGAGCGGCCTCGGCAGCGAGGCGGCGGGGGTGGTCGAGGCGGTGGGCGACGACGTCACCGGCTTTGCGGTCGGCGATCGGGTCGGTACGTTCGGGCCGGCGCGGGGCGCCTATGCCACGGCACGCAACATCGCCGCGGCACAGCTGCTGCACCTGCCCGACGACATCGACGATCGCAGCGCCGCCGCCCTGCTGCTGAAGGGGTGCACGACGGAGGCGCTGGTCGAACGCTGCGCCCGCGTACAGGCCGGCGACACCGTGCTGGTCTGGGCGGCGGCGGGCGGCGTCGGGCAATTGCTGGTCGGCTGGCTGAAGGCGATCGGCGCGACCGTGATCGGCACCGTCGGCAGCGCGGACAAGGTCGGCCACGCGCTGGATGCGGGCGCCGATCACGTCATCATCCACCGCGAGGACGACGTCGCGGCGCGGGTGCGCGCGATCACGGGCGGCGCGGGCGCGGCGACCGTGTTCGACGGGGTCGGCAAGGCGACGTGGGACACGACGCTGGCCAGCGTCGCGCGACGGGGGCTGATCGTCAGCTATGGCAATGCCGGCGGCCCGGTCACCGGCGTGAACCTCGGCATTCTTGCCGCGAAGGGATCGCTGTTCGTCACCCGGCCGACGCTGTTCGACTATTACGTCACGCCGGAGGAGCGGCTTGCCGGGGTCGAGCGGGTGTTCGCGATGCTGCGCCGGGGTGCGATCCGGCCCGAGATCGGCCAGACCTTCGCGTTGGAGGATGCCGCCGACGCGCATCGGGCGCTGGAGGCGGGGACGACGCGCGGCAGTACGATCCTGCTGGTGTAGGCCGCGCGTGATGGTCATGGCCCGGTATGACGTGTTTGTCATGTCCCTGTCTTGATCGCGCCATAGGTGGCGGGGCATGGCGGCAGCCGGAGTGTCGCCAATGTCTCAGCATCCTGTCTTCTTCGACGCCAGCGGACGGCGCAAACGGCGTTTCACGCTCGGTATCGTCGCGTTCATCCTGCTGCTGATCCTGTCGGTCGCCGTGTTCGCGGTCTCGATCGGCGCCGTCCCCGCCGCGCCGCTGCTGCCCGTGGAGGCGGAGCATCCCGTGCTCCATCGCCTTGCCGCCCCGCATGGGGTGATCCGGCGGGCGAAGCGCAGCATCGACTATTACGCGGGGCGCCTGTTCGGCACCGGCGCGGGCAAGGCGACCGCCTCCGGTAATCCGTCGCTCGCCATCGCCTTCCACACGCCGTGGGACCCCTCCAGCGCCGCCAGCCTGGAACGGCATGTCGAACAGCTCGACTGGGTGATTCCGGGCTGGGTGTCGGTGACGGGTGCCGATCATCACATCACCGTGTTCCGCGACACCGCCGGCCGCGCCATCCTCAACAAGGCGGTGCATCGTCCGGTCGTAATCCCGATGATCCAGAACGCCGTCGGCGGCGTATGGGACGGGGCGGGCACTGCCGCATTGCTGTCCGACCAGAAGGCGCGGACCGCGTTCCTCGACCGGCTGGTGCCATGGCTAGCCGTGAATCACGCCGGCGGTGCGTTCTTCGATTTCGAGGAACTGCCGCCGTCCGCGCAAGGCGCCTACCGGACGTTCCTCGCCGAGGCGCAGCGGCGGTTCGCGCCGCGCGGCTGGACCGTGTCGATCGCCGCGCCGGTGGGCAACCCCGACTGGAACCTCCCCGCTTATGCCCGGGTCACCGACAAGGTGTTCCTGATGGCCTATGACGAGCATGAAACGTCTGGCCCGGCGGGACCTATCGCGTCGCAGCGCTGGTTCGCCGAACAGGTCGCAAGCGCCGCGCGCGGTATTCCGGCGGCGAAGCTGGTGGTTGCGGTCGGGTCCTACGCCTATGACTGGCACGATGGCGGCGGCGATCCGCTGGCCGTCGAAGAGGCATGGCAGCACGCCCGCGACAGCGACACCACGCCGAGCTTCGACCGGGCCAGCGGCAACAGCAGCTTCGCCTATAGAGATGGCGATACGCGTCACGTCGTCTGGCTGCTCGATGCGGCATCGGTCTACAACCAGATGAACTTCCTGCACCGCGCGGGTGTCGGCAGCGTCGCGCTCTGGCGGCTGGGTTCCGAGGATCCGGGGGTCTGGGCGCTGTTCGGCCGCGATCACCGCAGCCTGCCCCCGATCGGCGCGATCGACGCGATCCCGCAGGGTAACGAAACCGACATCGAAGGCGCCGGCGAAATCCTGAAGATCGGCGCCACGCCGGTTGCCGGCGTGCGCGTCGCGACGGCGGCGCCGGGCGGCTATATCGGCGACGTGCGGTTCGACCGCTTGCCCTCGCCCTACGAGGTCGATCGCACCGGCTATCGCGCCAGACAGATCGCGCTGACGTTCGACGACGGTCCCGATCCGACCTGGACGCCGCAGGTGCTCGACGTGTTGAAGCGCGAACACGTCCCCGGCACCTTCTTCATCGTCGGCGAGAATGCGCTGACCCAGCGTTCGCTGCTCCAGCGCATGGTGGCGGAGGGGCATGAGGTCGGCAGCCATACCTATACCCATCCCAACCTCGCGACCGCATCGGCGGGGCAGGTGTATTTCGAACTGAACGCCAACCAGCGCCTGTTCCAGGCGTTCACCGGCCGATCGCTCCGGCTGTTCCGCGCGCCCTATTTCGGCGATGCCGAGCCGACGACCGCCGACGAAATCATCCCCGCTTTGCAGGCCCAGGAGCGCGGTTACGTCTCGGTCGGGCTGCACGTCGATCCGGGCGACTGGAAGCGCCCCGGCGTGCAGGCGATCATCGACGAAACGATCGCACGGGTCACCAGCGCCCCCGCCAATTGCAACACCGATTCCAATGCCGATTGCAGCCGCAACATCGTTCTGCTGCACGATGCCGGCGGCAATCGTGCGCAGACGGTCGCGGCGCTGCCGATGATCATCGACCGGCTGCGGGCGCTCGGCTATTCGTTCGTGCCCGTCTCGACGCTCGCCGGCATCTCGCGCAATGCGGCCATGCCGCCGATCTCCGCCAGCGACCAGTTGGCGGCGCGGATCGATCTGGCGCTGTTCAGCGCGCTCGGCGGACTGGTGGTCGGCCTGCGCTGGCTGTTCGGCATCGCTATCACCGTCGGCATCCTGCGGGCGCTCGCCCTGTCGGCGCTGGCGCTGATCCAGGCGCGGCGGGAGGGGCGGACGGTATTCCCGGCGATCGACCCCGACCGATTCGTCACGGTGATGATCCCCGCCTATAACGAAGAGCGGGTCATCGTGCGCGCGGTGCGGGGCGTGCTCGCGTCGACCGACGTGTCGATCGAGGTGATCGTCATCGACGACGGGTCGAAGGACGCGACCTCCGCCGTCGTCGCAGAGGCCTTTGCCGACGATCCCCGCGTGCGGCTGCTGACGCTGGAGAACGGCGGCAAGGCGCGGGCGCTCAACCGCGGCATGGAACAGGCGCGGGGCGAGATCGTCATCGCGCTGGATGCGGACACGCAATTCGAGCCGACGACCATCGCGCGGCTGGCGCGCTGGTTCGACGATCCGAAGCTGGGTGCGGTCGCGGGCAATGCGAAGGTCGGCAATCGCGTCAACCTGATCACCAAATGGCAGGCGCTGGAATATATCACCGCGCAGAACCTGGAACGGCGCGCCTTCGCCCGGCTGAACGCGATCACCGTCGTGCCCGGCGCCGTGGGCGCGTGGCGGCTCGCCGCGATCCGCGGCGTCGGCGGCTATCCGCACGATACGCTGGCGGAGGATCAGGACCTGACGATCGCGATCCAGCGCGCCGGCTGGCGGGTGCAATATGATCAATATGCCGTCGCCTGGACCGAGGCGCCCGAAACGATCCGCGCGCTCGCCAAGCAGCGGTTCCGCTGGGCATTCGGCACGCTGCAATGCCTGTGGAAGCATCGTTCCGCGATCGGTCGTTCGCAGCCGCGCGGGCTCGGCTGGGTCGGCCTGCCGCAGGCGATCGTGTTCCAGATCCTGCTCGCCGCGATCTCGCCGATCATCGACCTGGCGCTGCTGGTCAGCTTCGTGGTCACTTATCTCGACGTGGAGGCGCATGGCTGGGCGCAGACCAGCCACGACGTCTACACGATGCTGACGTTCTGGATCGTCTTCACCGCGATCGACCTGCTCGCCGCGACGATCGCCTTCGCGCTGGAACGGCGCGAGCGCTGGCGCCTGCTCTGGTTGCTGATCCCGCAGCGGATCGGCTATCGCCAGGTCATGTATTATGTCGTGCTGAAGGCGATCGCACAGGCGCTGCGCGGGCCCATGGTCGGCTGGGGCAAGCTCCAGCGGACCGGGCGGGTCAGCGCGTCGTGACGGTCGGTCCTCTGTGGCTCGCGGTCGCCGCCTCAGTGCTGCTGTGCAGCGGAGGACGGCTGCAAGCTGCCACCACCGCGTCTTCCAAGGCAGCGTGCTGGCAGGAGGGCAACACATTGGCGATCTCGCAATGCTTCGCCGCCTCCGGCAGAGCGGCCGATGCCGCGCTGAACCACAGCTATGCCCGGATCCTGCGCGTGCTGCACGAGCCGGATCGCCGCGCGCTGCAACAGGCCCAGCGGCGATGGATCGCCTTTCGCGATGCAAGCTGCGGCGCGGAACGTCGCTTGTGGCAGGGCGGCAGCGGCGGCGGCCCCGCCTATCTGGCCTGCGTCGACGACGAGACGCGGCGCCGGCTGGATTACCTCGAAACGACCTATCGGTTGCGCCTGCAAAAACCGGATCGATAGACTGCGAGCGCGATCGTCGGTCGCAAAGGCGGTCGGGCCTTGTATACGGCTGACTTATCGCTTGATGATCGAGGTGCCGTCATGATCCGCTCCCTGCTTCTCGCCGCATCGTTGCTGGTGGCCGCGCCGACGGTCGCGCAGGTCCGGCCGCCGCTGGTGCTCGCGGCGGCAAGCCTGCAGGAATCGATGAACGCCGCTGCCGCCGCCTGGGCCAAAGCGGGGCACCCAAGACCTGTGATCTCGTTCGCCGCCTCCTCGGCACTGGCGCGGCAGGTGGAGGCGGGGGGCGATGCCGACCTGTTCGTCTCGGCGGACCAGGAATGGATGGACGCGCTGGCAGCGAAACGGCTGATCGTGCCGGCGAGCCGCGTCACCTTCCTCGGCAACCGGCTGGTGGTGATCGCTGCGAAGGACAATCCGGTGACGATCCCGGTGCGCCCGCCGGCGGCGCTCGCCAAAGTGCTGACCGCCGGACCGCTGGCGATGGCGGACTCGCCGGTGCCCGCCGGCCGATACGCCGAGGCGGCGTTGCGCGCGCTGGGCGTGTGGCAGGCCGTCGCGCCCAAGGTCGTGCGCGGCGATAGCGTGCGCGCGGCGTTGACGCTGGTGGAACGCGGCGCCGCGCCGCTCGGCATCGTCTATGCGACGGATGCCAAGGCGTCGCAGACGGTGCGGATCGCCGGAGTCTTCCCGGCGGCGAGCCATCCGGCGATCACCTATCCGGTCGCGCGCCTCGCGACATCGCGCAATCCGGAGGCCGAGGCGTTCCGCCGCTTCCTGATCAGCGCGCCCGGCAAGGCGATCTTCGTGCGCTACGGATTCACCGCCCGCTGATGCTGTCGGCGGAGGAATGGACGATCGTCGCGCTGTCGCTGAAGGTCGGCGGCGTGGCGCTGGCGGCCATGCTGCCGCTGGCGTTCGCGCTCGCCTGGGTGCTGGCGCGCGCGCATTTCCCGGGCAAGCTGCTGCTCGACGCGATCGTCCACCTGCCGTTGGTCGTGCCGCCGGTGGTGACCGGCTGGGCGCTGTTGCTGGCGTTCGGCCCGAACGGCCCGATCGGCGGGGTGCTGGAGCGCTGGTTCGGCATCAGCGTGCTGTTCCGCTGGACCGGGGCGGCGATCGCGGCCGGGATCATGGCGCTGCCGCTGATGGTCCGGGCGATGCGCCTGTCGATCGAGGCGGTCGACCGGCGGCTGGAGAGCGCCGCGCGGACGCTGGGGGCGGGGCCGGGTCGCGTCTTCTGGAGCCTGACCCTGCCGCTCAGCCTGCCCGGCGTGCTGGCGGGCGCGGTGCTCGGCTTCGCGCGCTCGATCGGCGAATTCGGCGCCACGATCACCTTCGTGTCGAACGTGCCGGGGCAGACGCAGACCCTGCCGCTCGCCATCTATTCGGCGCTGCAACAGCCGGGGGCGGAGGCGACGGTGTGGCGGCTGTCGGCGATGTCCGTCGCGCTCAGCCTGGTCGCGCTGGTCGCATCGGAGATGCTGACGCGGCGGGTGAGGCGGGGGCTGCATGTCCTTTGAGATCCGCGTCGACAAGCAACTGGGCGAGGCGTCGATCGCGCTCGACCTGACGGCGGGCGACGGGCTGACGGTGCTGTTCGGCCCCTCGGGCATCGGCAAGACGAGCGTCCTCAACATGGTCGCCGGGCTGCTGCGGCCCGACCGCGGACGGATCGCGGTGGCCGGGCGCGTACTGTTCGATACGGATGCCGGGATCGATTTGGCACCGGAGCGACGCCGCGCCGGCTATGTCTTTCAGGAGCCGCGGCTGTTCCCGCACCGCCGGGTCCGCGCGAACCTGCTGTACGGGGCGGCCGACGACAGCGGACTGGCTGCGGCCGTCGCGATGCTCGGCATCGGCCATCTGCTCGATCGCTGGCCGCGAACGCTGTCGGGTGGCGAAGCGCGCCGGGTCGCGATCGGCCGGGCGTTGCTGCGCGATCCCGCCTTCCTGCTGCTCGACGAGCCGCTGTCCTCGCTGGATCGCGCTCGGCGCGGCGAGATCATGGACGCCATCCTGCGCGTCCGCGACGCGGCGGGGCTGCCGATCCTGATGGTCACGCACGATCCGGACGAGGCCGAACGGCTCGGCACGCGGATCGTGCGGATCGACTAGCGCCCGCGGGCGAGGGCGCGTCAGGCCAGTTCGAACGCCTGTCGATCGCCGCCGATCGAACTGGTCGCGACCCAGACATGGAAGGTGCCGGGCTCCACCACCCACTTGTCGTCCATCCAGAAGCGCAGGTCGTCGCGCGCCAGCGTGAACCGCACCGGCTTCGCCTGACCGGGCGCAAGGCTGACGCGCTGAAAGCCCTTCAGTTCGCGGACCGGCCGCGTGTGGCTCGCGACGACGTCGTGGACGTAGAGCTGCACGACCTCGTCACCCGCGCGGCTGCCGGTGTTGGTGACATTTGCCGTCACGGTGATCCGGTCCGTCATCTGCGCGGGCACGACGACGTCCGACACCGTGAAGCTGGTATAGCTCAGGCCGTGGCCGAACGGGTACAAAGCCTCGTTCCGCCCTTCGCGATAGCGCGCCTTATATTCGGACAGCGGCCCTTCCGGCTGCGGCCGGCCGGTCGATTTGTGGTTGTAGAAATACGGCTCCTGGCCGCTGAACACCGGGAAGCTCGCCGACAGCTTGGCGGACGGATTGACGTCGCCGAACAGCACGTCGGCGATCGCATGGCCGCTTTGCGACCCCAGGAACCAGGTGGCGAGGATGGCCGGCGCGGCCTTGACGGCACCCTCGAGCGCCAGCGCCCGGCCGTGGCGCAGCAGCACGACGACGGGCTTGCCGGTGGCGGCGACCGCTTCGGCGAGCGCCATCTGCGCGGGCGGCACGGTGATCTCCACCCGCGCCTGCGCCTCGCCCGACATCAGCTGCGTCTCGCCCACCGCGAGCAGCACCACGTCCGCGTTGCGCGCCGCCGCCACCGCCGCTTCGATGCCACCGGGCATCGCGGCCTCGACGTCCGATCCCTTCGCGACCGTCACGTCCGCCTTGCGCGCGCGCAATCCGGCGGCGACCGAGACGTTGAGCGCCTTGTCCGCCATGAACGCCCAGGTGCCGACGACGTTGTCGACATCCTCGGCAAAGGGGCCGACCAGCGCGATCTTCGCGCCCTTCGCCAGCGGCAGCACGCCGCCTTCGTTCTTCAGCAGCACGATCGAGCGCGCGCCCGCCTCACGGCTCAGCTTCAACATCGCGGGAGTCGAGACGCTGGTCCGTTCCGCCCTGGCGCTGATCGAGCGATAGGGATTGTCGAACAGGCCGATCCGCTCCTTCAGGTGCAGCACCCGGCGAACACCCTCATCCAGGCGAGCGACCGGCACCTCGCCCTTCTCGACCAGGTCGGGCAGCCAGAGATTGAACAGGTTGGATTGCATGGCCATGTCCATGCCCGCCATGAACGCCTTCTTGGCGGCATCCCGACCGTCCCTGGCATAGCCGTGGGCGATCAGTTCCTCGTCGGCGGTATAGTCGCCGACTACCATCCCGCCGAACCGCCATTCGCCGCGCAACAGGTCGGTCATCAGCCAGCGATTGCCTGACGCCGGCACCCCGTCGATGTCGTTGAAGGCGCTCATCAGCGTCGCGACGCCCGCATCCACCGCTGCCTTGAACGGCGCCAGATGCACCTCGTGCAGCGTCGCCGGGCTGATCTCGGTGAAATTATACTCCATGCCCCCCGACACGGCGCCATAAGCGGCGAAATGCTTGGCGCAGGCGGCGACGCGCGTCGCGTCCTTCAGGTCGTCGCCCTGGAAGCCGCGAACCCGCGCCACGCCCAGTGCGGTGCCGAGATACGGGTCCTCGCCCGACCCCTCGGCGACGCGCCCCCACCGCTGGTCGCGCGCGACGTCGACCATCGGCGCGAAGGTCCAGTGGATGCCCAGCGCGGTGCTCTCCAGCGCCGCGGCCCGCGCGGTCCGCATCGCGAGGTCGGGATCGAAGGCGCACGCCTCGGCGATCGGCAGCGGATAGGCGGTACGCAGGCCATGGATCACGTCGCCGGCGAAGATCAGCGGGATCCTGAGCCGGGTCTGCATCGCCGCATCCTGCGCCGCCTTCGCGCCCGCGTAACCGACGCCGTTGAACAGCATCCCGATCGCGCCGGTCCTGATCCGTGCGAGCTGTTCGCTGGCGCCGCCGCTGGCGAGGCCGGGATTGAACGGCACGCCGATCGGACGGATCTGATCCGAGAAGCATGACAACTGCCCCGCCTTTTCCTGCGGCGACATCTTCGCGATCATGCTTTCGACGCGATCGCTCTGCGCCAGCACCGGCGCGCCCAGCGTCAGCCCGGCGATGGTCGCCCCGCCGCTGAGGATCTGGCGGCGGTCGAGGATAGCGGGCATTTCAAACTCCTGCGCGGTGCATTTGTGCTGTTGCGGCTAGCTTTCCGGCTGCGCCGTGGCAACCCGAACCACCTGGTGACGGACGGAGGGTCGCGGCCAAACCGGTCGAAGGGCTTTGATGGCCGCATGGCTCCGCTCGGCTTCCGTAATCAAGTAGCGGAAAACAACAGTGTTAAATTCGTATGATATTATACGATGGCGCATTATGTTGATGGAGTGATAGTTTGCGTAACGCCGGGGTAAGTGATGGCTTTTGTCAGTTTGTCGAAACGGCGGATTTTGGCGGGTGCTGCCATATGCGTTGCATGGTCGAGCAGTTCGATAACGCTGGCTGCACAAGAGGTGGAGAAGCCGGCGAAAGGTGATGAGATCGTCGTCACCGGTAAGCGCCTGCCGGGTTCCGTCATCGGCGATGTCGATCCTGTCGGGATACTCGATGCCGATGCGATCAAGGCAACCGGTGCGACCAGCATCGAGGCGCTGCTGAAGTTGATCAAGCCGCTTACGACATCGTCGGGCGGATTGAACCCGGTATTCCTGCTCAACGGCCGGAGGGTGGCGCCGTCGGAGATATATACATTGCCTTCGGAGGCGATGGAGCGAACCGAGATCCTGCCCGAGCAGGAGGCGACCCGATTTGGGTTCCCCCCCAATGTGCGCGTCGTCAACTTCATCACCAAAAAGCATTTCCGGGCCGCAGAGGTGACCGAAGCCGTGGGGACCACGACCGAAGGTGGCGGCGGATCGGTGTCGCTGGCACTCGGATCGACGCGCATCGATGAAAGCCGGCGCACGTCGGTCAACGTGAATTACGACCGCCAGAATTCCATCAGCGGGACACGGCGGCTCGTCACCCCGGACAGCAGCAATCTGTTCGATCTCACCGGCAACGTGTCCGGCGTCGGCGGCGCGACCCTGTCGCCCGCCCTGGATGCGCTTGCGGGACGCGCGATCGGGACGGCCGCGGTGCCAGGCGATCCTTTTGGACGCGCTGTCCTCGCCAATTATGCGGCCGGCGTGGCACGGGTCACCGACCTCTCGCCATATGGCGCATCGGAGGGCAGTGACGCGCTGAAGGTCGATGCCAGTCGCGCGTTTCCGATCGGCAAGGCTATTCAGGCATCGGTCAACCTTGCGATGCAGGCGCAGCGGCGCAGCAGCATCGCCGGGCTGCCGGCGGTCACGTTGCGCCTGCCTGCGAGCAATCCTTTCGTGCCGTTCGGCAATGACGTTCTTCTCTACCGATACGTGCCCGAAGCGGGGTCATTGCGGCCGCACTCCGACAGCTTGAACCTGCATGCCGGTGCCGTGCTGAACGGTACGGTGGCATCGTGGCAATGGAGCGCGACCGCCGGATATGATCGAGCACGATCGCTGACGTCCAGCGATCAGGGGATTTCCACCACCGCATTCCAGGCTGCGATCGATGCCGGAGGCGATCCGTTCCGGACGCTGTCGCCCGCTGAGACGGCAGGGCGACTGATCACCAACAACCGGACTGTGGCGCGCACGTCGGTCGGCAATGCAACCGCGAGCGGGCCTGTCGTCAAGCTCCCGGCGGGGCCGGCGATGATGACGCTCACCGCCGATTACACCCGCACCTCGGCCGATCGTGAGCAGAATGACGCGGCAACCGCATCTCCGGCGCTCCGTCGAACGGCGCGGAGTGCGACCGTGGCGGTGAGCCTGCCGATCACCTCGAAAGAGCGCGGGGTCCTGGGTGCTGTGGGTACGCTGTCGGCGAACGGACAGGTCGGCCTGTCGTCGGTCACCGCCTATCGGAACATCGTCAGCAGCAATGTCGGGCTGACATGGTCACCGGCGTCCGCCATCGAGTTCAACGCTTCGATCACCCGATCGCAAGCGGCGCCGTCCATTGCGCAACTGACGGATCCAGCGGCGATCCTCTCCAATTTCTCGGTGTTCGATTTCGTGACCGGCACCAGTTCGCTCGTCCGGCTGGTGACCGGTGGAAACCCCGATCTCGCGCCGGAACGGCGTAGGGTTACCACTGCCGGCGTGTCGCTCCACCCGATCCGGGACAAGGAGTTTCGTATCTTCGTGAACTACATCGAAACGCGCACGGATGATCAATATGCCGCGCCCGGCGGCGTCACGCCGGCGCTACAGGCAGCATTCCCCACCCGCTACGTGCGCGACGGCGCGGGGCGTCTGACCTCCGTCGATCTGCGGACGATCAATCTCGGCGGAGAGCGTGAGCGCAAGCTGGAAGGACGATTGTCGCTCTGGACCCCGATCGGACCGGCGCCCAAGCCGCCCGTAAAGCAGACGGGTGCGGCTTCGGATGCGCCTCCACCGCCACCGCCCAAACGCCGACCGACGCTATACTCCTTCGTTTTCGGCACGATGCGGCTCGACGACACGCTGGTCCTCGCGCCGGGACAGCCGACACTGGATCTGCTCGACGGTCAGTCGATCAACGGCAATGGCGGGCGACCGCGGTTCGAGGCCAATGCGACGCTCGGTGGTTCGATCGGTCCGGTGCGCACCGGGTTCTTCGGTAACTGGGCTGCGCCGACGCGGATGCGCAGCGATCTCGCCTCCGCAGACCTCCGCTTCTCCGCGCGAACCTCGCTATACTTCTACACTGTGCTGGATGCGGCCGAACTCGCCCCCAAGACCGGATGGGCGAAGGGGCTGACAATCGAGGCGAACGTCGAAAACCTGCTCGACACGCGCCCCGTCGTGACGGACCGCAATGGCGTTACGCCGTATCGTTATCAGCGGAACCTGATCGATTTCGCTGGCCGCGCGGTCAAGGTATCGGTGCGCAAGATCTTCTAAGCGAGCACAAGCCCGGTCGGCCAGGCATGCGGCTGCGCCACGAAAAAGGGCGGCCCGTTGCCGGACCGCCCTGATCGTAACCCAAAGGTCGAAACGCTTAACGCTTCGAGAACTGGAAGCTCTTGCGGGCCTTGGCCCGACCGTACTTCTTACGCTCGACCGTACGGCTGTCGCGGGTCAGGAACCCGGCGGCCTTGACGGGCGCACGCAGAACCGGCTCGAACTTGGTCAGCGCCTGGCTGATGCCGTGCTTGACCGCGCCGGCCTGGCCCGACAGGCCGCCGCCCTTGACGGTGCAGACGACGTCATACTGGCCTTCGCGCTCGGTGATGCCGAACACCTGGTTGATGACGAGGCGCAGCGTCGGACGCGCGAAATAGACTTCCTGATCGCGACCGTTGATCGTGATCTTGCCCGAACCCGGCTTGATCCAGACGCGGGCGACGGCGTCCTTGCGGCGACCGGTCGCATAGGCGCGGCCGAACTTGTCCAGGATCTGCTCGCGCAGCGGCATCGTCGGCACGACGTGCGTCGGCGCGGCCGGAGCTTCACCGTCCGTCGTGACGGCCGGGGCGGCGTTCGCGGCCGGCGCCGGCTGCTGCGTCAGCGACGCGAGGTCGGAAAGGGACTGGCGATTGTCGGTCATTTACGCGCCCACCTTGTTCTTGCGGTTCATGCCCGCGATGTCGAGGACCTGGGGGTTCTGGGCTTCGTGCGGATGCTCGGTGCCCTTGAAGATGCGCAGGTTGCGCATCTGCTCGCGACCCAGCGGTCCGCGCGGGATCATGCGCTCCACGGCCTTTTCGAGAACGCGCTCCGGAAAGCGGCCCTCGAGGACCTTGGCGGCGGTGACGCCCTTGATGCCGCCGGCATAACCGGTGTGCTTGTAATAGACCTTCTTCGCGGCCTTGTTGCCGGTGAAGCGGATCTTGTCGGCGTTGATGACGATGACGTTGTCACCGCAATCGACGTGCGGGGTGAAGCTGGTCTTGTGCTTGCCGCGCAGCACGTTGGCGATCACCACCGCCGCGCGACCGACCACCAGGCCCTCCGCATCGACGATGTGCCACTTCTTCTCCACCTCGTGCGGCTTGGCCGACTTGGTGGTCTTCATGAGCGCCTTCATGGGCGTAGACCTTTCGGTTGAAACGACAGCGCGCCGCCCGTTGCGGGGCGGCGCGATTGAGCGTCCCAATGATCGAGAGGGCGGCAGAAGTCAAGCAAACGGCGGGTTTGCTGACGGGTAAAATGATACCCGATAGCTCTACTGCGCCTTGCGCCCGGTCGCATGCGCGGCGAACATGGTCGCGATCAGCAGCAGCGCGGCATTCGCCTGGTGCGCGACGGCCACGTCGATCTGCACGCCGCTCATCAGCGTGGCGATGCCCAGCATGATCTGCAGCGTGACCAGCCCGACGACCCAGAACCCTGCCCGGGAGCCATTGCGCGTCGCGCGCACGGCCAGCCAGACGAGGCCCGCGGCGGCGGCGAAGGCCCACCAGCGATGGATGAACTGCACGACGACCGGATTGTCGACGATGTTGCTCGCGGCGGGATCCAGCATCGGCACCCCGGCCGGGAACAGCGCATCGCCCATCAGCGGCCAGCTGGCGAAGGCATAGCCGGCGTCCAGTCCCGCGGTGAAGGCTCCGTACATCAGCTGCACGAACAGCAGCGCGATGGCCGTGATCGCGACGCCGGTCAGCCGGGCAGGGTGGGACAGCGGATTGCGGTGCAGCGCCATCAGGTCGAGCGCCGTCCACACGATCCCCGCCAGGATCGTCAGCGCGGTGAGCAGATGGATCGCCAGGCGGACATGGCTGACATCGGTGCGGACCGACAGGCCGGAGGCGACCATCCACCAGCCGATCGCGCCCTGGAAGCCGCCCAGCGCGAGCAGCGCCACCAACCGCCAGCCATAGCCCGCCGGGATCTGCTTGCGGATCGCGAACCAGATCAGCGGCAGCGCGAAGGCCATGCCGATGATCCGCCCGAGCAGCCGATGCGCATATTCCCAGAAGAAGATGCGCTGGAACCCGGCGAGCGTCATGCCCTGGTTGAACGCCGCATATTCGGGAATGCGCCGGTAATTGGCGAACTCCGCCTGCCATTGCGCGTCGTTGAGCGGCGGCACGATGCCGCTGATCGGCTTCCATTGCGTGATCGACAGACCCGATTCGGTCAGGCGGGTGATCCCGCCGACGACGACCATCGCGACGATGAGCGCGGCGACGGCGAACAACCATCGGGCGACGCTGCGTGGCCGGGCACGCGAGAGGAAGGCGGCGCTTGGCTGAAGCATGGCGTCGCCATACGCCGGTTCGCACGCAATCGCCAGCCGCGCTCGACGATCGGACGATATGCTAACGTGCCCCCCGATCGCGCGAATTTGATGAGATGTGATGTTGTAACCTGCGGCCCGGGCGCCTAGATGCCGTTGACGGATGACGCACACGACTCACTCTGTACGCCGGTTCGGCTGGGCCTGGCTCGATCGCGCGGCGATCGCGCTGTCGGGGCTGTGCGTCGTGCATTGCATCGCGAGTGCGGTGCTGCTCGCCATGCTGTCCGCCGCCGGCGGGTTGCTGCTGAACCCGATCTTTCACGAAGTCGGCCTGTCGATCGCGATCCTGCTCGGCGCGATCGCGCTCGGGCGCGGGGTGATGGAGCATGGCTATGTCATGCCCGCGGCGATGGGTGCGTTCGGGCTCGGCATCATGGCCGGCGCGATGACGCTGCCGCATGAAGGCGGCGGCGGCGCCGAGACGCTGTGGACCGTGATCGGCGTCGGCCTGCTGGCGTTCGGCCACGACCTCAACCGCCGTGCAGTGGTCTGACACCCGGCTTGTCGTTACGGCTGTAGCATCCTAGATCTGGATCATGTCAGCCCACGCGCATCACGATCATCACGAGCCGCAGGGCGACGACCTCACCAAGGCCGCGCAAGCGACGCTGGAGAAGTCCGGCGAGCAATGGACGCAGATGCGCGCCAATGTGTTCGAGGCGCTGGCGGGCTTCGCCAAGCCGGCAAGCGCCTATGACATCGCCGAGGCGCTGTCGAAGCGCGAGGGACGCCGCGTCGCGGCGAACAGCATCTATCGCATCCTCGACGTCTTCGTTGCCGCCAATCTGGCGCGAAAGGTCGAAAGTTCAAACGCCTACGTCGCCAACGCGCATCCCGATTGCCAGCATGACTGCATCTTTCTGGTTTGCGATTCCTGTGGGCAGACGATGCACCTGGATGACGATGTGATCACCCGCGGTGTCAGGAATGCCGCGCAAGCTGCTGGTTTCGCACCCGTTCGTCCAGTGATCGAAGTGCGGGGCACCTGCGCCGATTGCGTCTGACGATGCGCGCGGCGACAATCGACAGTCCGCCCGCAAGCGCGTAGACGGGACGGATGTCCGAACTACCCGACACGCCGTTGCTCGATACGGTTAAGACCCCGGAAGAGCTGCGTAAGCTCAAGCCCGAACAGCTCCGTCAGCTCGCCGACGAATTGCGGCAGGAAGTGATCTCCGCGGTCGGCACGACCGGCGGCCACCTCGGCTCGGGGCTCGGCGTGGTCGAACTGACCACCGCGATCCACTATGTCTTCGACACGCCGCGCGACCGGCTGGTGTGGGACGTCGGCCACCAATGCTATCCGCACAAGATCCTGACCGGGCGCCGCGATCGTATCCGCACGCTGCGCCAGGGCGGCGGCCTCAGCGGCTTCACCAAGCGTAGCGAGAGCGAATACGACCCGTTCGGCGCGGCGCACAGCTCGACGTCGATCTCGGCGGCGCTGGGCTTTGCGGTGGCGAACAAGCTTGCCGGCACGCCGGGGCGCGGCATCGCGGTGATCGGCGACGGATCGATGTCGGCGGGCATGGCCTATGAGGCGATGAACAACGCCGAACAGGCGGGCAACCGGCTGGTCGTGATCCTCAACGACAACGACATGTCGATCGCGCCGCCGGTCGGCGGCCTGTCGGCCTATCTGTCGCGCATCGTGTCGAGCCGCGAATTCCTCGGCATCCGCGACATCCTCAAGAAATTCGCCCGCCGCCTGCCGCGGCCGTTCCACCATGCGGCGCGCAAGACCGACGAATTCGCCCGCGGCATGACGATGGGCGGTACGCTGTTCGAGGAACTGGGCTTCTATTACGTCGGCCCGATCGACGGCCACAATCTCGACCATCTGATCCCGGTGCTGGAAAATGTCCGTGATGCGGAGGAGGGTCCGATCCTCGTCCATGTCGTCACCAAGAAGGGCAAGGGCTATGGCCCGGCCGAGGCGGCGGCGGACAAATATCACGGCGTCCAGAAGTTCGACGTGATCACCGGCACGCAGGCCAAGGCGCCTCCCGGCCCGCCGCAATATCAGAACGTCTTCGGCGACCAGCTGGTGAAGGAAGGGCAGCGCGACCCGACGATCGTCGCGATCACCGCGGCGATGCCGTCGGGCACCGGCGTCGATCGCTTTGCCAAGGCGTTTCCGGATCGCACGTTCGACGTCGGCATCGCGGAACAGCATGCCGTCACCTTCGCCGCCGGGCTGGCGGCGCAGGGCATGCGGCCGTTCTGCGCGATCTATTCGACCTTCCTGCAGCGCGCCTATGACCAGGTCGTGCACGACGTGGCGATCCAGAACCTGCCGGTCCGTTTCGCGATCGATCGCGCCGGGCTGGTCGGGGCCGACGGCGCGACACATGCCGGATCGTTCGACGTCACCTATCTGGCGACCCTGCCCAATTTCGTCGTCATGGCGGCGGCGGACGAGGCGGAGCTGGTGCACATGACGCATACCTGCGCGATGCACGACAGCGGCCCGATCGCGGTCCGTTATCCGCGCGGCAACGGCGTCGGCGTCGCGCTGCCCGAGGTGCCGCAGCGGCTGGAGATCGGCAAGGGCCGCATCGTCCGCGAAGGCAAGACGGTGGCGATCCTGTCGCTCGGCACGCGGCTGGAAGAGGCGCTGAAGGCGGCGGAGGTGCTGGAGGCGAAGGGCCTGTCGACCACGGTCGCCGACCTGCGCTTCGCCAAGCCGCTGGACGAGGCGATGATCCGCCGACTGCTGACCACGCACGAGGTCGCGGTGACGATCGAGGAGGGCGCGGTCGGCGGCTTCGGCGCGCACGTCCTGACGCTGGCGAGCGACGAGGGGCTGATCGACGGCGGGCTGAAGCTGCGCACCATGCGGCTGCCCGACACGTTCCAGGACCAGGACAAGCCCGAGAAGCAATATGCCGAGGCGGGTCTGGATGCCGAGCATATCGTCCAGACCGTGCTGACCACGCTTCGCCACAACAGCGCCGGGGTCAGCGAAGGCGCCCGCGCGTGAGCGGACCCGTCAAGGCGGCGATCATCATCGCCCTGGCGGTGATCGTCCTCGTCGCGCTGAACGTGCGCATGTACCGCGCGATGAAGACCGCCACCGCAAAGGGGCACGCGGCCGCGGACGAATCGGCGACGCAGGGACCGGACGTTACCCACGCGGATCGCTGAAGGGCGGCGCGGGTCGCCCCGCACCCCCTCGCTCACCGGTGCATATGATGATCCTGCGCGGCGTCGGTCGCGCTGACCGCCAGGATCGAACGCGCGTCGCCGGGTGTGCGGGCGTGCCCGCGCCCGTCGGTGCTTGCCGCGATGACCCGGTTCAGCAGGGCCTGTCCCTCGTCCCACGGGCCCAGGCCACTCGCCGCGTTGAGGTGCCCCTGCGGCCCGGCATCGACGAAATGACTGCCCCATTGCGCCGCCAGGCTGTGCGCGCGATCGGCCGCGATCCACGGATCGTCGCTCGACGCGACCAGGATCGATGGAAACGGCAGCGGCTTCTTCGGCGTCGGGGCGAAACCGCGCAGCGCTTCGGGCGCCTCCGGCCGCTCGACGTCGGCCGGTGCGACCAGCAGCGCCCCGGCGACCGGCCAGCCATAGGGCTGCGGGCTCAGTTCCGCCCACCACGCCACCGCGAGGCAGCCGAGGCTGTGCGCGACCAGGATCACCGGCGCGTCGGCGCGGGCGATCGCCTGATCCAGCTTGCTCACCCAGGCATTGCGGTGCGGCGTGTTCCACATGCCGAGTTCGACCCGCACCGTGTCCGGCCGGGCGTCCTCCCACAGGGTCTGCCAGTGCGACGGACCGGAGCCGCCCAGCCCCGGCACGGTCAGAATGGTCGGTTGCGCTGCGTCGAAACTGGAAAAACCGGTCATCCTGCATCTCCTTCCATGGAAGGGGCGTACCGGACATGCGCTCTAGGGCACGCCGTCCAGCACGCCCCCCGGCAGCAGAGATAATCCTACCGATTTGATAGGCAATGGCGATGCGTCGAACCGATCGGGCGAAGCGACGGATCGCGACGATGCGGGCGGGGGTGACGCGGCACCGCCGTTGCGTTTAGGACGACGCGATGGCGAAGACCCGCGCAGACCAGATGCTCGTCGACCGCGGGCTCGCCGAATCGAAGACGCGCGCGCAGGCGCTGATCATGGCCGGTCTGGTGTTCGCCGGCACGAGGAAGGTCGACAAGCCGGGACAGGCGCTGGCCGACGACGTCACGCTCGACGTGCGCGGTCGCGATCATCCCTGGGTGTCGCGCGGCGGCATCAAGCTGGCGCATGGGCTGGATCATTTCGGCTGGGACGTCACCGGAGCGGTCGCGATCGACGTCGGATCGTCGACCGGCGGCTTCACCGACGTGCTGCTCACCCGCGGCGCGGCGCGCGTCTATGCGGTCGACAGCGGCACCAATCAACTGGCGTGGAAGCTGCGACAGGACCCGCGCGTCATCGTCCACGAACAGACCAGCGCGCGCATACTGACCGCGGCGCACGTCGCCGATCCCGTCGACCTGATCGTCTGCGACGCCAGCTTCATCGGCCTCGCCAAGGTTCTCGAACGCCCGATGACCTTCGCCCGCGTCGGCGCGCGGTTGATGGCGCTGATCAAGCCACAGTTCGAGGCGGGGCGCGAAGAGGTGGGGAAGGGCGGCGTGGTTCGCGATCCCGCCATCCATGCCCGGGTCTGCGATGCGGTGGCCGCGTGGCTCGCCACCGGCGGCTGGCAGGTCGCCGGGATCGTCGAAAGTCCGATCACCGGGCCGGAGGGCAACGTGGAATTTCTGATCGCGGCGTCCCGAAACGAACCGTAAACGGAACGATAATCATAACGGACGCTTTACGAAGCCTGTGTCGCGCGGCAAGGGCGGCAGCAAGTTCGAGGAGCATCGCGTGGGCGGCATCGCATCCAAAGGTCAGTTGCGGATGTCGTTCCTGCGCTGGGCTGTGTTCACCGTCCCGCTGATCCTGCTGCTCGGCTTCGCGTCCGGGCGCGCGGTGCCGTCGGGCAGCGAGAACGGCTGGTACATGGCGCTGCACAAGCCTGCGCTCACCCCGCCGGGCTGGGTGTTCCCCGTGGCGTGGACCTCGCTCTACATCCTGATGGGTCTAGCGGTCGCGATCATCCTGCATGCGCGCGGATCGCGCGGCCGGGGTCTGGCGCTCGCGCTGTTCGCGGCGCAGTTCGTGCTCAATCTCGGCTGGACGCCCTTGTTCTTCGGCATGCACCAGGTCGGTGCGGCCCTGCTGGTCATCGTCGCCATCCTGATCCTCGCCATCGTTGCGACCATTCTGTTCGGGCGGATCCGGTCGCTCGCGGCGTGGCTGATGCTGCCCTATCTGGTGTGGATCAGCTTTGCCGGCGTCCTGACCTGGCGGATCGGACAGCTCAATCCCGACGCCGAAACCCTTGTGCCTGCGTCGCATACCTCCCAAATGCTCTGACATCTTCACGCTTTCGTTCCGGGATCTTCTTATGCAATCCGACAATCGCCTGTTCGACGATCTGGTGAAGCTGGTGAACGGCGCCGCCGGTACGCTGGCCGGCGTCGGGCGCGAAGCCGAATCGGGCGCTCGTGCGCGGGCGCGCGAATGGATCGGCGGACTGGATTTCGTCAGCCGCGACGAGTTCGAGGTAGTGAAGGCCATGGCGGTCGCCGCCCGCGACGAGAACGACGCGCTAAAGGCTCGCCTGGATGCGCTGGAGGCCAAGGCAACTGCCACATCGGCCCCCGCCGGCGACCCGGTGCCCACCGCCTGACCGACTTATCCACAGCATTATCGACAGCCTTGTGCACAGCGGGGTTGCGGGGGCGTTTTTGCCTCGGCAGCCTTGTCGTGCGATAAGGGGCTTACCGATGCTCGAACAGGCCGAACACGACCAAGAACCCGATGCGCCGATCGACATGCTCGAGGCGTATTACGCCGCGCATGGCTGGGATCACGAACGGCATGACGACGAGATCGTCGCGACCGTAAAGGGCAGCTGGACCAGCTACGAATTGCGCGCGCTCTGGCGTGAGGACGACAGCGTCCTGCAATTCCTCGCGTTTCCAGACATCAAGGTCACCGACGACCGGCGCGGCGCGGTGTATGAGGCGATCGGCCTGGTCAACGAACAGCTGTGGATCGGCCACTTCGAACTCTGGTCCTCGTCGGGCGTGCTGCTCTATCGCCATGCGGCGATGATCGACGGCGATGACGAGGGCACGATGTCGCTGAGCGCCACCGAATTGCTGGTCGAATCCGCCATCGAGGAATGCGAACGCTTCTACCCCGTGTTCCAGTTCGTGCTGTGGGGCGGCAAGACACCGCGCGAAGCGCTCGCTGCCGCCCTGATCGAGACGCAGGGCGAGGCCTGATCCCGATGCGCCTGTTGATGATCGGCGCCGGCAACATGGGCGGGGCGATGCTGCGTCGCTGGCTCGCGGCGGGCCTGGACCCTTGCGATGTCACCGTCGTCAGCCCCAGCGGGCGGTCGATGCCGGATGGCGTTCGCGTGGTGTCGACGATACCCGCCGCCACCGATGCGGTGTTCGACACGATCATGCTCGCGCTCAAGCCGCAACAGCTGGCGACGCTGCGCGGCGGGCCGCTCGCCGGCCATGCGCCGCGACTGCTGATCTCGATCCTGGCGGGGGTCGAGGAAGCGACTTTGGCGTCGCTGTGCGATGCCGGAATGGTGGTCCGTGCGATGCCGAACCTGCCGGTCGCGATCGGGCAGGGCGTGACGACGCTCTACGCGTCCCGTGCGGATGCCGACACGCGGAGTGAACTCTCCGCCTTCATGCAGCCACTCGGGCTGGTCGAATGGATCGCCGACGAAGCCCGGTTCGACGACGTCACCGCCTTGGCCGGCTGCGGACCGGGCTTCGTGTTCCGTTTCGCCGATGCGCTGGCGCAGGCGGGGGCCGCCCTGGGGTTGCCCGCGGATCAGGCGGCGCGGCTGGCGCTCGCCACCTTGCAGGGTTCGGCACAGATGGCGGCGGCGGCGGAGGTGACGCCGGCAGTGCTGGCCGATCGCGTCGCGAGCCCGGGCGGCTCCACGCGACAGGGGCTGAACGTGCTCGATCGCGAAGACGGGCTGGTCGCGCTGCTCACCGAGACGCTCGCCGCGGCCGCGCGCCGCAATCGCGAAATGGCCGCCGCCGCGCGCTGAACGGATCGGCGTCGGGGCAGCGCACGAGGGCACGACGCAAGCGCGCGCCCGTCCGCCTCAAGCGCTTACGATCGCAGCCCTTCGACCTGTGCGCGGTCGCATTCGGGGATCATCCCCTCCAGCACCAGCCAATAGCCGGACACCGCATCCTGGCCCGCCGCCTGATAGGCCTGCGACATCTTCTGCCGCACCGATTCGAACAGGTCGCTTTCCATCCGCGACCCTTCCTCGGTCAGCCGCAGCAGCCGCTGGCGACGATCGCGTTCGCCCGGCCGGGTCTCGACCAGCTTGCGGTCCGTCAGTTCGTTGAGTACGCGACCCAGCGACTGTTTGGTGATCGCGAGCAGGCCGAGCAATTCGCTGACCGTCAGGTCCGGCTTGCGCGCGATGAAGTACAGTGCACGATGGTGCGCGCGGCCCAATCCCTGCGCGGCAAGCCCCTGGTCGACGGAGCGGGTGAGATAGCTATGGCCAAAATACAAAAGCTCCATGCCGCGACGGAGTTCGGGCTCGCGGAGGAACTGGGCGGAAGCGGAGGGAGCTGTGGCAGCCATGTTGACCAGTTTAGCCACCGCCCATGCGCGTCGGCAACCCCTGATACCTGAGAGAGATCGATGAACATCGCTTTGACGCCCGGCTCGACCGGCTTCCGCTTCGATCCCACCGCCACCCCGCTCGACGCGAACGAGCGCGCGGCGCGGCTGGTCGATCCCGGTTTCGGCCGGGTGTTCACCGACCATATGGCCGTGATCCGCTATAACGAGCAGCAGGGCTGGCATGACGCGGCGATCACCGCGCGCGCGCCGATCACCGTCGATCCCTCGACCGCGGTGCTGCATTACGCGCAGGAAATTTTCGAAGGGCTGAAGGCCTATCGGCTCGACGACGGCGCGATGGCGCTGTTCCGGCCCGATGCCAATGCGCGCCGCTTCAACAATTCCGCCCGGCGGCTCGCCATGCCCGAACTGCCCGAAGCGCTGTTCCTCGAATCGTGCCGTCACCTCGTCACGACCGAGCGCGACTGGTTCCCCGACATCGACGGCGGCGCGCTCTATCTGCGCCCGTTCATGTTCGCGAGCGAGGCGTTTCTGGGCGTCAAGCCGTCGTCCGAATATCTCTACATGGTGATCGCCTCGTCCGTCGGCGCCTATTGGAAGGGCGGCGCACGCGCGGTGTCGATCTGGGTCAGCCAGGACTATACCCGCGCCGCGCCCGGCGGCACCGGCGAGGCCAAGTGCGGCGGCAATTACGCCGCCAGCCTGCTCGCCCAGTCGGAAGCGATCCGCCAGGGCTGCGACCAGGTCGTGTTCCTCGACGCGGTCGAGCGGCGCTGGGTCGAGGAACTGGGCGGCATGAACGTCTTCTTCGTCTTCGACGACGGATCGATGGTGACGCCGCCGCTGACCGGCACGATCCTGCCCGGCATCACCCGCGATTCGATCATCCGCATCGCGCGCGACCAGGGGATCGATGTCCGCGAAGAGCTGTACGGCATCGATCAGTGGCGCGCCGATGCCGCCAGCGGTCGCCTGACCGAGGCCTTCGCCTGCGGCACCGCCGCGGTGGTGACGCCGATCGGCGAGGTGGCGAGCCCCGACGTTCGCTTCACCATCGGCGGCGGCGGCACCGGGCCGTTGACCCAGCGCATGCTCGACGCTTTGTCCGCGATCCAGCGCGGCCGCGCCGCCGATCCGCACGGCTGGCTGCAACGCCTGGGCTGATCGCCTCGGAGGTCCAATAAAAGTGGTGTCGGCAGGGCTTTTCACGCCCGCCGACACGGCTATAAGGCCGCCTCTCCGTTGGGGCGTCGCCAAGTGGTAAGGCAGCGGCTTTTGGTGCCGCCATCCGCAGGTTCGAATCCTGCCGCCCCAGCCATTTTATTATCTAAGTGATTATTTTGGCGACGGAATGTCGCTTGCGCCCGCCGGATTGGACCGGGGTGTCGGCTTCCTGTCGAATTGTCGTGCCTGCCATCCGGAACGTCGGGCGCCGAGGCGCTGTCTACTACTGACGCCGAGCTGTCCGTTTTCAGGATGGTAAGTCTTTCAACCAACTTTTCAGCCTTCGAACGACCGCCCAGGCGGCGGCGCGCAGCATCGGGTGCGCGATGGCCGCGAAGAGCGAGATGCTGCGGATGGACGTGGGTTCGGACGGACCTTCGGGGCCGGGGCCGGTGTCGTTATCCTCGGTCCTGCCGCCTCCTCCGCCATGCGGCTCAACAGCCAATCGGCCGCGGCTGCGCCTGCGTCGCGGCGGTGAGGATGCAACGCTTGTTCTTGCGGAGCCTTGCAACCAGCTCGTTAGATAGGCGACGTAGTTCTCGCGGTCGTGTAGCTCGATGCCGATCGCACCACTGACGAACGCTGCGCCGGGTTCGGCAACCAGTTCCTCGCGGGCGGAGTCCTCGCGCTTCGTGGAGATGAGGGTGGGACGGGCGAGCCGGTCAACGTGTCCGGTCGCATGGCAGTTATGCCGACGACAGGATCATGCCGGATGATGGGCTGTCATGGTCAATGTCGCAAAAACATACGGCATAATCAGGAGAACGGGATCGATGCGCTGCTGCGTCACAATGGCGCCGAGTTTATCCCTTCGCTGTAGCCGGAACACGACAGCTGTGGGTGAACCCCGATCGCGGGCTGAAGACGCGGCAATGGGCCGAGGTGAAGCTCGCCATCGCCGCAATGTGGCCGCGCTGCCCGGGCGCTGCGCGCCGACGTAACGGCGGCGCCTGATCCGTATGCCGGTGCGGGCAGCCTCGCCACCGCATTGTCGCGAGCGTGGTGGCGTTTCCCCCTGCACGGCCGGCGCCCCGACGCCGTCAGCCGCGACGCGCGATGCTGTGGCGACGGCCATAGGCGACATAGGCGACCAGCCCGATCGCGTTCCAGCCGAGGAAGCGCAGCAGCGTGGCCGCGGGCAGGCTGTAGAGCAGATAGAGGCAGCCGAGGATCGCGCCCGTTCCGACCAGATACGGGGTCGGGCAGCGGAACAGGCGGGGCGCTTCGGGGGCGGTGCGGCGCAGGACCATCAGGCATGCGCCGACCGCGACGAACGCGATCAGCGTGCCCGCATTGGCCAGTTCGGCGATCTCGTCCAGCCGGAAGAAGCCGGCGACGAGCGCGATCGACACACCGGTCAGGATCGTGATCCGCGTCGGTGCGCCGGTCCGCGCGCTCACCGTCGCAAGCTGCCGGGGCAGCAGGCCGTCGCGCGCCATGACGAAGAAGATGCGGCTCTGCCCGTACATCATGACGAGGATGACCGAGGGCAGGGCGATCACGGCGGCGAGCGCGATCAGGTGCGCCGCGAGCGGCTGGCCGAGCGTGCGCAGCACCAGCGCCAGCGGCTCGGCCGAATCCGCCAGCCGCAGGAACGGGATCGCGCCGACCGCGGCGACCGCGACCGCCATGTAGATCACCGTGCAGACCAGCATCGATCCGACGATGCCGATCGTCAGGTCGCGCCCCGGGTTCTTCGCTTCCTCCGCCGATGTCGCCACCGCATCGAACCCGTAGAAGGCGAAGAACACGATCGCCGCCGCGGCCATCACCCCGCGCTTGGTGCCCGCCACCTCGGTGCTGCCGAAGCCATAGGGCATGAACGGGTGCAGGTTGGCGGCGTCGAACGCCGGCGCGGCGAAGCTGACGAAGATCGCGAGCGCGACCAGCTTGATGACGACGAGGACGATGTTGAGCGTCGCGCTTTCGCGCGTGCCCGCGACCAGCATCCCCATCACCGCCAGCGCGACCACCACCGCAGGCAGGTTGATGATGCCGCCCGCATGCGGGCCGACCAGGATCGCGTCGGGCAGGGTGACGCCGGACGCCTTGATCCAGCCGACCAGATAGCCCGACCAGCCTACCGCCACCGTCGAACAGGCAAGCGAATATTCGAGGATCAGGCTCCAGCCGACGATCCAGGCGATCGTCTCGCCCAATGCGGTGTAGCTGAACGTATAGGCGCTGCCCGCCGCCGGGATCATCGTCGCCAGTTCGGCATAGGCTAGCGCGGCGCAGGCACAGACCGCGCCCGCGATGGCGAAGGCCAGGATCACCGCGGGGCCGCCGCGTTCGGCGCCGACGCCGGTCAGCGTATAGATGCCGGTGCCGATGATCGCCCCGACCCCCAGCGCGATCAGGTGCGGCCAGCTGAGCGTCTTGGCCAGCGCCTGCCCGTCCGGGGCCTGTGCGCCCAGCACCTTGCGCGGTCCGATGATCGACATGTGTCCCCCCTTCGTTGATCCACCGCCGCCCGCCGCGGCCGGTTCAGCTGTCCCCGGCGGCGAATTCGGCGCGCAGGTCGTGCAACGTGCCCTCGATATGGCGATGCAGCAGGTCCCGGATCGTCGGCTCGTCGCGCGCCATCCACGCATCCATCAGGGCGCGATGCTCCATCAGCGCACGGGCGTCGCGACCCGAAGGCTGGAGATGCGCGATGACATAGCGCTCGGCCATGATCGACAGCCGCTCGATCACCTGCGTCGTCAACAGCCGGCCACCCGGTCGCACCAGCGCGACGTGGAAACAGCGGTTGCGGATCGCATATTCGGCAAGCGGCGCGTCGCCGGCCTCGTCCAGCAGGACGAAGGCGTCGCGCGCGTCGGCGCGGTCGCGATCGGAGGCGTAGCGCGCCGCGCGGGCCGCCGCCTCGGGCTCGATCGACAGCCGCAGCGCATAGATTTCATCGGCCTCGCCCGCCGACATGGGGCGCACCGTATAGCCGCGGTTGGCCTGGCTGACGAGCAGCCCTTCCTGTTCCAGCCTGCCGAGCGCCTCGCGCAGCGGGATCTTGCTGACGCCCAGGTCGGTGGCGAGCGCATCCTGGCGGATCGGGAGATCGACGGGCAGGGCGCCGGTGACGATCCGTTCGCGAACGATCTCGAATATCCGGTCGGCGAGCGTGCGGACGATGATCCCCTGCGTAGCGACGTCGGCGAATGCGCTCATGCCGGACTCCGCCGCTGCCGCGCTCCCCGCACCGTGCATCGTCATCCGACCACGAAGCCGTTCCAGAACGGATCGGCACGGTCGATCCAGATCGTGTTGAAGCCGGTGGCGATCGCCGACCCCTCGATCGACGGGACGATCGCCGGCACGTCGCCCAGCGTCGTCGCGCGTTCGAAGCGGCCGGTGAAGCGGCTGCCGATATAGCTTTCGTGGACGAAGCGGTCGCCCGGCCGCAGCGTCCCGCGATCGGCGAGCTGCGCGAGCCGCGCCGATGTGCCGGTGCCGCAGGGACTGCGATCGATCGCGCTGTCGCCATAGAATACCGCGTTGCGGCCATCGGCGCCGTCGCCGCGCGGCGCATCCGCCCACAGGACGTGGCTGACGCCGCGGATCGTCGGGTCGAGCGGGTGGACGGGATCGATCGCGACGCGCATCGCCGCGCGGACCCGCCGGCCCATCTCGACCAGCCATTCCGCGCCCATCGCATCCAGCCCCTGATACGCGCCCTGCGGCTCGACGATCGCGTAGTAATTGCCGCCATAGGCGACATCGACGGAGAGCGGCCCGATCCCCTCCACCTCGATCCGCACGTCGCGTGCGGCGACATAGGCGGGGACGTTGGTGATCCGCACCGACGTCACCCGGTCGCCGCGGGTTTCATAGGCGATGTCGATGATGCCGGCGGGCACCTCCACCGTCAGCCGGCCGGGGGTCGCCGGCTGGATCAGCCCCTGTTCCAGCCCGAAGGTGACGATGCCGATCGTGCCATGGCCGCACATCGGCAGGCAGCCCGATGTCTCGATGAACAGGATGCCGATGTCGGTGTCCGGCCGGGTCGGCGGATACAGGAACCCGCCCGACATCATCGCATGCCCGCGCGGTTCGAAGCACAGCCCGGTGCGGATCCAGTCGAAACGGTCGAGGAAATCCTGCCGCCGTTCCGACATGGACGCGCCTTTCAGCAGCGGCGCGCCCCCGGCGACCAGCCGCACCGGATTGCCCGCGGTATGGCCATCGATGCAGAAGAAGGTGTGGCGCATCGGCATTCGTTCCTCGCGTCGTCAGGCGGCGGTCGGCGTCAGGGCGGGGCGCGTCGCCGCCGCCTGTTCGACCATCGCGATCACCTCGGCCCGGCGCGCGCCTTCCAGCACGTAGCGGGGCGGCAGCACCCGCTCGGACCCGCGGCCCATCACCTGCTCGGCCAGCTTGATCGACTGGACCAGATCGTGTTCGGCGTCCAGGTGGAGCAACGGCATGAACCAGCGATAGATCTCCATCGCCCTGCCATGGTCGCCGCGCTGGAATGCGCGCACCAGCTCGACCGATTCCCTGGGGAAAGCGTTGGTCAGACCCGAAACCCAGCCCTGCGCACCCAGGTACAGGCCCTCGAGCGCGACGTCGTCCAGCCCGGCGAACAGCACGAAACGATCACCGAACGCATTGCGGAAATCGGTGAAGCGCCGCGTGTCGGGCGACGATTCCTTGATCGCGACGATGTTGGGCACGTCGACCAGCAGCGCGAGCACGTCGGCATCGATCGTGGTGCGATAGGCCGGGGGGTTGTTGTACAGCATGATCGGCAGGCCGGTCGCCGCCGCCACGCCCTTGAAATGCGCGGCGAGTTCATGCGCCTTGGGCACGTAGACCATCGGCGGCAGCAGCATCAGCCCGTCCGCGCCGGCGGCTTCGGCGGCCTGCGCGTAGCGGATCGCGCGGCGGGTGTCGTATTCCGACACTCCGGTGATCACCGGCACGCGGCCGTCCGTCACCTCGACGATCGCGGTGAGCACCGACACCTTTTCCTCGAACGTCAGCGAATTGTTCTCGCCCACGGTGCCGAGCGCGATCAACCCGGTGATCCCGTCGTTGATCAGGTCGTCCACCACCCGCTGCGTATCGGCAAGGTCGATCGTAAGGTCTTCGCGCAGCTGGGTCGTCACTGCCGGAAATACACCCTGCCAATCGATCGTCATAGTTCGTCCCACAACTTGTCTGAACATATCGTATACGATACTGCCTGATCGTCTTCAAGGGGAAACCGGTGACAATCGTTCGGACGCAGATTGCAGTAATCGGTGGCGGGATCGTCGGGCGGTCGGTCGCGCTGGCGCTCGCCCGGACCGGCGCGGGCGTGGTGCTGGTCGATCCGGCGGCGGACCTGGCGGCGGCGTCCTGGGGCAATGCGGGCCATATCGCGACCGAACAGCTGGAGCCGCTCGCGTCGCCCGCCTCGCTGCGCAGCGTGCCGCGCCGGCTGTTCGTCTTCGGCGGAGCGCTCGACCTGCCGATCGGGCAGGCGGCGGCGTGGCTGCCGTTCGCCGCGCGGCTGCTGCGCGCCTCGACGCCCGCGCGCCATGCCGCCGGCACCGCGGCGCTCGGCGGGCTGCTCGCCGAAGCGATGCCGGCATGGCGGCGGCTGGCGTCGGCGATCGACGCGCCCGACCTGCTGCGCGAGGCGGGGCATTTCGTGACCTGGCCCACCGCCGCGGCGGCGGAAAAGGGGCTTGCGGCGTGGCAGGCGACCGACACCGGCACCGCCAGCGTCGCGGCGGCGGGCGCGGCCGATCTCGCCACGCTGCGTTCGGTGGCGCCGGGGATCGCCGCTGCGATCCGCTTCGCCGGCACGGGCCAGATCGCCGATCTTGCGCGGCTCGGCGATGCGTCGGACGCGGCGCTGGCGGCGGCGGGCGTCGCGGTGGTCGCGCGGCAGGCGACGCTGGTCCGTGAATCCGGCCGGATGGCGATCCCCGGCATCGCCGCCGACCGGATCGTGGTCGCGGCGGGGATCGGTTCCCGTCCCCTGATGGCGCAGGCCGGCCATCGCGTGCCGCTGATCGCCGAGCGCGGTTATCATATCCGCGCCGCCGCCGGCGGATGGCCCGCCGATCTGCCGCCCGTGGTGTTCGAGGACCGGTCGATCATCGTCACCCGCTACGCCGATTGCGTCCAGGTCGCGGGCTTCGTCGAGCTGGGCCGTGCCGACTCGGCGCCCGACCCGCGCAAATGGGCGCGGCTGGAACGGCATGTCGGCGAACTGGGCCTGCCGCTCACCGGGCCGTTCCAGCGCTGGATGGGTGCGCGGCCGACCTTGCCCGACTATCTGCCGGCGATCGGCCGCTCGACGCGCGCCGACAATCTGTTCTACGCCTTCGGTCACCAGCATCTCGGCCTGACGCTCGCCCCGGTCACCGGCGAACTGGTCGCCGCGCTGATGGCGGGGGCGACACCGGCGGTCGATCTGTCGCCGTTCGCCATCGATCGTTTCTGAAAGGTATCGCATGACCATCGGCACCTCCGACGCCGCCACGCAACTCGCCGCCATCGCGCCGCCGGCAACGCGCGTACCCCCGATCGCGCGCAGCGAATATGCCGCACGGCTGGACCGCGCCCGCGCGCTCACCGCGGCGGCGGGCGCCGCTGCGCTGCTCGTCCACACCGGTGCCAGCCTGCGGTATTTCACCGGCGTGCCCTGGGGCGCGACCGAACGGATGGTCGCGCTGCTGCTGCCCGTCGCGGGCGGGCCGGTCGTGATCTGCCCCCGGTTCGAACGCGGCTCGCTGGAGGCGGATCTGGCGATCACCGCCGATCTGCGGCTGTGGGAAGAGGATGAGGATCCGGTCGCGCTCGTCGTCGATGCGGCGCGCGGATCGGGTGGCGCGCGGATCGCGGTCGATCCGCTGATGCCCTTCGCCTGGACCGATCGGCTGCGCGCGTCCGGAGTCGTGCCGGTCGACGGCGCCGCGGTAATCGACGGATGCCGGATGATCAAATCGGCGGCCGAACTTGCCTGCCTGTACGAGGCGAAGGCGATGACGCTCGAGGTGCAGCGCCGCGCCGCCGCCATCCTGCGCCACGGCATCGCCGCCAGCGAGGTCATCCGCTTCATCGACGCCGCGCATCATGCGATCGGCGGCGGCGGTTCGTTCTTCTGCGCGGTCCAGTTCGGCCGCGCCACCGCCTTTCCGCACGGCCTGCCCGGCGACCAGCGGCTGGCGGAGAACGAGGTGGTGCTGATCGACACCGGCTGCCGCGTGCACGGCTATCATTCCGACATCACCCGCACCTACGCCTTCGGCACGGTGGCGCAGGCGGTGCGCGACATCTGGGACGTCGAACATGCGGCGCAGGCGGCGGCGTTCGCGGCGGTCGCGCCGGGCGTGCCGTGCGAAGCGATCGACGCCGCCGCGCGCGCGGTGCTGGTCCGCGAAGGGCTGGGGCCGGACTATGCGCTGCCGGGCCTGCCGCACCGCACCGGGCACGGGATCGGCCTTTCGATCCATGAACCCGCCTATCTGGTGCGCGGCGATACGACGCCGCTCGCGCCCGGCATGTGCTTTTCCAACGAGCCGATGATCGTCGTGCCGGACGCGTTCGGCGTCCGGCTGGAGGATCATTTCCACGTCACCGGCACCGGCGCCGCATGGTTCACCCCGCCGCAGCCGTCGATCGACCGCCCCTTCGACTGATCGCGTGCCCGGTGCGGCGCGATCAGCCTGCGCCGGGGATCGCGTCGATCTCCGCGATCAGCGCGCGCGCGATCCGCACGCCGTCGCGCTCGCTCGCCGCCCGCGCTGCATGGCGCCGCGCGCCGGGCAGGCGCGCGCCCTGCGTCTCGATGCCGGCGAACACCGCCTCCGCCCGCGTCAAATGATCGGCGGCGATGCTGCCCAGGAAGCCGGCCGGATCGATCGCCAGGATCAGCTCGCCACCGATCGGCGATCCCTTGCGCCCGGCATCCGCCGCCAGCGATTCCGCGCTGGTCATGTCGCCGATCAGCGGCCCGGCGATCAGCTCCACCATCGTCGCCAGCGCCGATCCCTTGTGACCGCCGAAGGTGCGCATCGCACCCGCCAGCACCGCCGCCGCGTCGGTCGTCTCGCTGCCGTCGGCGGCATGGCCCCAGTCGGCGGGCACCGGCCGGCCGGCGCGGCGATGCAGCTCGATCTCGCCGCGCGCGACCATCGATGTCGCGAAGTCGAAGACGAATGGCGTCCCGCCGGGGCGCGGCCAGCCGAAGGCGATGGGATTGGTCCCGAACAGCGGCCGGGTGCCGCCCGCCGGCGCCACCCAGGCGTGGCTCGGCGTACAGGCGAGCACGACCAGCCCGTCGCCCGCCAGCGCCTCGACCTCCGGCCATAACGCTGCGAAATGGACGACGTGGTTGAGCGCCAGCGCGGCGATGCCGTTGGCGCGCGCCGCCTGCACCAGCGCCGGCCGCCCGGTCTCGAACGCCAGCTGCGCAAAGCCGCCGCCGCCGTCGACGCGGATCAGGCCGGGCCGGGGCGTCGCGAGCACCGGCACCGCATCGGGCACCACCACGCCCGCAGCGACGCTGTGCGCGGCGACGAGCAGCCGATACAGCCCGTGCGCGCCGCAGCCGTCGCGCTCGCCTGCGACCATCGTCTCCGCCACCGCCGCGACATGCGCCGGAGATAGCCCGACGCGCGTCAGCGTCGCGCGCGCATAGGCGCGCACCTCCGCCAGCGTCATGACGATATGATCGTCGCTCATGCTGCCCACCCGGACGCGCCCGCGATCATCGGTCCGCGCCGATCGTGAACGACCATTGCAGCGGTTGCAGCGGGATGCGGTAGCGCATGTGCGGCCGCCCATCGAGGCTCCAGCCGGTGTCGCCGCCGACGCCCGTCTGCGCCGCGTCGATCAACAGCGTGCCGTCGCCATGCGGCCGGATGTCGCTGCTGTGCCGGCTGGCGCTGAGGTCGGCGTACGGAAATGCGAGCGCATTGACCGACAGCGGGCGATCCCCGGTCACCCGCAGCCCCGGCACCGTCGCGCCGCGCAGCGCGATCCAGCGGACATCCTGCTTGGCACCCGTCTCCTGCGGCCGGGCATAATCGTGATACTGGTCGGCGAGCGCCCCCTCCCATAGCGCGATCATGCCGCCGGTCTTGCGATCGGTGTAGGTTTCGTGCGGGCCGCGCCCGTACCAGCGAACCCGGTCGAGCGCCGCGGGCGTGGAAAAGGCGAGGCCGACCCGCAACGGGTCGGGCAGCGTGTCGCGGACCGGCGTGAAGCTGACGTCCGCGCGCGCCGTGCCGTCGGTCGCCATCGTCCAGCGCGTCACCATCTTCACCGATCCGATGCCCATGTCGTGGCGGACGACGATCGCGTCGCCTTCCACCGCGACGCCGTCGACGCGCCGCGTCTGCGAAAACGTCTTCCACATCGCGTGCGAGGTCGGCACGCCGGTGCCGACGTCATTGTCGGTCGGCGCGCGCCAGAAATCGGGTGCGCCGCCGGTCAGCAAGGTGACGCCGCCGCGCGCGTAGCGCCGCACCAGCCCCGTCGCCGTGTCGATCGCCAGCACCGCATCGCCCGCCGACAGCGTCAGCAGGCCCGCCGCCGCGACCGGCGTCACCCCCGATGCGGCGGGCGCAAGCCGGTGCGGCGGAGTAAGCGCGAACTGGTCCCAGCCGACCACATGGCCCGCCTCGATCGCGGGGATCGCACCCGCCTTCGCCCGCGCGCGCAGCACCAGCAGCCGCTCGGCCCCCGCGTCCGTCGCCGGCGGCAGTACGATCGGCAGCGGTGCGGTGGCGCCGGCGGCGACCGTCGGCGTCGGGATCGCGCCATGCGCCACCTCCCGCCCGTCTTCCTGCACGCTCCAGTCGAGCGTGAAGCGCGACAGGTCGATGTGATCGTGGCGGTTGATCACCTCATATCCGCCGGCGGTCGCGCGGAACGCGATCGGCGACTGCACCTTGGCCATCTCGTAATATTCGGGGTCGGGGGTGCGGTCCGACTGGATCACGCCGTCGCCGACCGGGCTGTCGTCGCCGCCCTTGTTCTCGAAATCGGGGCCCTGCGCCCAATAATCGCGACCGGCCTTGTCCTTGCGCAGGATCGTCTGGTCGACCCAGTCCCACACGAAGCCGCCCTGCAGCTTGCGGTGGGCGCGGAACGTGTCCCAATAATCCGCGAAATTGCCCAGGCTGTTGCCCATGGAATGCGCATATTCGCACAGGATCAACGGCTGGGTCAGGCCCGGCTGCTCGGCATAATCGACCAGCTTGCCGATATCGTCGTACATCGGCGCGAAGATATCGACATAATCGTTCACCGGGTGACGCCAGCCGCTCATGCTCCACCCCAGGAAGCTGACCAGCCGGCTGTGGTCGCGCGCCTTTACCCAGCGGCCCGCCGCCTCGAAGTTGGGGCCGACGCCGCTTTCGTTGCCCAGCGACCAGAAGATGATCGACGGATGGTTCTTGTCCCGCTCGACCATCCGCTGGACCCGGTCGAGGTGCGCGGCCGCCCATTCGGGACGGCTGGCGAGCAGCAGCGCGGGGTCGTTGCCATGTTCCTGCGACAGGCTGAGGTAGCCGTGGCTCTCGATGTTCGCCTCGTCCATCACGTACAGGCCGTATTCGTCGGCCAGGTCGTACCAGCGTGGATCGTTGGGATAGTGCGACGTGCGCACCGCGTTGATGTTGGCGGCCTTCATCAACGCGATGTCGCGGCGCATCGTCGCCTCGGACACGACGTGGAAGGTGTGGGGATCATGTTCGTGACGGTTGACTCCGCGGATCATCACGCGCCGGCCGTTCACCCGGACCTCTCCGTCCGCCACCTCGACCGTGCGAAAGCCGATGCGGCGGCTGGTCGCCTCGATCAGCTTGCCGTTCGCATCGAGCAGTTCGACCAGCAAAGTGTAGAGCTCCGGCGTCTCGGCGGTCCAGCGGCGCACGGCGGGCAGGGTGCCGTCGATCGCCGCCTTGCCGTCGGCCACCGCCTGTTCGCGGACCAGCGCGGGTGTGGTCCCGTCCAGCACCGTCGTCCGCACCCGCACGCCCGGCACCGCGCCCGCGACATCGACGTGCACGCTCAGCCGCCCGTCGCGATAGGCGCCGTCCAGCCCCGCCTCGATCCCGACGTCGCGCAGGCGCGTCTGCGGCGCGGCATAGAGCGTGACGCTGCGCTCTATGCCGTTGACGCGCCAGAAATCCTGATCTTCCAGATAGCTGCCATCGGCATAGCGATACAGTTCGATCGCGATCGTGTTGCGACCGGGATGCGCGGCGGCGGAGATGTCGAATTCGGCCGGCAGCTTCGAATCCTCGGAATAGCCGATCCGCACGCCGTTGACCCACAGGTAATAGGCCGCGCCCGCCGCGCCGACCGTCAGCAACAGCCGACGACCGGCGAAATGCGCGGGCACGACGATGTCGCGGCGATACGATCCCACCTCGTTCAGGTTGTGGTCGATCAGCGGCTGGTTGCGCGGAAAGGGATAGCCGCTGCCGACGAACACCGGCCCGCCATGGCCCTCGGCCTGCAGGATACCGGGCACCGGCATCGTGCCCCAGCCCGATACGTCGTAATCGGGGCGGTAGAAATCGGCGGGCCGCGCCTCCGGCGTCGGCGACAGGTGGAACCGCCAGTCGCCGTCCAGCGACAGGTGATAGCGCGATCGCCGCACGTCGCGGCTCAGCGCACCCGCGCGCGTCTCGAACCCGTCGAAGGTCGCGTGCATCGGCTCGGCACCCTCGCGGATGACCTCGGGCCGCTCCCATTCGGCACGCGCGGCGGCGGGCGGCGTCACCTGCGCCACGGCTGCGAGCGGCAGGTTCGCCAGTAGCAGCATCGCGATCGTCGGGCGGAGGGCGCGGGTCGTCATGGTCTCTCCTGGCGTTGCGATGGCGAGGCAGGGGCCACCGCCGATCGCGCCACGCCATCTTGTCCGACTATTGAATCGTATACAAGTGCGGCGCGCCTCTGCGGCGTCAGCGCGCGCGTTGCGCGATCGTCGCCGCGAACGCCCGGTAACCTTCGCTCTTGTTCAGGCGCGTCCGTTCGTCCGCGTGGCACTGCAACCCGACGCGGCGGGTCGCATCGAAGCCGATCAGCGCCGGCATCGCCATGTCCGCACCCCGCAGCGACCGCGGCATCACCGTGATGCCCAGCCCGGCGGCGACATAGGCGGCGGCGCGGTCGTCGCTCACCGTGCGCGCCGCCATGAACGGCCGCACCCCGCGCGCGGTGAAGAAGCGGCTGACCAGCGGCAGGGCCTCGCAATGGCGGCGCACGATCATCGTGTCGGTTGCAATCTCGTCCGCCGCCACCGCGTCGCGCGTCGCGAGCGGATGGTCGAGCGCCATCGCCACGGCATAGCCCTCCTCGAACAGGACATCCGATTGCGCCGCCCGTTCGTCCATCGGGCCGAGCAGCGCGTCGATTCGCCCGCGATCCAGCTTCGCCTGCAACTCGTTGCCGCGTCCCTCGACGATCTCGATCCGCTCCGGCGCGTCCACCTGCCGGGCGGCGGACAGCGCCGCGCGCAGCCAGGCGGTCGGCATCGCCGGCGCCACCCCGATCCGGATCAGCGCGCGGGGCGAGGCCGCCTGCACCGCGCGTTCGGCGGCGTGGAACTCCGCCTCGATCCGCCGTGCATGCTGCGCGAACTGCGCTCCCGCCTCGGTCAGCCGCACCCGCCGTGCGCTGCGATCGAACAGCCGTTGCGCCAGCAGCCCCTCGAGCTTGGCGATCCCGGCCGACAATGTCGGTTGCGTGACGCGGCAGTGCAGCGCGGCGGCGGAGAAGCTGCCGTGATCGACGATGCCTAGGAAATAGCGGACGAGATAGCGGTCGATCATAGACGCCATCTATGACACGGCGGCGGCGATGTCGATTTCACGCCCGCCGATGGCTGTGATATCGAAGGGTCAAACAGACAGGTTGGAGCGGATGGTGATCACCAATTTCGATTTCGCGCTGGGCGAGGCGGCGGACATGATCCGCGAAAGCACGCAGCGTTTCGCCGCCGACCGGATCGCGCCGCTGGCCGCGCGGATCGACGCCGACGACTGGTTCCCGCGTGACGAGCTGTGGGCGGCGATGGGCGAGCTCGGCCTGCATGGCATCACCGTCGCCGAAGCGGACGGCGGGCTCGGCCTCGGCTATCTCGAACATGTCGTCGCGGTCGAGGAAGTTTCCCGCGCCTCCGCCTCGATCGGGCTCAGCTACGGCGCGCATTCCAACCTGTGCGTCAACCAGATCAGCCGCTGGGCCAATCCGGCGCAAAAGGCGAAATACCTGCCCAAATTGATCAGCGGCGAACATGTCGGCAGCCTCGCCATGTCCGAAGCGGGGGCGGGCAGCGACGTCGTCTCGATGAAGCTGCGCGCGCGCAAGACCGAAGACGGCTATGTCCTCGACGGCACCAAATTCTGGATCACCAACGCCGCTTACGCCGACACGCTCGTCGTCTATGCGAAGACCGGCGAGGGCAGTCGCGGCATCACCGCCTTCCTGATCGAAAAGGATATGCCGGGCTTCGCGATCGGGCAGAAGATCGACAAGATGGGCATGCGCGGCTCGCCGACCGCGGAACTGGTCTTCACCGACTGCCATGTACCCGCCGAAAACGTGATGGGGCCGGAAAACGGCGGCGTCGGCGTGCTGATGAGCGGCCTCGACTATGAACGCGCGGTGCTGGCGGGCATCCAGCTCGGCATCATGCAGGCCTGCCTCGACGTCGTCGTGCCCTATGTGCAGGAGCGCAAGCAGTTCGGCCAGCCGATCGGCCAGTTCCAGCTGATGCAGGCGAAGATCGCCGACATGTACGTAGCGCTCAATTCCTCGCGCGCCTATGTCTATGCCGTTGCGAAGAGCTGCGACGCCGGCAAGACGACGCGCTTCGACGCGGCCGGCGCGATCCTGCTCGCCTCCGAAAATGCGGTGAAGGTGTCGCTGGAGGCGATCCAGGCGCTGGGCGGTGCGGGCTATACCAAGGACTGGCCGGTCGAACGCTTCATGCGCGATGCCAAGCTGCTCGACATCGGCGCCGGCACCAACGAGATCCGCCGCATGCTGATCGGCCGCGAACTGATCGGCGCCGCCCCGAAGGTGGCGCAGTGAGCGGGCTTCTCCTATTCCTCCCCGGCACGGGGAGGGGGACCATGCGCAGCATGGTGGAGGGGCAGCCCCGGGCGGCGGCTTTGCTTGGCTGCCCCTCCGTCACGGCCGCGCCGCGCCACCTCCCCGTGCCGGGGAGGAAGTAAGATGGGCCCCGTCCTCACCTCCACCTTCGCCGCCGATAGCGAACCCGCCACCCGCAACGCCGCCCACAATCGCGCGCTCGCCGACCGCCTCCGCGCCGATGTCGCCCTCGCGGCACGGGGCGGCAACGCCAGATCGCGCGATCGCCACACCGCGCGCGGCAAGCTGCTGCCCCGCGACCGCGTCGAACATCTGCTCGATCCCGGCAGCGCCTTCCTCGAAATCGGCCAGCTGGTCGCCAACGGCCTGTACGACGACGAGGTCCCCGGTGCGGGGCTGATCACCGGCATCGGCCGCGTCGCCGGGCGGCAGGTGATGATCGTCTGCAACGACGCCACCGTGAAGGGCGGCACCTATTACCCGCTGACCGTCAAGAAGCACCTCCGCGCGCAGGAGATCGCGCAGGAAAACCGCCTGCCGTGCATCTACCTCGTCGACAGCGGCGGCGCCAACCTGCCGCACCAGGCGGAGGTGTTTCCGGATCGCGATCACTTCGGCCGCATCTTCTTCAACCAGGCGAACATGTCCGCGCTCGGCATTCCGCAGATCGCCTGCGTCATGGGCAGCTGCACCGCGGGCGGCGCCTATGTCCCCGCGATGTCGGACGAAACGATCATCGTCCGGGGGCAGGGGACGATCTTCCTCGCCGGCCCGCCGCTGGTGAAGGCGGCGACGGGCGAGGTGATCAGCGCCGAGGAACTGGGCG
>CAYQPM010000001.1:0-73593 GCA_964419295.1 uncultured Stakelama sp. | reverse complement strand
GGCGGATCGCCTCGAACTTGGGATGGTTCGATACGCAGAAACCGCCGACCGTCCCCACCGACTTGGAGAAGGTGCCGACGACGAAGTCCACCTCCGCCTCCAGGCCCTGATCCTCGTACACGCCGCGACCATTGGGGCCGTAGAAGCCCATCGAATGTGCCTCGTCCGACAGCACCATGGCACCGTGCTTCTTGGCGACGGCGACCATCTCCTTCAGCGGCGCGACGTCCCCCAGCATCGAATAGACGCCTTCGAGCACGACGAGCTTGGCAGGTTCCTTGGGCAGGCGGCCGAGCCGCTTGTCGAGATCCTCGACGCTGTTGTGGCGGAAGCGGACGATCTCCGCGTTGCCCTGCTGGCAGCCGTCGTAGATCGAGGCATGGCTGTCGGCGTCGAGGATGACGTATTCGCCCTTGCCCGCCAGCGTCGAGATCATACCGAGATTGGCCATGTACCCGGTCGAGAAGACGATCGCACCGGTCACGCCGTAGAAGTCGCGCAGTGCCTGTTCCGCGTCCATATGGTCGCGGAACGTGCCGTTGAGCATGCGGCTGCCGTTGGTGCCCGATCCGAACTGCTCCAGCGCCGCCTTGCCGGCCGCGAGCACGTCGGGATCGAACGTCATCCCCATGTAATTGTAGGTGCCCAGCAGGATCGTGTCGCGCCCGTCGATCACCGCCTGCGTCGGTGATTTCACCTGTTCCATCACGATCGCGAAGGGATCGGTGACGCCGGTGTCGATCAGTGCCTTGCGTTCGGCGATCAGCCCGTCGAACTTCGACATCAGGTCGCGTTCCGGCGCAACCGCCGGAGGATCGAGGTCCAGCGCCTCGGGCTGCAATCCGGTCTCAGTCATATCAGCCCTGCAACTTGGCGACGGCATCGGCGAGCTGGCCGATATTTTCGATTTCCGCCTGCATGTTCATCGTGATGATGATGTCGAACTCGTCCTCGATCGCCGCGACGAAGTCCATGACGGTCAGGCTGTCCCATTCCAGGTCGCCCTGGAAGGTGGTGGCTTCGCTCAGCGCGACGCCCTTCTTGTTGAAGGGTTCGATCTGCGCCGTGATGGTGTCGAGGATTTGGGTGCGGTCGGTCATGATGCTCTCTGCATGGCGGCCAATTACGGCAGGGTTGCGGCGCTATAGCAACCCCTCCGCGCGATACCATCGCGCGGTTTCGTCAAGTCCCGCATTGGGCGTGACCGCCGGGCGCCACAGCGCCGCCGGTGGCCGCATCGCCGCCCGGGCGGTCCAGTCGGGATGACAGAGATAACCGACCCGATCCGGGGTGAGCTTGGCGCCCGCGCCGCGCAGGCGTCGGTCGAGCCGGGCGCCCAGCATCATCAGCGCACGGGGCAGATGCAGCGCCAGAACGCGGCGGCGGCCGACCGCGCGACCGATCGCCTGCGCGAGCGCGGCGTGGGTCAGCGCATGGCCGTCATCGACCTCGTAGACGGCGGGCGGTACGTCCCGGATCGCGAGGGCCAGCAGCAGGCGCGCGAGATCGGTCACCGCGACCAGCGAAACCGTGCCGCGCGGCGGCAGCAGCGCGATGCCGAAGGTCGCCGCCTTGAACAGGTCGCGCATCTCGCTGTCGCCGGGGCCATAGACCCCGCTCGGGCGCACGATGCTCCATGCAAGGCCGCTCCCCTCGACCAGCGCTTCGGCCTCCGCCTTCGACCAGCCGTAGATCGACAGCGACGGCTCGCGGGCGGAGAGGGAGGACACATGGACGAAGCGGCGCACGCCCGCCGCTTCCGCTGCGGCCAGGATCGCGCGCGTGCCGTCGATGTTGCCGGCGACGAAACCGGCGCGGTCAGGGGCGCTCACCACCCCGGCGACATGGACGATCGCCTCCGCGCCATCGACGAGCGCGGCGAGGCTGGCGGCATGATCGAGGGCGCCGTCGATCCAGGTGACGCCTGCGCGGGCGGGCTGGGGGCGGCGGGTCAGCGCCCGCACGTCGTGCCCCGCCGCCACGACCTGATCGACCAGGACGGAGCCGACGAAGCCGGTCGCGCCGGTGATCGCGAGGCGCATTACACGAGCGCCAAATGGCTGCGATGCACCAGCGCGGCGCGCGGCGTGTAGCCGAGCACCGCTGCCTGATCCTCCGACCGCAAGCCGAGCAGCCGGGCCGCATCCGCCGCGTCATATTCGGCCAGCCCGCGCGCGACCGTGCCCGCAGGCCCCTCGATCGTCACGAGGTCGCCGCGTGCGAAGTCGCCCTCGACGCGGGTCGCTCCCGCCGCGAGCAGGCTGCCGCCCGCCGACAAGGCGCGTGCCGCCCCCGCATCGATCGCGATCCGCCCGCGCGAGGTCAGCCCGCCGGCCAGCCATGCCTTGCGCGCCGACGCCGGCCGTTCGGCGACGAACAGCGTGTGGCGCGGCGTCCCGGTCAGCGGATGGTCGACCCGTCCGTTCACGATGACGAGGCCGGCACCCGCCGCGGTGGCGATGCGCGCCGCGGCGATCTTCGACACCATGCCACCCGAACCCATGCCCGACGCCGATCCCCCGTCGGCCATGCCCGCAACCGCGTCGATGCGCTCGACTCGCGGGATGTGGGTGGCGCCCGGATTATCGTGCGGATTGGAATCGTACAGCCCGTCGACGTCGGACAGCAGCACCACACCATGGGCGGACGATGCCTGGGCGATCCGCGCCGCAAGGCGATCGTTGTCGCCGAATCGGATTTCCGCGGTCGCGACGCTGTCGTTTTCGTTGATCACCGGCACCACGCCGAGGCCGAGCAGCCGGCCCAGCGTCGCCGCGGCGTTCAGATAGCGGCGCCGGTCCTCCAGATCGTCGAGCGTCACCAGCATCTGGGCAGCGGTGATGCCATGCTGGCCGAGCAGGTCGGCCCAGGTCTGGCTGAGCGCGATCTGACCGGTGGCCGCAGCAGCCTGTGCGTCCTCCAGATTGGCGCGACCGCCATGGCTCAGGCCCAGCCTGCGTGCGCCGAGCGCGATCGCACCCGATGACACGATCGCCACCTGCTGGCCTGCCGCGATCCGTTCCGCCACGTCCGCCACCAGCGTCGCGAGCCAGTCCCGCCGCACCGCCCCGTCCGGCGCTACGAGCAGCGCCGATCCGACCTTGACGATCAGGCGAGGGCAGGCGGCAGGCGGAAAGATCATGCCATTCAGACCGGCGACCAGGTGATCTCGTCTTCGCCCTCGTCGCTGTCGGGAACGGATTCGGGGCCGGGGCCGATCGCTTCGAGCAACTTGTCGAGCACCCAGTCGACGCCGGTGCCCGCCGCGCCCGACAGCGGGATCACGTCGGTGCCGCTCTCTTCCGCCAGTTCAGCGGACAGCGCCTCGATCAACTCGTCGTCGAGCATGTCGATCTTGTTGAGCGCGACGACGTGCGGCTTGTCGATCAGCCCGCCGCCATAAGCCTCCAGCTCCTCGCGGACGATGCGGTAGCTTTCCGCGACATCGTCGTCATTGGCATCGACCAAATGCAGCAGCACGCGGCAGCGTTCGATATGGCCGAGGAACCGGTCGCCGATCCCGGCGCCGTCCGCAGCGCCCTCGATCAGACCGGGGATGTCGGCGACGACGAATTCGCGGGCGTGATGGCGCACCACCCCGAGCTGCGGGCGGGTGGTGGTGAAGGCATATTCGCCGACCTTTGCCTGGGCGTTGGTCACCGCGTTGATGAAGGTCGATTTGCCGGCATTGGGCAGGCCGACGAGGCCGGCGTCTGCGAGCAGCTTGAGCCGCAGCCACACCCACGCCTCCTCGTATGGCCAGCCGGTGCCGTGCTGGCGCGGCGCGCGGTTGGTCGACGTCTTGTAGCTGGCGTTGCCGCGACCGCCGTCGCCGCCGCGCATGAAGACCTCCCGCTGGCCGACGCGGGTGAAATCGAGCAGCACCTCGTCCTTGTCCTCTGACAGGACCTGCGTGCCGACCGGCACCTTGATGACCAGATCGTCGCCGCCGCCGCCGGTGCGGTTGCTGCCGGACCCTCCCGATCCGCGCGGCGCGCGGAAATGCTGCGTGTAGCGGAAGTCGATCAGCGTATTGAGGCCGGCGACCGCCTCGAAGATGATGTCGCCGCCCTTGCCGCCGTTACCGCCGTCGGGGCCGCCATATTCGATGAACTTTTCGCGGCGGAAGCTGACGGCGCCGGGGCCACCGGAGCCGGAGCGGACGAAGATCTTGGCCTGGTCGAGGAAATGCATGGCGCCTCTTTAGCGCGATAGTCGCGAACGGCCACCCCGCACGATCATGGCCGGTGCTGCCGAAAGTTCCGGTGACATATCGCTGCACCCGCGTTGCGGCACCGGATGACCGCCGGCCGGTGCCGCGACCCCCATCGCGGCTCCGACCGGCGGCTCCTCGCGGCGATCGCACGAAGCGTTCGCCTGGTCCCGAACATCCCCCCGGGCGCGACTTACCTAACGGTTGCCGCGTTCGGCACGAGCGAGGGTCGTCCAGTCTCCGTCCAGCGGCCTCGCCAGGGCGATGCCGCAGCGGTCACAATGGCAGCGCAGCCGCGACCCGTCCGACCAGACGCGGCGACGCACACCCTTGTGACCGACGAAAATGCAGACAATGCGGTGAAAGATCAGCAGCATTTTTCCGCTCGCTCGATGCGCCGGCATAGCGCGGGATGCGCGCGGATCATAAGGGGCGGGCTATTGTCGATGTGCCAGCGGCCATTGCCGATGTTTCAGCAGGCGCCGTCACCCGCCGTGAGCATTGCCACCGCAAGGTCGCGGGCCTTGCTCCTGGGAAGGTCCAGGGCGCGTGCCATCGGCGCACCAAGCAGCGCATCCCCCAACGCCATCAGCACGAGGTGGAGGGTTTCGTCCTGGATCGGTCGGGCGGCCGGCTGCACGCCTGCGGCGAGTTCGTCGACGAGATCGTGCACGGCCGACAGGATAGGGTCGAGTGCATCGCGGTTGCCGGACAGGATCATCCAGCTCGCCAGAGCGCCCGCACCGCCGCTGTCGAAGGCGTCGAACACCAGATCGACGATCCGCCGGGGATCGGGCTCCCCGTCCCGGTTGCTCAGCACGGCATCGCGGATGGTGCTCGTGATATAGCCTGCCATCCGCGCTATCAGTGCCTGCTGCAGCCCTTCGGCGGAACCGAAATGGTGGAGCAGGTTGGCGTGGGTGCGCCCGATCCGCGCGCCGACCGCTTTCAGCGTCACCGCCGCCGGGCCGCTTTCGATGAGCAATTGCTGCGCAGCGACCAGTGCGACGCTGCGACTTTCGGTAGGAGAGAGGCGTTTCGGGAGCGAAGTGGTGGTCAGGATGGCCTCGGGCGGATCGGCGGGGACGATGTGTCGCGTGTTGGGCGGAAACGCCCGTGAAAGCAAACCTGTCGCATGCACGCCGCCGGTGACCGGGCAAGGGGCGACACGCGGCCGCCCCTTCGATCAGGCCGCGATGGCCATCATCGGTCGATCGTCTTCCAGGTCGAGCACATAGCTCACCGCCTCCGCCGGCGTGGCGCGGGCGATGGAGCGGCGCATCGTCGGGCCGCCGGAGGCGCGGAAGCCCAGCTTGCGCAGCACCGCGCCCGACGCCGGATTATCCGCAAAGTGCCACGCGTTCAGCTGCCGCAGCGGCAGGGCGTGGCGTGCCATGTCGATGACCGCGCGCCCCGCTTCGGTGGCATAGCCGCGCCCCCAGGCCGCTGGCGTCAGCCAGTAACCGAACAGCATGTCGCCGCCGTCGAGCTCGTCGATTGCGATGCCGCCGATCAATGCCGGCGCACCTGCGGTATGCGCGAAGATCAGGAAGCGCGGCTCGTGCGGCCCGCGGGGCAGGGCGCAGAACGCATCGGCATCCGCGGTGTCATAGGGATGCGGCACGCGCATCAGCATGCGGGCGATGACCTCGTGGTTGATCGCGTGCACCAGTGCCGGCGCGTCCTCCGGCCACGCGGGCCGCAGCGTCAATCTCTGCGTTCTTGCGAACATCCTGCTCTCTCCTTGGCCGGTGCCGCTGCCACGCGTCTGTGACGCGGCAGGGACAAAGGGTTGGGGAGCAAGAAAAAAGGGAGCCGGGGCGGACCCGTCTCCCTTGTCTGGCTGGTTCCTCGCACTGGAGGAACCCGGGTCACCCTGGTGGGCAACCCGGTTGGTTACCCGATGTTATTCGGCGGCTTCCGCCATAATCTGCACCGAGCAGAATTTACGGCCGAGCTTGCCTTCGTGGAACGCCACGCGGCCGTCGACGAGCGCGAACAGCGTGTGATCCTTGCCGATCCCCACGTTCGCACCCGGGTAGAATTTCGTGCCGCGCTGGCGAACGAGAATGTTGCCGGCGATCGCTTCCTGACCACCGAACTTCTTCACGCCGAGGCGACGACCGGCCGAATCGCGACCGTTGCGCGACGAACCGCCTGCTTTCTTATGTGCCATGCTGCTCTAACTCCTGTGCGCTGCGCGAGGTTCAGCCGACCGACACGATCTTGAGGATCGTGTGGTTCTGGCGATGACCGTTCTTGCGGCGATAATTGTGACGGCGACGCTTCTTGAAGACGATGACCTTGTCGGCCTTCGCCTGGGCGACGATCTCTGCGGCGACGGTCAGGCCCTCGACGCTCTTCAGCTCCGAGCCTTCGCCCGCGAGCAGGACATCACCCAGCGTGATCGATGCGCCGGCTTCGCCGTCCAGCTTCTCGACGACGATCTTGTCTCCGGCGGCGACGCGATACTGCTTGCCGCCCGTGCGCACGACTGCGAACATGGCTAAAGTCACTTCCCAAAAAACATGTACCCGCGCAGGGGTGACCCGGCGGGATGAGGGGCGGCAGCTAAGGAAAAGCGGGCCTGCTGTCAACCGTTCGCCGGCAGGATTTTGGAACGGTCGCGGGAATCATTCGACGCCCGCCCTTACCGGCTAGTGGCGATGCTCGCGTCGCAGGGCGTAGCGGCCGTCGGCAAAGTCGGTGAACAGGCCGGGAATGGCCGGATGATCGATCGGCTCGTCGCTTTCATCCGCGACCAGATTCTGCTGGCTGACATAGGCGATGTAGCTCGACTCCATGTTCTCGGCGAGCAGGTGGTAGAAAGGCTGGTCCTTGCTGGGCCGCACGCCCTCCGGAATCGCCTCATACCATTCGTCTGTGTTCGCGAAGACCGGATCGACATCGAAGATGACGCCGCGGAAATCGAACAGGCGGTGACGCACGACTTCGCCGATCGAAAAGCGGGCATGCGCGATGGCAGGCGCGTCGATTTCGACGAAGGGCAGTGTGCCGGTGGGGTCGTGGCGAGGCATGGGCATAATTTAGGGGGCTTTCCGCGCCGCACAAGCGAAACGGTGCTTGCACCCCGAAATCGAACTCGTTAGAGGCCGCCGCTCGACCGATCGGCCGCCGGGTTTACCCGGTGATCGTCCTCGCGGAGAGGTGGCAGAGTGGTCGAATGTACCGCACTCGAAATGCGGCGTGCCTTAACGGGTACCGTGGGTTCGAATCCCACCCTCTCCGCCAAATATCTTCTTGCAAAATGTTAGCACCCGCAGGCCTGCGGTTCGGGCGGTGCATCAAAGATGAACGGGCGTCCGAAGCAGGGGAGCGCTGAACGCCCACTTCCGGGTCGCGCTGCTTGAAGCGCTGCCCCATTCATTGGTGGCGGAGGATCTTCTCGCAGCCCTCGTTCGTCTTCGTCATTTTGACCAGCTTCCGCAAATAGGTGCGAACATGCCGTTCGAACCGAACATCGTCATGGAGCCCTGTCGCAGGATATTCGTCCTGATCGATCAGTTCCTTCAGGCGGATGGCGAGCGCAGCCTGGTCGTTCGTGCAATCGGCGCTCTTCAGCGCGCGGCACACCCACTCTTCGGCAGCCGCTTTGTCGAAATCGTCCCTCGCCTCATACCCTTGCCTGTCCGCTGCCGCTTGATCCAGTCGCGAGGCCTCATAACGGCGCTCCAGCCATTTGCGGACCAGTGCCGCGTCCCAAACTTTCACTGGGCCTGTCATCGTTCTCTCTCGATCGGTTCAGGGACTGAAACCCTTTTGGCAGATCTCCCGGAGGCGCCGCAGATCGCGGCGACAGCAAGGGGCCAAGTTGAGCTACGGCCGGACCTTCAACATGATCCGCATGATTGACTGTTGGTGGACGACCACGCTCCCAACCGTGCCGGTGTCGCTCGTCCTGCGGCCGGGATGGCGGCAAGACCATTGTCTCGCAGGATCCCGGCTGTCTCCAAATAGGAGAGGGGCATGCAATATGCCGATACGACACCGCCAGCACTTACCTAGTCGGCTTAGAAGATTGCGCTGAAAGTCTCGCCCGCTTCAGACTGGATCGAAGCGTATGCCGCAGCTCAAATCCATAGCGGTTCTCTACGGCCCAGCGCACATGGAATGTGTGTGCGCAACGTATCAGTATCGTGAGCCGGTTTCTCTGCGCATTCGAAGTTTTCAGGTGTTGCAGCTATGCTGCGACAGCGATCACCGATCACGTTCCTGTCGTTTGCGGTCGGCCTTGCGAGCCCTGCTGACTGCGGCTGCATGTTCGCGCGCGCGCTTTTCGGATGGCTTCTCATAATGCCGACGCAACTTCATCTCGCGGTACACGCCTTCGCGCTGCAGCTTCTTCTTCAGAGCGCGCAAGGCCTGATCAACATTGTTGTCGCGTACGGTGATCAGCATGGGCTTCGCCTTCTGCGGGAATGATGTAGGCGGCGGCGCTTAATGCCAGATTGATCGGCTGCCAAGTCATGGTAGCCGATAGCGGGCGTATCTGGCGGTCCGTGGCGGTCCGTGGCTCATCGGCAGCCAGTCGGCGTTCGACGCCTTCGTCGGGTCGGGCCAGCCGGAGAGCAGCCGGGACCTATGACGCGGGCGTGCGCAGCCGTTGCGGCAACGCCATCCGCCTCAGCCCCCCAAGTCGGTATTTACATACCGACTTCCGCAACCGCCTGCTCGCGATCTCGACCAAACCCGGCGGCATAGCGGCGCGAACGACAGCGCCACCGGCGGCACGTCGATCCACCAAGTCCCTGCACGGCGGTTGCATGCGACGGCCCACGGCAGCGGCCGGAACCGTCGCATTGCGTTACCAGATGCGCACCCGGTCCGCTGGTGCAAGATACTGCTTCTCGCCTGGATCGATTTTCCAGGCTGCATACCACGCGTCGACATTGCGTAGCGGATTGACGGCCCGGATCTGTCCCGGCGAATGCGGGTCGCTGACCAGCTGCTGACGAAGCGCCTCGTTGCGGAACAACGTGCGCCAAACTTGTCCCCAGCCAAGGAAGAAGCGCTGATCGCCGGTAAAGCCGTCGATCAGGGGCGCGGCCTTGCCGCCCAGTGAATTGTGATAGGCATCGAGCGAGATGAGCACGCCGCCCAGATCGCCGATATTCTCGCCCATCGACGCGCGACCGTTGATGTGGATGCCGGGCAGCCCATCGAAGCTGTAGGCCTCATATTGCCCGCCGAGGCGCGACGCCTGCGCCTCGAACTTCGTCGCATCCTCCGCGGTCCACCAATCACGCAGGACGCCGTGGCCATCGGACTTGCGGCCCTGGTCGTCGAAGCCGTGGCTGATCTCGTGTCCGATGACGCCGCCGATACCGCCATAGTTTACCGCGTCATCGGCCTTGGGATCGAAGAAGGGCGGCTGCAGTATCGCTGCCGGGAAGACGATCTCGTTCTTGACCGAATTATAATAGGCATTGACGGTCTGCGGGGTCATTCCCCACTCCGCCTTGTCGACGGGATTGCCGATCCGCCGACGCCTATAATCCCATTCGAATCGCTGTGCCGCCTCCGCGTTGCCGACGAGGTCATGGGGCATGACCTTGAGCGCGGTATAGTCGCGCCACTTGTCGGGATAACCGATCTTGACATTGAAACCCTGCAGTTTGTCGAGCGCCTGCGTCTTGGTGGCAGCGCCCATCCAGGTCAGATTGCGTATGCGGCCAGCCAGCGCGACGCGCAGGTTGCCGACGAGCTGGTCCATCTTCGCCTTCGACTCGGGCGGGAAGTAGAGCGCGACGTAATCGCGGCCGATCCCCTCGCCGATGCCGTTCTCGGTGAAAGCCACCGCCCGTTTCCAGCGCTCGCGCTGCTGCGGCTGGCCGTTGAGGAATTTGGACCGGAAATCGAACTGCGCGTCGACGAACCGCTTGGACAATAACGGCGCCATGTCGTCGGCGATCCGGAATGCCTCCCACGCCTTGAGCGTGGCCAGATCGGCGTCGGTGAAAACCTTGGCGATGCCGGGAAACGCCGTGTTCTGCGCCACGATTACCCGGTCCGCGGCATCGATGCCCGCAGCTTTGAAAAACGTCGCCCAGGCGAAGCCCGGGGCCTGGGTCGCCAGCTGCGCAAGGGTCGTCGCATTATACGTCTTGTCGCGATCGCGGCTCTGCGCGCGAGTCCAGTGGGCGGCGGCAAGCCGGGTCTCCATCGCCACCACGTCGTTCGCGGCCGCCTCGGCATTGGGCCAACCGGCGAACGTCAGCATCTGCGCGACATATTGCCGATACCGCGCAAGCTGGGGCGCAAACTTCGGGTCGAGGTAAAGCTCGCGGTCGCCCAGCCCGAGTCCTGACTGGCGCAGATAAAGCGAATAGATGTCGGGTTGTTTGGCGTCGTCGTTGATGCCGGGCGCGAAGAAGCTGGCGCCGAAGCCGCCGAGCGAGCGCCCCATGAGACGCGCGACGTCGTCTTTCGATGCAGCGGCCTTCACCGGGGCCAGACGCTCGACCAGCGGGGCGGCATCCAGCTTGTCCGCCGTGGCGGTGTCCATGAAGCCGGCATAGAGGATGGCCGCCTTCATCCGGTCTGGATTCGCGGCATCGGTAGCGCTGTAACTACCGATCAAGCTGCGCAGCCGCTGCTCGGAGACGTCCCGCAGCACCGCGAATGCGCCGTAGGACGACCGGTCGGGCGGGATCTGCGTTCGGGCGACCCAGGCGCCGTTGACGAAGCGGAACCAGTCGTCGCCCGGCTTGACGCTGCGATCCATTCCGGTCGTGTCGAAGCCCCAGCTTCCATATCGCTCCGGTGGGGCACTGTCGTGGGCAAGAGTGGTCGCCTGTCGCGCCATCTGCCCGGCGGCAGGAATGCCGAGCGACGTGGTGCCGACGAGGACAGCGAGGAACAGGTGCTTGAAAGTCAAAGCATATCTCCGGGCAAGGTCAGGGCACTTTACCCGTTTGCCGTCCCCGCACCAGCCTCATCGTCGTTACCAATGGATGGCTCGTTCTTGTACGCGACACGAGCTGGCTGCATGCCTCATGACAGGCCCACATCGCTTGTGCGGTTCGCCGCGACGTACCTGCACGACGACGATGAGCGCATCAGCATTACGGACGAGGGTCGCCCCGCCGAGCGCCGTTGGGGTCGCCGATCCCGATTAGACACGCCGCTTGCGGATGTGGCGCAGGTGCCTCCGACGGGCCGGGATCGGGTCTTTCCAAATGGAGATGACAATCGTGTTCGACGGTCCCACTCGTACGCGGGTCAGCGATCAGCTGGGTAACAGGAAACGGATCGGCATCTTCACGCCCCGGCAAGCCAACGTGCCTTCGGGTCGGAACGAGCTGCTATAACGGGCATCCTTGATGATGCCGACCGCGGCGTCGTCGAAAACGAACGGCGGGTATGCGATGGTGGCACGCGGAACGGTGGTGCGACCGTCGGGCGTTACATCGGCCTCGGCAATTACCCAGCCTTCGAACCCCATCCGGAACGCTGCAGTCGGATAGTCGCTCGACGATGCACCGGACGATCGCATATTCGGGCTGAGACCCAGTTGCGCGCATTGCTCCCCGGTCAGCCCCGTGCGGTCGAAGGCGTTGCGGGCGCCTGCCAGATCGCCCTTTGCCGCCAGCACGTTGGCCTGGCCCAGCAGCGCTGCGATCTTCAATGGGTGGTTGGTGGGCAGCGCCGGGTCATCGGCCACCGCGGCCTGTAGCGCCGCTGCATCGGATGGCGGCGGTGTTTTTCCGGCGGACTGGCTGATCAGCAGCCGCAACGTAGCGGCGCTCAGCGGGTCGTTGTTGTAATCCGCTTGGGCAAGCAGCGCGCGTAAGCCGGTCCGCGTCTTCGCGACGTCAGCCTCTTCCATGCCGAACTGGCGCAGGCCGATGAAGTTGCGCACGGCTGCCGGCGCGTTGGCAGCACGGGCCGCCGTTGCCGCGGTGTCGAGCAGCGTGATGGATTCTTTGGCGTCCGTCACGGAACTGTCCGCCAAGGCCAGCGCCGCGCGTGCCAGCGCAACCTGGTCCTTCGTCGCGCTCGCCCGCTCCAGGGCAGCGCGTTGAAGCGGCAGCGCCGCCGCGTCGGACATGTCTTCCCATGGCGCACCTCCGGCGCGACCGTTGAGCCACATCATTGCCGCGTCGCGCAGGGGATTGCTGATCCCTTTGCTTTCCGCCGACTTCGAACACCGGATCTCGACCCTCGTGCTGTGACGGAGCACGGCGGGTATTTTCGCGGCATCCTCGGCGCGCCACGACCAATCGCGGACGGCGCTTGCAAACGCCACGGCCGCCCGCCGTCCGCCCGACGCATAGATGGGGGAGACGGCGTCGACGCTTCCATCGCTTTCCAGGGAGAACTGAATGATCGCCATATCATCGGGCAATAAGCCGCCTTCGCCGCACGCGGGCGCAGCGAGGCTGGCCGCACGATTGAACGGCGTGTCCTTCATGCGGCCGGCGCCAGTATAGGCAAGGTACAAGCGAGCATCGTCGGGCAGTTTGTTCTGGAGCGCGGCGATAGCCAGATCCGATCGCGTGGCGATATCGTTCAGTCCGACCCGGTTTGTCAGCCCCCCTTGCTTGGCAAGGCTGTCCTTGAGGATCCGGTAGGCTTCACCAGCGCGTCCCTCGTTCAACAGCACCCGTGCATATTGGGTTTGAACGGTGGCCACGTCCTTTTTGCCATATGCGGGAGTTGTCAGGACCAGCTGACGGGCCTCGTCCGCCGCGGCCAAAGCCCGCCCGTCATGGTCGAACATGGTGACCTGGGACAGCAGCACGAGCGGCGTGATGCGCCCAGTGCCTTGTACGGCATCCGCTGCGGCCCTGTAGTGCAGCGCTGCTTGATCATAATCCAACCGCTCAGAGGCATCCGAGCCCAGCGCGAGGTACGCGTTCCTGACGTCACTGCCGAAGGACTCGCCTTGCGCCTTCAAGGTCGGCAGTCCGCGCAAGATCGCGGCGGCTCCTTGGGCACGATGGCCGGTTCGCATCATGCATCCGCCCTTGCGGACGTCCACCGCCGCGGCAAGCAGGCCGCCGCGCTTGTAGGCGGTGGTAAGTTCCAGCGCCTCGAATTGCGTCACTGCATCGGAGCATCGCCCTGCGTCCGCTGCCGCGGTCGCTGCATCGAAGCGCTGCTGGTTGGTGGAGGCGGCAGGTGCCGGCGGCGGAGTCGCTGGTCCCGCTTGACCTCCGATGATTAGCGCGATCAACGTTGCAATCATGGCATCCCCCCTGAGCGCCTTATTGGAACATGGCCGACGTCACGTGTCGAGAGGGGGACTGATGCAGTGCTTTCGCGGAGCCGCCGCACTTGCGATGGCCGTGATGTCGGGAGCGGCCCAGCCCCCCTCTACTGCGGCGACCTTGCCACCTGACACGCTGTTACTGCTCGTTGCGCCGTGGTGCGCGCCATGCTGGGGCGAGTTGGCGCGGCTGGACGGACTGGTCGCCGCGGCCGCGCCGTTGGAGGTGCGCGTCCTGTCGATGGAGGATGGTTCGCGCGCCAGGGCCATGGTGGCCAGCCTGCCGGAGATGCGGCGCTGGACGCCGGCGATAAGCGAGCGCGAGGCCGTGCGTGCGGCCCTCTGGGCGCGAACGCCGGGCCTGCCGTTCAGCGTGGCGACCGACCGACGGGGCAAAATCTGTGCCGAGCAGGGCGGCGGTCTCGATGGTCCGCGCGTGCGTGCCTTGGTGCAGACATGCGTTGTACAGCACTGAACTGACATCAAACTGAAAATGGCGGGCGAGAAAAGCTCCATCCACCCGGATACGAAGAATCTCTGCGTCCGACTGAGGTTTGGACGCGGGCTAAGCATCTCGGTCGACCGACCGGGATCTGCTCGACCGGCCAATGCCCTGCGGGGGTCGCGAAGCAATGGACCTCCATCCAATTACATCGACAGCCGTTTATGAAAGCGTGCACCAACTAGCAGAAGCAAAGCGCAACGTCGGCGGATCGCTCTGCGCCGGTATGACATGCAAGAAGGGAACGTATCGCCATGATCAAAGCGCAAACGATGAAGCAGATCCGTCGCGTTCATCACTACATCGGCGTATTTTTCACGCCCGCTATCCTGCTTTTCGTCGTCAGCGGAGCGTTGCAGACGTTCCGGCTGCAGGAAGAAAAAGGATATGGACGGGTTCCCCCGGCCTGGATCGTCTGGATGGCAAGCGTTCACAAGGACTCGTCCATGCCGCGTCAACGTGACGAGAGCCCCAGCCAGAGGCGTTCGCCTGTGGTGAGTCGCAGCAACGTGAAGCCGTCATCGTCTCCGTCGAAAGGGCAGGGAGCGTCCCGTCTTCCGATGAAGATATTCGTCGTCCTGATGTCCATCGGACTGGCGGTTTCCGCACTGCTGGGAGTCGTGATCGCGTTGAACAACAAGGCAACACGTCGTGTTTCGATTGTGATGCTGTTCGCCGGTGCAGTGTTGCCCTTGCTGCTGTTGGTTATGTAGTGGACGGTCACCACGCAAGGGTTTTGCCACGATCTGCTAAAGTACCGTTCAGCGACCGAATGCGTTGCGAAAACGCAGCCGGTCGCGGATCGCTTTCCAAAACGGACAACAACGCATGACTGATGTTTATGTGGATGCCGGCCTCCGCTTCCGTTTCGCTCCACCTTCGCCCGGGGGCCGGCTCTGCTCAGTGCCTTTGCGGCAATCTTGGCGATCCCACTCAAAAAACCCGGGAAAGTCGAACAGATACACGCGGGCTCTTGTTGCCGGTATCATAGCGATCCGCACTGAGCGGTAGCGCCAGTTCGATCATACCGTCAGTTGCTCCAAGCCCCAGTCGCGCGCCGCCGCCGCCCGACAGCAACGTCCCGCCGCCTACGCCGTCTCGCAGGTTGCTCACGCCGCCCCCGTCTATGAACGTGTACAATTGCAGGCGGTCGATCAGGCCGGGCATGATCCGGCCGGCATCCGCGCGCAATTCCAGGGAGCCGAGAATGCCCTGATCCCCGGTCCGCTCGGCATAGTCATATCCGCGTCCAAAGGCGGGTCCGCCCGCGCCCAGCTCCATCGTCGCGAGCAGCGGTCGCGACGCCAGCTGGCCACTGGAAGCGACGACCATCGTCACCGTCTTCAACAGCGATACCGTCCAATCCACCGTGTAACTGGCGATAACGAAGCGCGCATCGCCGTCGGAGCGCGAGGTGCGCGCATCGCCTTCATGGGTCACGCCAGCGAAGGGCAGGCCGATCGTCGTACCGATTTCCCCGCGCAGGACACCCGGACCAGCGGGCGCAAAACCATTCAACGAGCCGGTCAGCGTCGTCAGCCGGTCGTCGCGCAGGCGGCGACCGGCAAGCATCTGTTCCACCGACAGACTGCGGAATTCGGCGTTCGCCCACAGGCTGTTTTGGCGGCTTCGCAGCAGGGGGCGGGTGTAGGCCGCAGCCACATCGACGCTATGGCCGATCACGTCGAGTGGTTTCAACGCGCCGCCGGGATGAGAGCGACCGTAGGAGGCGGACACCGAGAGGGTCGATCCCGTCCGGTCGATGGGCGCGCTGTAACGGCCCCTTACGAAGGCGAACTCGGTCGGCTGAAGCGGCGTCTGCGCTGCAAGCACGGCAAATTCGTCACCCGATTGCGCGACGTTGCGAACGTTGGCGAGCAGGGTCGAGCGGATCGGCCCGATTTCGCTGCTGCCGCGATTGTCCAGCTGCGCGAACGCGTTGGCGCGCTCGCTCTCGATCGTCACGAGCAGGATGCCGAACCCGTTCTGCAGAACATACTGGCTGCCGACGACACGCACGCCGGGCAGGTCGCCGACCAGCAGCAGCGCCCGTTCCAACTCGCGGCGGCGCGGCGCCCGACCCGTTACCAGGGCGTGCGCGAGCAGCGCGTCGGCCGCCGAGTTGCGCGCGCCGATCACGCGGACGGCGTCGATCCTTCCGAGGTCGAGCTGGACGTGGAGGATGCCGTTGGCGATTGTCTGTGCACCGATCGACGCGCTGGCGAGCGGATAGCCTTCCTCGCGCGCGGCGGCGGCAATGCGACCGACGAACCGCGCCAGATCTGCGCGGCTCGGTTCCCGCCCGAGGACGTCGGCGTAGACCGGGCCGAAGGGCGCGCGATCGATGCCTTCTGCGCCTTCGATCATGACGGCGGTGATCGTACCGGTGTGTTCGGCATATTCCGGTTCGTCGAACACGCTGGGGTCGACGACGAGCCTGGGTGGTTCATGGGTGACGACCGCGGTCGTCGGTCGGGGCAGCGCCTGTTCGACGATGGTCGGATCGGCGCGGTCCAATCGGGTCTGGGCGTTCGCCGGCATTGCGCAACCAAGCGTGGCGGCAGTGCCGCCGAGATGAAGCCACAAGGCGTGGCGGCGTGTCGGCATGTCGGTCCCTTTGTGCGTTCGCAACGGTCGCTTAGCGGCAGGAACCTTGTGATTTCGTTAGCTTAGCCGCTCCCTAATCCGGTGTTTACCGCAATTGGTCACGGGCTCGAAAGTTGCGGGTGAGATGAGAGAGCGCGGACAAATGGGGCGTCCGCTCCGGAGATACCGATGCGCAAGTTCCTGTTGGCGACGTTCGCCGTCACCTGTTCCAGCATCGCGGTCGCTGCGCCTGTGCGCTGGACGGTCAGCGAGATGTCGGGACCGGTGCAGATATCGCGTTCCGGGTTGAACAAGGTCGCCACGCGCGGCCTCGTGGTCGAGGCGGGAGACACCGTGACGACCGGCAAGGGCGGACGCGTGGTCCTCGTGCGCGGCACGGAGTTCATGATGGTAGCACCGGCATCCCAGTTGCGGCTGCCCGTGGCGGAACAGGAAGCAACCGGCTTCACCCGCGTGTTCGAGGATTTCGGCAACGTCGTCTTCATGATCAAGAAGAAGATGACGCCGCATTTCGAGGTGAAGACGCCGTATCTCGCCGCAGTGGTCAAGGGCACGACATTCTCCGTCGGGGTGACCGATCGCGGCACGGCGCTGCAGGTGATCGAAGGGGCGGTCGACGTCGCCACGCTGGACGGCGGCGCGCACGATCTGGTGCTGCCGGGCGCAGTGGCGCTGATTTCGGCTGGCGACCGCTATCGCATGCAGGTCGAGAGCGGGGGAAAGACCAAGGTCGTCGTGTCTCCCAACGCACCGGTAACCGGCGACGCACCGCCGTCGGTGCCCACAGCTAGCCCGGCGCCGATCGCCACGGCCGCGCCGACCGAGATAGCCGAGGCTCCCGCCGTCCTTGCTGCCGTCTACGAACAGCCGGTGTCGCTGGCGAAGACGACGGATGGGCTCGTAACCGGCTCCGTCGGCGGGCGGGCGGACATCGCCGACGCTGCCGGTGCTGCCCGCGCCGCGACCGAAGCGGCGACATCGGCCACCAAGGTCGTCGAAGTCGCGATGTCGATCAATGCGGCGCGGGCGGATGAGGCGAATGCCGCCGCGGCGGAGAAAGCCGTTGCGACCGGTGCGAACGTCGCATCGGCCGCGACGACGGAAGCGGAGCGTACCGCGCAGGCTGCCGCTGCCGCCGCCGCCCAATCCGCCGCCGCCGCCGAACAGGCCGCGAGCGATCAGGCGCGCAGCGCCGCCGCCAATGCCGCTGCCGCACTCGCCGCCGATCAGGCCGCGAAATCGGCTGCTGCCGCTGCCGAACAGGCGGCGCAGGCGGCGGCCGAGCAGTCCGCCAAGGATGCCGCGCGGGCCAGCGCACAGTCTGCGGCCGCGGACGCCGCTCGCCTGGCCAAGGCAGCGGCCGATGCCGCAGCCGCTTCCGACGATGCCTCGACCCGGGCGGCTGCCGACAAGGCGGCGCGCGATGCCGCCAAGGCTGCCGAGGACGCCGATAAGGCAAGTGCCGAGGCGGAACGTGCGAGCGCCGACAAGGCGGCGAAGGATGCCGCCAAGATGGCATCCGACAAGGACGCGGAGAAGGCCGCGCGGGAAGCGCAAAAGGCTGCCGACGATGCGGCCAAGGCGGCATCCGACAAGGCGGGCAAGGATGCCGAGAAAGCTGCAAAGGATGCCGAGAAGGACGCGGCCAAGGCTGCCGCCGACGCTGCCAAGGAGGCCGAAAAGGCTGCCAAGGATGCGTTGAAGGCCGCCGAGGATGCGTCGAAGGCCGCTGCGAAGGCGGCCGATGAGGCGGCAAAGAAGGCGTCGAAGGAGGCCGAGGAAGCCGCCAAGGCGCTGGCGGACCAGACGAAGGTCAAGGGCAAGTGACAGGCGCCGCCGGGCGCACGCGGGCACCGCGCTACAAGGCGTTCCAGCCCTGCGTCATCGAGATCGATGGCAGTGAACGGCGCGCCCATGTGCTCAACATTTCGATGTCGGGTGCGCTGATCCATGTCGGCTCCCCTGTGCCACCCGGCACTCACCTTACGCTGCGGTGCGGTTTGCTGAGCACAGCGGGCATCGTCGCCTGGGAACAGAATCTGCGTGCCGGCATCGCGTTCGAAGGCGCTATTCCCGACGCCAGGTTGCAAGGGGTGCTCGGCACACCGCTCGCCTGACCACAAGTCGGGTGATTACCGAACGTTAGGACCGGGTCGCTTATCGGTGACATGCGCTGCCTGGAGCTGCACGTTTTGATTTTCGCCGACGCATCATATCGTTTCAAATCAGGTGCGATCCTGTCGATCGCGCTTTTCGTCGGCATGGTGCTCGCCATGAGCGGGATAGGGGAGCGGCTCGACCGGCTGATCGATCCGCTGCGTGTCGCGGCGACGGTCCGATCGCCCAGCGGGCAAGTCGTCGTCGTCGAAATGGATGCGGCCAGCGTTGCCGCGATCCGTCGCTGGCCATGGCCCCGCGAACATTATGCGGCGGTGATCGATCGCCTGCACGCCGCGGGCGCGGCGTCCATCACCTTCGACGTCGATTTCTCCTCGGCGAGCACGCCGGACGGTGACCGGTCCATGACGGCAGCGTTGGCGCGGGCGAACGACATCGTGGCGTTGCCGACCTTTGCGCAGCGTGATCGATCGGGTGAGCAGCGATCGATCGATGCACTGCCGCTGCCCGCATTCCGCCGGCACGCCGCGCTGACGTCGGTCAGCATGCAGCCGGACCCCGACGGCGTCGTCCGCCGTGCACCCTTCGGTACGATCACCTCCGGCGTGCCGCGTCCGTCGCTGTCGGCCTATATGGCGCGTCGCTCAGGAACGGCGGACGCGTTCTTCCCGATCGATTTCGGCATCGATCCCGCCTTGCTGCCCCGGACGAGCTTCGTCGCGGTCGAGCACGGCCGGTTCGATCCCGCCCTCGTTCGCGGGCGAGACGTGCTGATCGGTGCGACCGCGGTCGAGATGGGCGATCGCTATGCGACGCCGCATTGGGGCGTGCTGCCGGGCGTCATAGTCCAGGCACTCGCCGCGGAAACGCTGATGGCGGCCGTGCCGACATCGGCAGGCGCCGCCGCGCCGATGATCTGCGCGCTGCTGCTCGGCGCGCTGATGCTGGCGATGCGACGGGCGTCACTGGCGGTCCCGGTCGCGGCGGCGGCACCGCTGCTGCTGTTCGTCGCGGCGATACTCGCGCAACGGCATCTGGCGATCGTCTATCCGCTTGCGACGGCCTTCGCGCTGCTTGGCGTGGTCATGCTGGGTCGCTTCGCCTTGCACCTCGCCGAGCGGTTCGATCGACAAAGGTGCGTCGACGACGATACCGGCCTGCCCAACCAGCGCGCGATGATGCGCGATTATGGTGGGGATGCCGCAACCCCGATCGTCGTGGCCCAAGTCGGCAACTTCGATGCGGTGGTGACGCTGATGGGCGAGCGGGCCGGCCACGACATGATCCTGCGCCTGGCCGACCGTCTGCGGCTGGCGTCGGGTGGTAGTGTCTACCGCTTGTCCGACCGGCTGCTTGCGCTGGAGCTGGTCGTTCCGCCCGATGCGCTCGCCGAGCATATTGCCGGGCTGAAGGCGCTGCTCATCCAACCCGTCGAAATTCTCGGTCGCCGTACGGACGCCGCCGTACATATCGGCATGGCGGACGGCAGGGGCACGCCATCGGACAGGCTGGTCAATGCGATCCGCGCCGCGAGCGAAGCCGCCGCCGCCGGTGTGTTCTGGCAGCATAGTGCGATCGATGTCGATGCGATGGAACGGCGTCTGGTGCTCATGGGCGAGCTGGACCAGGCGATGAGCAACGGCGAGATCGAGGTGCATTACCAGCCCAAGCTCGCGCTGGCGACGGATCGGATCACCGGCGTGGAAGCGCTCGTGCGCTGGCGTCACCCCGTCCGCGGCATGATCGGGCCGGACGCCTTCATCCCGCTCGCGGAGCAGTCCGACCGCATCGGGCCGCTGACCTTGTTCGTCATGGCGCAGGTGATCGAAGACGTGGCACGCTGGCGGACGCAGGGGATCGACCTGACCGCGGCCGTCAACCTGTCCGCGACGCTGATCGCGCTTCCGGCCTTCGCCGAATCCGTGACTGCGCTGGTGGCGCGACGCGTCGTCCCGCCGGAAAGCCTGATCTTCGAAGTCACCGAATCGGCGACCCTGTCCGATCCTGAGCGTGCCGCCGCGACCCTGTCGGCGTTCCGTGATCAGGGTGTCGCCATATCGATGGACGACTATGGCACCGGCCAATCGACGCTCAGCTACCTTCGCCAGCTGCCTCTGTCCGAGCTGAAAATCGACCGCAGCTTCGTCCAGCACGCCCATCTCGTCCGCGCCGACGAACTCATGGTGCGCTCGACGATCGATCTCGCCCACGACCTCGGCCTGAAGGTGGTCGCCGAGGGCATCGAGGACGACGCCTGCCTCGCCTTCCTGCGCGAAGCGGGCTGCGACATGGCGCAAGGATATCGGATCAGCCGCCCGCTGACGGCGATGAAACTGGAACGGCTAATGACCAAGGAACGGCGGCAAGCCGCGTGATCATGTGCAGGCCGGCACGGTCAAAGCAGATGTGACGTTCTCCCTGATCTTCACTCGGCACGAGTATGATCCTCCCGCCGTTTAAAGCCTGTGGGCAAGGATCAGAGACATGAAGATCGACGGTCGCCTTCGCGACGAATAGCTGAACGCACACCGGTTTCTATCTGTCACCGCCTGGGCAAACATCGAGGCCGGGGCGGGGGGTGTACGTTGGCAGGGTGCCGGTCAGCCTCCGCTTTGACGGGTGGCCGCGATATTCTGGCATTCCGCACCCAATGCCAACCTACCTTCCGGCTTCCGAACCGCACAATCAGTGCAAGCTTGGCTCCACAATGCACTAAACTAAAAGCCCTAATCTGTCAGAATGCCGGATCGTCGCCCGGCAGGGCGGACATGTGGATGCCGCATTCCACCTTGTCCCAGCCACGCCAGCGGCCGGCCCGAGGGTCTTCGCCGGGCTTGACCTTGCTGGTGCAGGGCGCGCAGCCGATCGACAGATAGCCTTGCGCCTCCAGCGGGTGGCGCGGCAGTTCGTGTTCCTCGAAATAGCCGTCGAGCTGCGTCTTGTTCCAGTCTGCGAGCGGGTTGATCTTCAGCCGACCCTCGTCCTCCTCGAAGCGCGGCATCGCCGTGCGCGTACCGGCCTGGAAGCCCTTGCGCCCGGAAATCCAGGCGTCGAACGGCGCCAGCGCCCGCCGCAGCGGCTCGACCTTGCGGATCTCGCAGCAGCCGTCGGGATCGTAGGACCAGCGCATGCCGGTCGCGTCCCGCGCCGCGAGCAGATGAGGGTCGGGACGGAAGACGCGCAGGTCGGTCAGGCCCAGCCGCTCCGACAAGGCGTCGCGATAGGCGAGCGTCTCACCGAACATCTTTTGCGTGTTGGTGAAGATCACCGGCACGTCCCTGTCGATCTGCGCCACCATGTGCAGCAGCACCGCGGACTCGGCGCCATAGGACGACACGGAGGCGATGCGGCCGGCCAGCTCGCCGGTCAGCAGGTCTCGCAGCATCGCCGCGGCCGGCACGCCGGCGAAGCGGATCTGCATCGCGGCGGCATCGGCGGTGGTGAAGGGCGGGGCAACGTCGATCGTATCGATCGCACGGCTAGCCATGACGCAATTTCCACACCGGAACGACCGGATCGGCGGCGGCCTGATATCGATAATCGTAGCGGTCGAGGCTGCGTTGCAGCGCCTCGGCATCGATCGGCGCCTGCGGCGCGAAGCTGTCGAAGCCGCAGCGTCGCATCAGCGGCAGCTGGTCGACCAGCACGTCGCCGGCGGCGCGCAGTTCGCCGGTATAGCCGGCCTCGCGCAGCACCCGCGCCGCACTATAGCCCCGGCCGTCGCGAAACGTCGGAAAGCTGACCTCGACCATCGCCAATTGGCCCAGCTGCGGCAGCAGCGCGCGCGCATCCTCGCCCGCTTCCAGCCGAACGGCGGTGGCGTTGCTTTGCCCCAGAAACGCATCGAGCGTCACCGCAGGTTCGTCGTGGGGCTCGTCGTCGCGGAAGCGGAGCAGGGCTGCATCAACCATAGATCGCCTCCTTGAACGGTTCGAAGCCGACTCGGCGGTAGGTGTCGAGGAAGCGCTCGCCCTCCGTCCGCATCGCGACATAGGTGTCGGTGACGCGTTCGATCGCATCGACCACGCCGTCCTCCGAGAAGCCGGGTCCGGTGATCTTGGCGAGGCTGACGTCCTCCGCCCCGGACCCGCCCAGCGACAGCTGAAAATTCTCGACGCCCTTTTTGTCGACGCCGAGGATGCCGATGTGGCCGGCATGATGGTGGCCGCAGGCGTTGATGCAGCCGCTGATCTTGAGCTTCAGTTCGCCAAGGTCCCGCTGCCGATCGCGGTCGGCGAAGCGGTTCGCGATCTTCTGCGCCAGCGGAATCGAACGCGCGTTGGCGAGGCTGCAATAATCCAGGCCGGGGCAGGCGATGATGTCGGTAATCAGGTCGAGGTTCGGCTCGGCCAGTCCCGCAGCGTCCAGCGCCTGCCACACCGCCTTCAGGTCGCGTACCGCGACATGCGGCAGTACGATGTTCTGGGCATGGGTCACGCGCAGCTCGTCGAACGAATAGCGCGCGCCAAGGTCGGCGAGTAGATCGATCTGGTCGGCGCTGGCATCGCCGGGAATGCCACCCGCCGGCTTCAGGCTGACGTTGACGATGCGATAGCCGGCCTGCTTGTGTGCCGCGACATTCTGGTGGAGCCACACGGCAAATGCATGGTCGCTGCGGTCGAGTTCGTCAGATGCGGCCGTGTCGAACGCAGGGGCTGCGAACATCGCGGTGATGCGGTCGAGTTCGGCACGCGGCGGATCGATCCCCAACTGCTTGACCGCGACGAATTCCTCCTCGACCTGGCGACGATATTCGTCCGCGCCGATCTCGTGCAGCAGGATCTTGATCCGCGCCTTGTAGATATTGTCGCGGCGGCCATAGCGATTGTAGACGCGCAGGCACGCTTCCAGGTAGCTCATCAGGTCGTCGGCGGTGACGAAGTCGCGGATCAGGTGGCTGATCATCGGGGTGCGGCCCATGCCGCCGCCGACGTAGATCGTCGCGCCCAGTTCGCCGTCGCGTTCGACCAGCTGGATGCCGATATCGTGCAGCCGCATCGCCGCGCGATCCTCGGCGGCGGCGATCACCGCGATCTTGAATTTGCGCGGCAGGTAGCTGAATTCCGGGTGGAAGGTGCTCCACTGGCGGATCAGCTCGGCCCAGGGGCGGGGATCGGCAACTTCGTCGGCAGCGGCGCCGGCATATTGGTCGGCGCTGATGTTGCGGATGCAATTGCCGCTGGTCTGGATCGCGTGCATCTCGACCGTCGCCAGCTTCGCCAGGATGTCCGGCGTGTCGGCGAGCTTGATCCAGTTGAACTGCAGATTCTGCCGCGTTGTGAAGTGACCGTAGCCGCGGTCGTACTGGCGCGCGATGCTGCCGAGCATCCGCATCTGGCGCGAATCGAGCGTGCCATAGGGTATGGCCACGCGCAGCATATAGGCATGCAATTGCAGATAGAGGCCGTTCATCAGCCGCAAAGGCTTGAACTGGTCCTCGGTCAGCTGTCCGGACAGCCGCCGCTCCACCTGATCGCGGAATTCGTCGACTCGGGCATCGACGATCGCCTGGTCATATTGGTCGTATCTGTACATCGTTGATCCGGATCTCACGTCGCGCGGGGCGGGGTACATGGGACCCCGTCGCCAGTATCACATTAGATGGTGGAGCGGTGCGCGCGCTACAAACGAGGGATGCTTCGCCGCCAGCAAGGCAATCTACCAGTGCCCAAATCGCGTGAGATATCTGACGCATGACTTGGGATCATGTCCGCTGTCGATCGATCGGTGAAGCGATGACGATGACATCGGAAGCACGAGCTTGTTGAAGGCAGGCGCCCCAGGCGAACCGGCCTGTGCCGGCCCATCCGAACGTTAGAGCGCGACGATCGGCACTCGCGACGTCGTGGACTGGTTGGTCAGATTACCCAGCTGCCCGCCGACGGGTCGGCGGGCTTCAGCGTCAGGTCGGGCCGAACCGTTGGGCCGAGCGCGCGGATGCGGTCCTTGATGTGGGCGGGGCGGGGGCCGTCCGGCGTGGGAATGGCATCGATCAGATACGGTACGTTGATCCGGCGCGCGCCTTCCTCGGCCTGAAGGATCGCCTCGCCGTCCTGGCCGACGTCAGCGGCATCCTCGACGTGTCGCGACCAGCCGGTGCCGGTCCACCACAGGACATCGCCGCTCGGCAGGTCGTTCCCGGTCAACAGCCTCATGCCGCCGCCTCCGCGATGCGTGCCCAGCGCGCGAGCTTGTCCTCGGCGTCCGAGAGTTCGACGACCTCTCCGACGACGATGATCGCCGGGCTTTGCACCGCCTCGCGCGCCACCATCGGGCCGAGGTCGGCGAGCAACGTGCGGATCGCGCGACTGCCGGCGAGCGTGCCGCGCTCCAGCACCGCCACCGGCATGTCGGGCGCGACGCCATCGGCCATCAGCTTGTCGGCGATGTCGGTCGCGGTCGCGACACCCATGTAGATGACGAGCGTGCGCCCCTGCCCGGCGAGGCCGGACCAATCCTGTTCGGACAAACCCTTGCACTGGCCCGCGACGAAGCTGACCGCGCTCGAATGGTCGCGGTGGGTGAGCGGCAGCATCGCCTCTGCCGCGCACCCAAGCGCGGCGGATACGCCGGGGATGACCTCGACCGGCAGGCCGGCGGCGCGCACCGCCTCGACCTCTTCTCCGCCGCGACCGAAGATGAAGGGATCGCCACCCTTCAGCCGGATCACTATCGCGCCGGTCTTCACATGCGCGACGATCAAGGCGTTGATCGCCTCCTGCGGAAGCGTATGCCGCGCCCGCTGCTTCGCGACGGAGATCCGCTGTGCGTCCGGCGGCGCGATATCGAGCACGCGCGGGTCGATCAGGCCGTCGTGCACCACGACATCGGCACTCCTGAGCGCCTCGACCGCGCGCACGGTCAGCAGCCCGGGATCGCCCGGTCCCGCACCGACGAGGATGACGCGCCCGCGGGCACTGGGATCGAGAAGCGTAGCCATGATCGCCAGATGGGCCGCCATCAGGGGCCGGGCAAGCCAGCGATGCTTTGGCAGGCCCTAGGCAGGCTTTCGCGACAGATCGATGCGCCGGCGGATCACGCGTCCCGCAGGCCGATACCGATATTCGCTCGCGCCGACTCCGCCTCGTTGCTGACCACCGGATAGGCGCAGTAATCGGCGGCATAATAGGCGCTGGGGCGATGGTTGCCGCTCCAGCCGACGCCGCCGAACGGCGCCGACGACGACGCACCGTTGGTGGGCCGGTTCCAGTTGACGATGCCGGCGCGGATGCCGGCCCAGAAACGGTCGTAGAGCGACGGGGTCTGGCTGATCAGCGCCGCGGACAAACCGTAGCGGGTATCGTTGGCGGTGGTGATCGCCGCGTCGAAATCCGCTTCCCGGAAGACCTGGAGGATCGGCCCGAACAATTCGATGTCGGGCCGCTCGGTTGCCTGGGTCATGTCGATGATCGCAGGCACCAGGAACGGGCGATCGTCCGCCAGCCGCTCGAGATGGCGGATGGGACGGCCGCCACGCATCAGCAGTGCAAGGAAGCTCTCGGTCAGCTGATCGGCGACCTGGTTGTCGATCACCGGCCCCATGAACGGTTGCGGATCGTCGTGCGGGGCGCCGACGATCAGGCGCCCGACCATCGTGTTGATCGTTTCGATCAGCGGATCGTACAACCGGTCCTGCACGATCAGCCGCCTCGCCGCGGTGCAGCGTTGCCCGGCGGTGGTGAAGGCGGACTGGATCACGAGCACGGCCGCGGAATGCAGGTCGGGCGTGTCCCAGACGATGATCGGGTTGTTGCCGCCCATCTCCAGTGCCAGGATCTTCTCGGGCTTGCTGGCGAAGGCACGATTGAGTGCGAGCCCCGTGCGCGCCGATCCGGTGAACAGCAGACCGTCGATGTCCGGATGCTCGGCAAGCGCCTTGCCCTCGGCAGGACCGCCGATGAGCACGCGGATACAGGTTTCGGGCACTCCGGCGGCGCGGTAGCAATCGACCAGGAACGCGCCGGTCGCCGGCGTTTTTTCCGACGGTTTGAACACCACGGCGTTGCCGGCCAGCAGCGCCGGCACGATGTGGCCGTTGGGCAGGTGCGCGGGGAAATTGTAGGGGCCGAGCACCGCAAGCACGCCGTGCGGCTTGTGACGCAGCGCCATGCGGCTGCCCATCGGCGATTCGAGCCGCCGCTGCGCGGTCCGCTCGGCATAGGCCGTGACCGAGATATCGACCTTGGCGATGACCGTATCGACCTCGGTCCGGGCCTCCCACAACGGCTTGCCGGTTTCGCGCGCGAGCAGGTCGGCGAAGGCTTCGTGGCGTTGGCGCACGACATTGCCGAAACGCCGCAGCGTTTCGATGCGAACGGCGAGAGGCAGCGCAGCCCATGCGGCCCAGCCGGAGCGCGCAGCCGCAACCTCGGCATCGGCATCGCCGATCGCACCGCTCCACAGCTCGGCGCCGGTCGCGGGTTCGTAGGAAATGATCGCGTCAGCCATGCTTGCCAGTCGCCCTTTCGGCCGGTGGGTTAGGCGAATGGCGATATGGCGGCAAGATGCGCGAGGTGCCGGAAGATCAGGCCAGCGCTTCGCCCATCGTGCGGATCGCCGCCACCTTGGCGTGCAGCGCGGACCAGTCGTCCGCATCGGCGATCGGTGTCCAGATCGCCTCGACCTCGTCGATCAGCATGCCACAGGGTTTGCCATGCCAATAGGCGTGGTCACGATTCTTGCGCGGACCATAGGCGCCGAGCGCGGTGCGGAGCGCATCCCATGGCTCCCCGTATTCGGCGGGCAGGTCGCCGCCGAAGACGTCGAAGAAGAACCGGTCCATCGGCGCGGCGGTCGTGCGCAGCGCACGCTCCATGACCTGGACCAGTGCGCGGTCTTCCTCCGGCGAGCGGGGCAGGACCCCCATGCGCCAGAGCAGTGCACCGGTGATCTGCGGTTGATAGCGCGGTCCGAATTGTTCGAGCAGCGCGATCAGAGGATCACTCTCGGCGATCAGGCGCAGCGAGGCGGCGAGCTGCATCACATCCCAATGGACGGCTTCGGGCTGGCGGCCGAATGCATAAAGGCCGGCGTGATCGAAATACGCGGCGGTGAACGCCGGGTCCCACGTCGGAGCGAAGCGCCACGGGCCGTAATCGAAGCTTTCGCCGATGACGTTGATATTGTCGCTGTTGAGAACGCCATGGACGAAGCCCGCGGCCATGTAGCGCGATGCCAGCAATGCGGTGCGGGTGACGACATGGTCGAGCAGACGGAGCGGATCGTCCGAGTCCTCGCCGTACAGGTTGCGCAGCACATAGCCGACGAGGGCGCGCATGCCGTCCTCGTCCTGCAGATAGGCGAGCCGCTGGAACGTGCCGATGCGGATATGACCATGGCTAAGGCGGACCATCACCGCCGATCGGGTCGGGCTGGGTTCGTCGCCGCGCACCAGATCCTCGCCGGTTTCGATCAGCGACAGCGTGCGGCTGGTCGGCACGTTCAGCGCCTCGAGCATCTCGGTCGCGAGGATTTCGCGTACGCCGCCCTTCAATGTCAGTCGGCCGTCGCCGAACCGGCTGTACGGCGTCTGCCCCGATCCCTTGGTGCCGAGGTCCATCAGGCGTCCGCCATCGTCGCGCAGCTGGGCGAAGGTGAAGCCGCGACCGTCGCCGATGTCCGGGTTGTACTGGCGGAACTGGTGCCCGTGATAGCGCAGCGCCAGCGGCTGCGGCAGCGTACCGGGCAGCGGCGCGAAGCGACCGAACGCCTCGGTCCATTCCTCGTCGCTGAGCGTGTCGAGCCCCACCTGCGACGCGGCGCGATCGTTGCGGAAGCGCAGGACCGTCTGCGGAAAATCGGCGGCCGCGACCGGGTCCCACAACGTGGGGCCGAGATCGAGCAGCGCGGCGGCGGGGCGGTATGCTTGCGGGCGGGTAGGCATGTGTGGATATGGAGGTCGACAACCTCGGGACGCAACCATGGCCGCTTATGAAAACTGCTATTGGCTGTCCGCCGATGGATTGAAGCTGCATTACCGGCTCTATCGCGGCGACGAGAGCCTGCCGCCGGTGCTGTGCTTCCCCGGCCTGACCCGCAACGCGCGCGACTATGATGCGCTGGCGGCGCGGCTGGCGGGGCGGCGGCAGGTGATCGCGGTCGAATTCCGCGGGCGCGGCGGCAGCGAATATGCCAAGGACCCGATGACCTACGTCCCCGCGACCTATGTCGCGGACGTGCAGCGGTTGCTGGAGGAGCGGGGCATCGGCCGGTTCGTCGCGGTCGGAACTTCGCTCGGCGGGATCGTGACGATGCTGCTGGCGCAGGCGGGGGCGGATATCGCGGCGGCGCTGCTCAACGATGTCGGGCCGGAGATCGACCCGGTCGGCACCACCCGCATCCGCAGCTATGTCGGCAAGGGCAGCAGCTGCCCGACCTGGATGCACGCCGCGCGCAGCCTGGCCGATAACAACGCCGACATCTATCCCGACTGGGCCATCGAGGATTGGCTGGCGATGGCCAAGCGCGTCTATCGATTGAACAGCGGCGGCCGGATCGTGCTCGACTATGATCTCAAGATCGCCGAGCCGTTCCGCGTGCCGGGAAACGAGAGCGGACCGGACATGTGGGCGGCGCTGTCGGCGTTGCGCGACGTGCCGGTGCTGATCGTGCGGGGCGGGCGATCCGACGTGCTCGCGCAGCCGGTGGCGGAACGGATGCTGGCGGCGCTCGACCGGGCGGAACTGCTGACGCTGCCGGGCGTCGGCCATGCGCCGACGCTGGCCGAAGCGGCGCTGCACGGCCCGATCGACCGGTTGCTGGAGAAGGCCGTTTCGTGACCCCGCGTCCGGCCGAGGAACCGGACGGCGCGCCGCGGATCGCGCTGTTCGACATCCTGCGCGGTGTGGCGATCCTCGCGATCCTGTTCATGAACGTCAGCGAGATGGGCGCGTCGATGACCGCCAATTGGGCCGACGTGCGGCACCTCGGCTGGAGCGGGATGGACCGGGTCGCGTGGTGGTTGCGCACGCTGTTGATCGAAGGGACCGCACGGGCGCTGCTCGAAATGCTGTTCGGTGCGGGGATGCTGATCCTGACCGACCGGATCGCAGCCACGTCGGAAAGCCTGCTGGCCGTGCCGCTGCGCTTCGGTTGGCGGCAGGCGGTGCTGTGGGCGTTCGGCATGGCGCACATGTTTCTGCTGCTGTGGCCGGGCGACATCCTGCATACCTATGCGGTCGCGGCGCTGGTCGCCTGTACGATGCGTGCGCTGCCGACGCGGGCGCTGCTGACGCTCGGCCTGTCCTATGCGGCGTTCACGATGGCACTCGGCACGACAACGGTTCTGGCACGGTCGCCGGAGCAAAGCGTGGCGGAACGGGTCGCCTTCGATGCGGCCAATCGCGCCGCGGTGCTGAGCGAGGATCGCTTCGGGCACGGCGACCGGACGGCCTGGGTGCACGGGCAATGGCGGGTGGCGATCGACCGGCTGGGATCGGACGAGGTCATGTTCGTCTGGGAAGCGGCGGCGACGATGCTGTTCGGCGCCGGCCTCTATCGGTTGGGCTCGCTGGGTGGGCGGTGGTCGCGCCGAGCATATTGGTGGATGCTGGCGGCGGGCTATGGGCTGGGCGTGCCGCTGCGTGTCTACGCCGCATGGGAGGCGACGCGCTTCGACGGTCGCGCCGAACTGGCGTGGATATGGGAAGATGCGTCGCGGCTCGCGATGACGATCGGCCATGTCGCCCTGTTCGCGCTGCTGGCCTCGACCTTCCGGGGCGAGCGATGGCTGCGGCCGTTCGTGGCGGCGGGGCGTGCGGCGCTGACGCTCTATGTCGCGCAGACGGTGATCGTGTCGTGGCTGATATTTTCGCCCTTCGGCCTCGGCCTGTACGGACGAATGGGCTGGGCCGCGCTGATGGCGGTGGCGCTCGCGGTGGATGTTGCGCTGTTGTGGGCGGCGGTCGTTTACATGCGGCATTTCCGCATCGCGCCGGTGGAGTGGGCCTGGCGTTCGCTCGTCGAGGGGCGTCGCCTGCGGTTCCGGTGATCGCTGCGCACCACTGCGGATCGCGCATCTCTGCCGGCACGAGCGTTCTTCCTCCAGTAACGGCATGCGGTTAGAGGAGCATCATGCCGCAACCGGTCCATATCCTTCATCTCCATTCCAGCTTCAGCCTTGGTGGCAAGGAGGCGCGGGCGGTGCGGCTGATGAACGCGTTCGGCGACGCGGCGCGGCACACCATCGTCAGCGGCGTGCCCGATCAACTGGGTGCCCGTGATTCGATCGCGCGGGGCATCCGCTACGAAATCGCGCAGGATCCTCCCTCGCTCACCGGGCGGCCCTCGGTCACCCGTTACGAGGCGCTGGCGAAATACATGCGGCGCTTCGATCTGGTGCTGACCTATAATTGGGGCGCGATCGACGGTGTGATGGCGCGGAGGGTGTTTCCCAAAGGCGCGCCGCCGCTCGTGCATCACGAAGACGGCTTCAACGCGGATGAGGCGCGGGGCCTGAAGATCGAGCGCAACGTGTATCGCCGTCTGGCCCTCGGTGCCGCGCAGGCGCTGGCCGTGCCGTCGGCGGTGCTGGAGGCGATCGCGCTCAGGACGTGGAAGCAGCCGCCGGCGCGCGTGCATCGCATCGCCAACGGTATCGATACGATGCTCTATACGCAAAAGCCGGATGCGCGCGCCATTCCGGGTTTCAAGCGGCAGCCGGGCGAGGTCGTGATCGGCGCACTCGCGGGTCTGCGCGCGGTCAAGGACCTGCCGCTCCTGGTGCGCGCCTGCGGCGGGATCGCGGGCAAGTTCCGGCTGGTGATCGTCGGCGAGGGGCCGGAGCGCGAGGCGATCGCAGCGGCGGCACGGGCGATGGGGATCGCAGACCGTGTGGTGCTCGCCGGCTTCCTCGATCGCCCTTACCGGTTCGTCGGGGCGTTCGACATCATGGCGCTGTCTTCGACGAGCGAGCAGTTTCCGATTTCGGTCGTGGAAGGGATGGCGGCGGGCCTGCCCGTGGTCAGCACGCCGGTCGGCGACGTCGCACGGATGGTAGCGCCGGAAAATGCACCGTTCGTCACCGGCGGTGACGCGGTGCTGCTGCGCGACGCATTGCAGGCCCTCGTCTCGAACGCCGATCTGCGCGCGCGCATCGGCGCGGCAAATCGTCGGAAGGCGCAGGCGGAGTTCGACGCCGCGGTCATGATCGCGCGGTATCGCGATCTGTATGCGGGCGCGATGCGGCGACCGGGCGTGCTGGACCCATCGTAACGGCAAAGCCGGCTACGCAGATCCCGGGCCTAGTTCGCCTCGATCGACTCTTCCTTCACGCGCGCGACAAGATGCAGCGAGGCGCCGGGTTCTCCGGCAGCCACCAGTGCCAGATCGGCGGCACCGTGGAGCAGGCCGTCCTCGACCTCCGGCTCCTGTGCTTCAGCGGCGGCGATCGTTTCGGCAAGGATCAGCCGCGCGTTGGTCTCGCCATAGGTCATGGCAAAGGCGGTATGGGCGATCGCAAAGCATTCCTGGTCGCTCGACGGTGCAGCGTCCTGTTGCTGGAGCGAGGCGCAGGCGGCGCCGAGAACATAGGCGCGCGACCAGGCCGAGCCGGTCGGACCATGGCTCGGCACCTCGCCGGCGTTCAGGCCGAGCCGTTCGAATTGCGGCAGCAGCAGCGCGCCCAGCGGCGAACGCATGGTGGCGGCGAGCTGGCGACGGGCGGGCCGTCGCGGCGCGATCAAATGATTGAGGACCCCCATTGGTCTGTTCCCTGACTGGTCGTTATGTGCGTGGAGAAACCCTTTGCCCGATCAGGGTTAATCCATGGCTAAAATGGGTGGGAGAGTCGCTGCGCGGCCCTCATGCCTAACCCACATCGCAATTCCTTCGCATCACCGCATCCTTCTTGTATAGCCGGCCGTATTTACCCCCGGGATGAGGTGATGTTTTCCGTGTTCAAGGGCCTGAAGCCGATCGTCTACAATGGCCGCGAGGTCTGGCCGCTGGTTGAAGGGGGCAAGGGAGTCGCTGCGACCAACCACGCCTCGGCTGGCGCCTGGGCCGCCGCCGGCGGGATCGGCACGGTTTCCGCGGTCAACGCCGACAGCTACGATCCGGACGGCAAGATCATTCCCCAGGTCTACAAAGCGCTGACCCGCCGCCAGCGGCATGAGGAGCTGGTCGAATATGCCATCGAGGGCGCAGTCCAGCAGGTTCGTCGCGCCTATGACATCGCGGGTGGCAAAGGCGCGATCAACATCAACGTGTTGTGGGAAATGGGCGGTGCTCAGCGGGTGCTGCACGGCGTGCTGGAGCGGACGCGCGGCATGGTCGCGGGCGTCACCTGCGGCGCTGGCATGCCCTATAAGCTGAGCGAGATCGCGGCGTCGTACGAAGTGTCGTACCTGCCGATCGTATCTTCCGGCCGTGCGTTCCGCGCGTTGTGGAAGCGCGCCTATTCGAAGGCGGCGGAGTGGCTGGCGGCGGTGGTCTACGAAGACCCCTGGCTCGCCGGCGGGCACAACGGCTTGTCGAATGCCGAGGACCCGTTGAAGCCGCAGGATCCGTTCCCGCGCGTCGCCGAACTCCGTGCCGTCATGCGCGAAGGCGGCATTCCCGACAGCACGCCGATCGTCATGGCCGGCGGTGTCTGGTATCTGCGGGACTGGAACGACTGGATCGACAATCCCGAACTGGGAACGATCGCCTTTCAATATGGCACGCGCCCGCTGCTGACTCAGGAAAGCCCGATTCCGCAGGATTGGAAGGACCGGCTGACCCAGATCGAGGAAGGCGAGGTGCTGCTGCACAAGTTCAGCCCCACCGGTTTCTATTCGTCCGCGGTGCGCAACCCGTTTCTGCGCAACCTGGAAGCACGCAGCGAACGCCAGATCGCCTTTTCCACGCAAGAGGCGGGCGATCACGTCTTCCAGCTCGACGTCGGCGTTAAAGGCAAGAATTTCTGGGTAACGCGCAACGATCTGCTGCGCGCGCGTCAGTGGTTCGGCGAGGGCTATACCGATGCGCTCAAGACGCCGGACAACACGTTGGTGTTCGTCACGCCGACCGAGAAAGGCGTGATCCGCAAGGACCAGGCGGATTGTATGGGCTGCCTGTCGCAATGCTCCTTCTCGAGCTGGGCGGATACCGAGACCAACTCGACCGGACGCCTCGCCGATCCGCGCAGCTTCTGCATCCAAAAGACGCTGCAGGACATCGCGCACGGTGGCGACGTCGATCAGAACCTGATGTTCGCCGGCCATGCCGCGTACAATTTCAAGCGCGACCCGTTCTATTCCAACGGGTTCGTCCCAAGCGTCAAGCAGTTGGTCGACCGCATCCTGACCGGCGATTAAGCGCCGTACGGGCAGGGCGGTTCGGACCGTGAGCGCCCTGCGGTCCCAAAAAACCGCTCGTCACCAATTCGGCGGGCGGCGATGACGCTGCCGTAGCGCGAGCCCGATCAGGCCCAGCCTTCGAGCACCTGGTCGGGCGGACGGTGACCATCCGCCCACATCCGGATGTTCTGGATCACGCGTTCGCCGGTGGCCTGCCGGCCTTCCAGCGTCGCGCTGCCCATGTGCGGGGTCATGACGACGTTGGGCAGGGCGAGCAAACGCGGGTCGATGCGCGGTTCGTGTTCCCACACGTCGAGTCCCGCCCCCGCAAGGCGTCCGGCTTCCAGCGCCTCGACCAGCGCGGCTTCGTCGACGATGCCGCCGCGCGAGGTGTTGATGAGGTACACGTCGGACCGCATCAGGCCGATGCGCCGTGCATCGATCAGGTCGCGGCTATCGGCGTTCAGCGGCGTGTGGATCGTCACGATGTCGGTCGTCGCCAGCATCGCGTCCAGATCGGCATGCCAGATGGCGCCCAGCTCGGCCTCGACCACCGCGGGCAGGCGGCGCCGGTTGTGGTAATGGATCGACAGCCCGAACGCCCGCGCCCGTCGCGCGACCGCCTGGCCGATGCGGCCCATGCCGACGATGCCCAGCGCCTTGCCCCCGATCCGGCGACCGAGCATGCCACCGGGGCTCCAGCCGTGCCAGTCGCCGGATCGCACCAGCTTCTCGCCCTCCGCCAGCCGGCGCGGGACGGACACGATCAGCGCCATCGCCATGTCGGCGGTATCCTCGGTCAGGACGCCGGGCGTGTTGGTGACGATGATGCCGCGCGCCCGTGCCGCTTTCAGCGCGATATGGTTCACGCCCGCGCCGTAATTGGCGATCAGGCGCAGCCGGTCGCCCGCGTCGGCGATCAGCGCCGCGTCGATATCGTCGGTGACGGTGGGGACGAGCACGTCGCAATCGACCATCGCCGCGGCGAGTTGGTCGCGATCCATCGGCGCGTCGCCGCGATTGTTGACGGTGTCGAACAGCGCCTCCAGGCGCTCCATCACGGGATCGGCGAGTTCGCGGGTGACGATCACCCGGGGATGGCGGCGGGAGTGTGGCATCGCGCTCATGGCTTGGCGAAGGGAGCCGCGGGCGTCAACGGATCGTTGCTACTGCGCGCGCCGCCGTTAGAGAAGGCGGATCGGGAAAAGGACAGGTATGATGCGCCATTGGGCTTTAGCGCTGGCGATGTTGGCGACGATCGCCGCCGACGGCAGCGCCTTGGCGGCCGAGGCCAAGAAGAAGATGCCGTATTTCGGTTCGATCAGCGCCGGGCGCGCGCGGATGCGCACCGGTCCCGACAAGACCTATCCGGCCAGCTGGCTGTACCAACGCGCCGACCTGCCGGTGCGGATCATTGCCGCGTTCAAACAGTGGCGCAAGGTCGAGGATCCCGACGGCACGCAGGGCTGGATGCTCGCGGCACTGCTCAGCGACCGGCGCACCGCGATCGTCCACGGCCCGCAGCCGATCGAGATGCACGAACGGCCTTCCGTCGGATCCAAGCTGTTGTGGCGTGCCGCGTCCGGCGTTGTCGGTCGCATCAGCGAATGCAACGATGGCTGGTGTCGTCTCGATGTAAAAGGGCAGGCCGGCTTCGTCACGACCGAGGGGCTGTGGGGGGTCGAAAGCGGGGAGCAACTGCCCTGATCGTGATACAACCGGTTTGGGACTAACGGCTTTTTCAATTTTGCGGCTATAACGTGGATCACGCAGCAGGAGCCGTAATCCGTGAAGCCGACCGAACCGCTCGCCCTCCACCACAGCTGGCCGCTGGACGAGTGGCCGGCGCGCTTCGACCTCGGTGTGGTGCATGAGGAGGGCGCACAGCTCCCTCCGATCGCGGCTCCGCTCCCCGATCCTGCCGGGATGGCCGGCACATGGGTCTGTGATCTCTCCAACGACGCTTTGACCTGGTCGCCCGCCGTCTATCAGCTGTTCGGCTTCCGCGAAGGCGAACGGGTCACGCGCGAGGCATCAGTCGCCCGCTACGCAGAATCGTCGCGCGTCGCGATGGAGCGGCTGCGTCGGCATGCGATCCGGCACCGCCGCGGCTTTACGCTCGACGTCCAGATCGCGCCGGTCGACGGCGGCGAACGGTGGATCCGCCTGCATGCCGCCCCGATCTGCGCCGGCAAGCGCGTGATCGGCCTGCACGGCCACAAGCGCGAGATATCGTACCTGTACCGATCGCGGTGATCGGCACGGCCACCGTCTCCCCCGTCTAGTGCATTAACTCCACGGCCATCGCCGTCGCTTCGCCCCCGCCGATGCAGAGCGAGGCGAGACCACGGCGCTGGCCGGTCTTCTGCAATGCCGACAGCAGCGTCGCAAGGATGCGGGCGCCGCTCGCGCCGATCGGGTGACCGAGCGCGCAGGCCCCGCCGTGAACGTTGAGCCGCGCCGGATCGATGCCCAGATCGTGGATCGCGATCATCGAAACCACCGCGAACGCCTCGTTCACCTCGAACAGGTCGATGTCGTCGCGGCTCCAGCCGGCACGTTCCATCGCCTTGCGCATCGCGAACACGGGGGCCGTGGTGAATTGCGATGGATCATGCGCGTGGGCGGCGTGCGACACCACCCGTGCCACCGGCGTCAGACCAAGCCGCTCGGCGACGCTCGCGCGGGTCATGACGAGCGCCGCGGCACCGTCCGAAATCGACGACGCGTTGGCAGCCGTGATCGTGCCCTCCCGCGAAAAGGCGGGCTTCAGCGTCGGGATCTTGGCGATGTCGCCCTTCGCCGGCTGTTCGTCCAAAGCCACCGTCGTGCTGCCCTTGCGGCCCTTCACCTCGACCGCGACGATCTCCCGATCGAAGGCTCCCGACCGCTGCGCCTTTTGCGCGCGGGTCAGCGATTCGATCGCATAATCGTCCATCGCGGCACGGGTGAACTGATAGGCGGCGGCGGTCTCCTCGGCGAAATTGCCCATCAGCTTGCCGGGCTCATAGGCGTCCTCGAGCCCGTCGAGGTACATGTGGTCGTACAGCGTATCATGGCCGATGCGCGCGCCGGCGCGATGCCGGTTGGACAGGTAAGGCGCGTTGGTCATGCTCTCCATGCCGCCCGCGACGAGCAGGTCGGCCGATCCGGCGGCCAGCGCGTCGGCGGCGAGAATCGCGGCCTGCATCCCCGATCCGCACATTTTGTTGACCGTCGTCGCCTCGACATGCGTGCCGAGTCCGGCGCCGATCGCCGCCTGACGCGCAGGCGCCTGCCCCAATCCGGCCGGCAGGACGCATCCCATATAGATGCGTTCCACCGCTTCGGCCGAAGCACCGGCGCGCGCCACCGCCTCCTTCACCGCCACAGCTCCGAGCTCGGTTGCGGAAGCGCCGGAGAGTGCTCCCTGAAACGACCCCATCGGCGTGCGGGCGTAGCTGACGATGACGACGGGATCGGTGGACAAGGCGGCTCTCCGGTGTTCTGGTTGGGGCCAATTTAGGACGGGGGGCGGAGGAGGGCAATGATCGGGGCGCTGCAATCCCGTGCCGGACGGCGTGGACCGGGCGCCGGCACGGCGTCCACGTGGATCGTTTCGCCGTCCCGCGCGCTAGGCGGCAATGAACGAATTTATCGAACCAATCCGGTGGTTTGCATCGATCAGCGGCATGATCGCCGCAGCCGTCGTCTCGTTGGACTGGGGCCGGCGCGATACCGGCTGGGCGATGGTGCTGTTCTGCCTGTCCGCCGTCGCCTGGATCACCGGAGCGGTGCTGATGCGGGATTGGGCCCTGGGTTCGCAGAACGTCGTGCTGCTGCTGATCGACGTGCTGGGCGTCTATCGTTACCTCATTCGCGACCGGACCAAGGCCGAGGCGTGACATGAGCGCGGGCTGGCCGCTCGCGTTGGGCGCGCTGGGCGCCATCTTCGGCAGCTTCATCGCAGCGCTGGTGATCCGCTGGCCGCAGGGGCGGTCGGTCGTCGCGGGACGATCGGCGTGCGACGCATGCGCGCGCACGCTCGCGCCAACGGACCTCGTGCCGGTGCTCAGCTTCCTCATACAGCGGGGGCGATGCCGCACCTGTGGAGCCCGGATCGACCCGCTTCACTGCTGGATGGAGGTGTCGGCGCTGCTCATCGGCGTCGTCTCGGGTTTAGTCGCGCCCGGCTGGACGGGGCTGGGCGGAGCCATATTCGGCTGGCTGCTGCTGACGCTCGCAGCGCTGGACGTCGCGGCGTTTTGGCTGCCCGATCGGCTGACCGCAACGCTCGCCGTCGCGGGCCTGGGTGCGGGTGCCGCCGGCCTCGACCCGGGGATCGCCGACAGGATGATCGGTGGCGTCGCCGGCTATGGCGTGTTGGCGGCCATCGCCCTCGGCTATCGTGCCTGGCGGGGGCGGGACGGCATGGGCGGGGGCGACCCGAAGCTGATGGGCGCGATCGGGCTTTGGCTCGGCTGGCGTCTGCTGCCGGCGGTGCTGGTGATCGCCAGTGTGATCGGGCTGGGTGTGGCGCTGTTCGCGCACCTGACCGGGCGGCAGGTCTCGCGCGACAGCGCGCTGCCGTTCGGTGCGCTGCTCGCCGCGGCGGCTTACCCTGCATGGATCGCCATGATAGTATCGGCGTCATGATCGCTGTGTTGCTCGCCGCCGCGGCCCAGGCCGTTCCAGCGCCTGTCGCTATTCCGTCCACGCTCGGCGCGATCGGTCAGCAGAAACTGCCCGCGAAGGGCTGCGCTGCCTATCTGTGGAGCGCCACCGATCGCCAGCTCGTCGCGATGGCGGTCGCTGATCCGGCGACGATCCGGCTGTCGATCAGTGGCAGGACGATCGACCTTTCGAAAGCGGCGGGGGACGGTGCGGGCAAGCTCGGGTTTTCCGACAGCGCGGAATATCGCGGCGCGGACGTCACCGCGCGGCTGACGATGGAGGTCGTTCAGCAGGACGGGCTGACCAACGGGGCCAAGGTGCCGACGGGAGCGTTGCAGATCGACCGCCCCGGCCAGGACGGCCTCGTCGTGCCGGTCGCCGGAATGATCGGGTGCCGATCGTGAGGATCGACGCGTTGCTGGCGGCCCAACGGGCGGCGTTCATGACGGAACTGCCGGTGACGCTGGCGGTGCGCAAGGATCGGTTGCGGCGGGCGGCGGCGATGATCCGCGACCATGCGTCGCGCTTCTGCGATGCGCTCAGCGAGGATTTCGGCCATCGCAGCCGCGACCAGTCGATGCTCACCGATATCGCCGGCTCGATCGGCCCGATCGCGCATGCGCTGAAGAAGCTCGACGGTTGGGCCCGGCCGGAACGGCGTGCCGTGCAATTTCCGCTGGGCCTGCTCGGCGCGCGGGCCTGGGTCGAATATCAGCCCAAGGGCGTCGTGGGCGTCATCGCGCCGTGGAATTTCCCCGTGAATCTCGTGATGGGACCGGTCGCCGGTGCGTTCGCGGCAGGCAATCGCGTGATGGTCAAGACGAGCGAGTTTACGCCTGCCACCGCAGCGTTGTTCGAAGAGGTCGTCGGCAGCTATTTCGCGAGCGACGAACTGGCGTTCGTCAGTGGCGGGCCGGATGTGGGCAGGGCGTTCGCCGAACTGCCGTTCGACCATCTGCTGTTCACCGGTGCGACCGGCATCGGGCGGCACATCCTGCATGCGGCGGCGGACAATCTGACGCCGGTGACGCTGGAACTGGGCGGCAAGAGCCCGGCGATCGTCGGCAGCGATGCGGACGTCGCACAGGCCAGCGAGCGGATCGCGCTGGGCAAGATGCTCAACGCCGGCCAGATCTGTCTGGCGCCTGATTACGTGCTCGCCCCGGCGGCGCAGGAACAGGCGGTGGTCGACGGGCTCAAGGCCGCGGCGTCGGCCATGTATCCGACGTTGCTGTCGAATCCGGATTACACTGCCGTGATCAACGACCGGCACCATCAGCGGCTGAACGACTGGCTGGACGACGCGCGTGCCAAGGGCGCGCGGATCGAGACGGTCAATCCAGCCGGGGAGGACTTCGCCGGGTCGAACAGCCGCAAGATGCCGTTGCATATCGTGCGCAACGTCACCGACGACATGACACTGATGCAGGAAGAGATCTTCGGCCCGATTCTGCCCGTCGTGACCTATCAGGGCATCGATGACGCGATCGCGCGGGTGAACCGCGGGCCGCGTCCGCTTGGCCTGTATTACTTCGGGCGCGACGGCGGCGAGCGGCGGCATGTGCTGGATCGCACCATCTCGGGCGGGGTGACGCTGGACGATGTCGTGTTCCACGTTTCGATGGAAGACCTGCCGTTCGGCGGGGTAGGGCCGTCGGGTATGGGCAGCTATCATGGTGTGGATGGCTTCAGGACGTTCAGCCATGCGAAGGCGGTGTTCAAACAGGCGCGGATCGACGTCGCCAAGATCGCGGGGCTGAAGCCGCCTTACGGCAAAGCGCTGGCGGCGTCGGTAAAGCGGCAGATGAAATTCTGACGCGCGCATTTGGCGCGATGCGGCATGATGTACATTAGTATGTCATTGAACAGCAATGTTATTGTTGTTGCGGCCATGACAAAATTCCGCGGTGCACTGCAACCAAGCGGCGCTCTTTGCGTTGGGCGTAATGCTTGGGGGTGGATTCGAACGCGAACGCTCTCGCAAAGGGGAACGGGACACGCGTGCGAGTTTTGACCGGACGACTTCATTGGCTGGCGATCGCCCTTGTGGCAGCGGCGCCCGCCCACGGGCAATTCAACCAGCAGCAGGGCAAGGCTCCGGCGCGCGGCCCCGACGCTCCCAAATCCGACAAGCAGGCGGCGGAAGCGACCACTGCCCAGACGGCCGACGGCGTTGACGCCGCCAATGCCCCGATCGTCCCGGACAGTGAGTTCAACGCCGCGCTGCCACCCCTGAGCGGCGACATCAATGCGCCACTGGAGCCGATGCCGGTTCAGGCGGCTAACGGCTCGAAGACGACGTCCGGCACGGTCCCGACGGTGGTCGCCGCGCCCCTGGTCAACGCCGACGGCACCTTGCCGGCCGCCGCGCCGGAGAATCCCGAACTCGCGACGCCGCTTCAGCCGCTTTCGACCTTCAATACCGCGCCGTTGGAAACCGCAGCGGATATCAAGGACAAGGATGCGCCCGAAATCCGTTACGACACGGAGCTGAAGGGGCTGGAGAAGCTAAATCTCGCTAGCCAGTTCAACGCTTTGTCGGCGTTAAAGGACGGCAAGGGCAAGGCGGCGAACGCGACGCAGGTCGCGGCGCGTGCCCGCGAGGACGAAGCGCTGGCCGTTCGGCTGATGAAGTCGCTCGGCTATTACGACGGAACGGCCATTTCGGTGATCGAGGCCGAGCCCGCCACCGGCACGAACCAGCCGGGTCGCTTGCGCGCCACCGTCACCGCGACGCCGGGCCGGCTCTACACGCTTTCCTCCGTGAAGGTGGACGCGCCGCCGGTGGTGCCGGACGATCTCCTCACGCACAACCTGCCGTTGCGCGTGGGTGATCCGATCGAGGCGGCCCGGATCCAGGGCGCGGAAGCGAACGTCAGCCTCGTCCTGCCGCAGCAGGGATATCCATTCGTCAAGGTCGGCGACCGTGACATCCTGCTCGACGACCAGTCGGACAAGGCGACCGGCGCCTATACGCTCCCGGTGGACACCGGCCCGCGTTCGCGTTTCGGGGCATTGACCACCACCGGCGACCCGGTGTTCGGGCTCGACCACCTCAACGTGTTCCCGCGCTTCGACAGCGGCGATCTCTACGACAGTCGCAAGACCGACGATCTGCGCGATGCGCTGGTGGCGACCGGCCTGTTCTCCAGCGTCGCGGTCGAACCGCAGCGCACCGGGCGGACCAATCCCGATGGGACGGAGGCCGTGGACCTCCTCGTCCGCCAGACCAAGGGGCCGGCGCGCAGCCTTGCCGGCAGTGCCGGCTATTCGACGGGGCAGGGCTTCAAGGCCGAGGGCAGCTGGACGCACCGCAACCTGTTCCCGCCCGAAGGCGCCCTGATCGGTACGGTCGTCGCCGGCACGCAGGAACAGGGCGCGTCGGGCACCTTCCGTCGCTCCAATGCGGGCAAGCGCGACCGGACCTTCACCGCGATCGCGAGCGCGACGCACAGCAGCTACGACGCCTTCGACGCCTTTACCGGCACGCTGTCGGCGCGCTGGAGCTATGTCTCGACGCCGATCTGGCAGAAGCGGTTCACCTATTATTTCGGCGGCGAATTGGTCGGTACGAACGAAAGCGTCTACGATTTTGCGCGCGGCCAGGACGCCCGCCGCACCTATGGCATCGCGGCCTTGCCGGGCCAGGTGGAATGGGACACCTCCGACAGTTTGCTCAACCCGACCCGCGGTTACCGCCTGCGGCTGAACCTCAGCCCGGAAGGATCGGTCAGCGGCGGGTTCAAGCCTTACGTCCGCACGATGATCGAAGGGACATTCTATTACCCCGCTTCCGACAAGCTGGTGATCGCCGGAAGGGCGCGGGCAGGATCGATTCAGGGGATCGCGCGCGACGATCTGGCGCCATCTCGCCGGTATTACGGCGGCGGCGGCGGATCGGTGCGCGGCTATGGTTATCAGCGGCTCGGGCCGTTCGACCCCAACGGCAACCCGGTCGGCGGACGCAGCCTGAACGAGTTCGCGCTCGAGGCGCGATACCGGTTCGGCAATTTTGGGGTCGTGCCGTTCCTCGACGCCGGCAACAGCTATGAATCGAGCCTGCCCAAGGGTTCGGACCTGAAGATGGGTGCGGGCATCGGCGGGCGCTTCTACACCAATTTCGGACCGATGCGGATCGACGTTGCGACGCCGCTCAATCCGCGACCCGGCGACGGCAAGGTCGCGCTCTACATCTCGATCGGGCAGGCATTCTGATGGCCGAGGACATGCCCGTTAACGAACCGATCGACGTGCCGGCAACCGCCGTCAAACGCCCCTTGTGGCAGCGTATCCTGAAATGGATCCTGTTCCTCATCCTGGGGCTGGTGGTGCTGGTCGGCATCGTCGTGCTGGGGATCAACACCGATCCCGGCCGGCGCTTCGTCGCCAACCGCATCGGTGGCTACACGACCGCATCAGGCCTGAACATCAAGGTCGGCCGGATCGACGGGTCGCTTTACGGTCAGATGGTGCTGTCCGACGTGCGGGTCGCAGATCCCAAGGGCGTGTTCCTCACCAGTCCGAAGCTTGCGGTCGACTGGCGACCGTTCGCATTCACCAACAATCACGTCGACGTGCGATCGCTGTCCACCGATCTGGTGAACCTCGCGCGCCGGCCCGAACTCAAGCCGGCGCCGCCGACCGACCAGAACGCGCCGCTGCTGCCCGACCTCGACATCGACGTGAACCGCCTGCACGTGGGCCGGCTGGTGATCGCCAAGCCGGTGACGGGACAGACGCATATCCTGCGTATCGACGGGGCGGTTCATATCGCCGATCGCCGTGCGCAACTGGTCACCGATGCCGCTGCGCTGAAGGGCGCGGGGGTCGCGGGCGGCGATACGCTGCACCTGAAGCTGGATGCCGTACCCGAGCAGAACAAGCTCGACGTCGATCTGAAGCTCAATGCCCCGGTCGGCGGCGTCGTCGCCACGATGGGATCGTTGAAGGCGCCGCTGACGGCAAGCGTCGATGGACGCGGCAGCTGGGCGGCGTGGCAGGGCAAGGCGCTCGCCACGCTCGGCGGAGGGCAGCTCGCCAACCTCGATGTCAGTGCGCATAACGGGCATATCGAGGCGCGCGGGTTCGCGACGCCCGGCCTCTACCTTGCCGGGCCGGTCGAACGACTGACCGCGCCGCGCCTCGATCTTGCCATCGACACGACGCTGAACGACCGCAAGGCGGACACGCGGATCACGGCCAAGTCCGACGCACTGGCGGTGGATGCGGGCGGTCTGATCGACCTTGCCAACAGCAGCTTCGGCAATTTCGCGGTCAACGCACGGCTGCTTACGCCGGGCGCGATCGCTCCCAATCTGCGCGGCCGTGACGTCATGGCGCGCGTGGTGCTGGACGGCGCCTTCGCGACGCCGACCGTCGATTACAAGATCAACGCGGCGGCACTCGGTTTCGGCACGACCACGGTCGAGAACGTCTACGCCGAAGGTCTGGCGCGGGTGAATGCCGACCGGATCCTGGTTCCTGTCAAGGCGCGCGCGCGCCGGATCACCGGCCTGAACGCCGCAGTCGGCGGCCTCACCAACAATGTGCGCATCGAGGGCGACTTCGCGATTGCGATGCCCAATATCCTGTCGGACAATCTGCGCGTCCGATCGGACAATATCGATGCCACCGCCATCATCGTGGCGAACACGGCAACCGGGCGCTACACCGGTGCGCTGAAGGGGCGGGTCAACAATTACCGCCTCGAAAGCATCGGCATCCTGAACCTGACGACCGACGCCAAGCTGGTGCCGGGCGCCAATGGCGGGTTCGGCATCACCGGGCGTGTCGTCGCGCAGACGAAACAGCTGTTCAACAGCGGTGTGCGCAATTTCCTGGGCGGCAACGCGGTGGTGCGTAGCGACATCGGCTACAGCCCCGAAGGAATCGTCACCTTCCGCAACCTGCGGATGAACGCGCCCCAGTTCCGGATCACGCGTGGCGAAGGACGCTTCAATCCGGCCAATGGTGCCGTCGCGGTGAATGCGGATGCCTATTCGACGCAATATGGCCCGCTGACCGCGCGCATCTCCGGCAGTGCGGATGCACCGGTCGTGGTGCTGCATGCGGCGCGTCCCGGAGTCGGTGTCGGCCTCGTCAACCTCGACGCGCGGGTGGTCGGGCGCGGCAATGCCTATGCCGTCACCGCGAGCGGGGGAACCAATTACGGCCCGTTCACCGCGGACGTGTTGGTCAGACCCACTCCGCAGTTGACGGTGGACGTGCGCCGCGTCGTGTTCGCGGGCATCGTCGCCAGCGGGCGCGTCGCTGCGACATCGGCCGGCCCGTTCGCCGGCGCGCTGCAGTTCGCGGGTCGCGGGATCAACGGCAACGTGCGGCTTGCCAATCAGGCTGGCTATCAGCGGGCCGACGTCGCCGCGCGCGCCTATAACGCGACCATTCCGGGTTATGCCGACTTCACCATCGGCCGGGCGATCGTCAACGCGAGCGTCGTGATGTTCCCGAAGGCGCCGCAGGTGATCGCCGAACTCCAGGTCGCCGACACGCGCTACAATGCCTTCGTCATCCAGGCGATGCGCGCCAAGGTCAATTACGTCGGCGGTCGCGGCACCGCGCAGGCGCTGTTGACCGGATCGAGTGGCGTGCCGCTGCGCGTCGCGCTCAATGCGCAGCTGTCGCCCGGCAATTATCTCGTCGCCGCGCAGGGACAGGCGAACAATATCCCGTTCCGCACGGTGAACCCGGCGCGGATCACCAGCGTCGGCAGCGCCTACCGCCTCGCCGCGACCCGCATCGACTTCGGTCGCGGCCCGACGGCGGGCTCGGCGCGGATCGCCGGGTCGTTCGGCGGCGGCGTGACGGCGGCGCAGGCGCGGCTCGACCGGCTCAACCTGTCGATGCTGTCCGCCTTCGTACCCAATCTCGGCTTGTCGGGTGCGGTGACCGGCAGCGTCGATTACCGCCAGCAGGGCAGCGCCATTCCGCAGGCGGATGCGCGCGTGACGATCGCCAACTTCCAGCGCACCGGCCTGGCGGCCGTCTCCGAGCCGGTCGACGTCCAGTTCGTCGGACGCCTCGTCCCGGACGGCGGCGAAGCGCGGGCGCTGATCAAGCGTGGTCCGGCCACCGTCGGCCGCCTGCTCGCGACGCTGCGGCCGCTGCCGCCGGGGGCGGGTGCGTGGACGACGCGCCTGATGCAGGCGCCACTGTCGGGCGGAATCCGTTATAACGGCCCGTCCGCGGTGCTCTTCAGCCTCGCGGCGTTGCCGAACCAGCAATTGTCCGGGCCGATCGCGGTCGCCGCCGACTTCACGGGCCGGGTTTCCGCTCCCCGACTGAACGGTCTGATCCGCGCCGACAATCTGACCTATGACAACGAGACCTATGGTACGCGATTGTCGCAGATGAAGATCGCGGCGCGCTTCGACAACGACCGGCTGGAACTGACCAGCCTGTCGGCGCGGGCCGGCGACGGCACCGTCGCGGCGCAGGGCAGCATCGGGCTGGCGGCGGACAGCGGCTTCCCGATCGATCTGCGCGCGACGCTGAACAATGCGCAATTGGCGAAGAGCGATTCGCTCGCGGCGACGACGTCGGGCACCGTGCGTTTCACCTATGGCCGCGACGGTGGCCTGTTGCAGGGCAACCTCACGGTGCCGAACGCGCGCTACGAGATCATCCGCCAGGGATCGGCAGAGGTGCCGGAGCTGACGGGCGTTCGGCGCAAAAGCCAGATCGTCACGCCCCGACCGACCGACCGGCCGAAGCCGGCGCCGGTGAGCCTGATCAAGCTGGACCTGACCGTGCGGGCCGACAACCAGCTGTTCGTGTCGGGCATGGGCCTCGAATCCGAGTGGGAGATGAACCTGAAGATCGGTGGCACCTCTGCGGCGCCGACGGTCAGCGGCGGGCTGGATCTGGTGCGCGGCACCTATTCGTTCGCGGGCAAGCGTTTCGACGTCACCCGCGGTACGATCCGCTTCCGCGGGGGCGCGTTGACCGATCCCGATATCAACATCCAGGCATCGACGACCGTCAACGGCATTACCGCGATCATCGCGATCACCGGCACGGGCCAGCGGCCGCAGATCGCCTTTACCTCGACGCCTGCGCTGCCGCAGGACGAGGTGCTCAGCCGGTTGCTGTTCGGGACCAATCCCGAAAACCTGTCGGCTTTGCAGGCGATCCAGCTTGCCAGCGCGCTCAATTCGCTGCGCGGATCGGGCGGCGGGCTCAATCCGCTCGGCAAGCTGCGCTCGGCGACCGGGTTCGACCGGCTGCGGATCCTCGGTGCCGACGAGGCAAGTGGGCGCGGGACCAGTCTGGCGGCGGGTAAATATCTGACGGACAACATCTATGTCGAAATCGTCAGCGATGCCCGCGGCTTCACCGCAACCCAGCTCGAGATCGCGCTGACCAAGGCGCTCAGCCTGCTCACCTCCACCGGGTCCGCCGGCGGTTCGGATGCGCGACTGAAATATTCGAAAGACTATTGAGGGCGATTATTGTAGGTCTCTCCACGAAACCGAATAAGCGGTATGGTGGAGAGGCCGATGGCCGAGCATTTCGACGTGGTCGTGGTTGGGGCCGGGATTTCCGGTGTCGGGCAGGGCTATCACCTGCAAAACAAATGCCCCGACCGTAGCTATGTGATCCTGGAGGGGCGGGCTGCGCTGGGTGGGACCTGGGACCTGTTTCGGTATCCGGGTATCCGTTCCGACAGTGACATGCACACGCTCGGCTTCTCGTTCCATCCCTGGACCAACGCCAAGTCGATCGCGGATGGCTCGTCCATCCGCTCCTATGTCGAAGAGACGGCGAAGGCCTATGGGATCGATCGGCACATTCGCTTCCGTCACCACGTGACGGAGGCGTCCTGGTCCAGCGAGGAGGCGCGCTGGACGGTGGCGGCGACAGGGCCGGAGGGCCAGCCGCTGACCTTCACCTGCAATTTCCTGTGCATGTGTTCGGGCTATTACAATTACGCCAAGGGCTACACGCCGGAATTCGCCGGCGCGGAGGCGTTCGGCGGGCGCATCGTCCACCCCCAGCTCTGGCCGGAGGATCTGGATTATGCGGGCAAGCGCGTCGTCGTGATCGGCAGCGGCGCGACCGCGGTGACGCTCGTGCCCGAGATGGCGAAAACCGCCGCGCATGTGACGATGCTGCAACGGTCGCCGACCTACGTCGTGTCGCGGCCGGCCGAGGACAAGTTCGCGAACTGGCTGCGTGGGAAGCTGCCTGCCAAGACTGCCTATGGCGTCACGCGCTGGAAGAACGTGCTGATGAGCATGTTCTTCTATCGGATCGCCAAGAAGCAGCCGGAGAAGTTCAAGGCGCGGCTGATCGGGATGGTGCGGGAGCATCTCGGCCCCGACTATGACGTCGATACGCATTTCACGCCGCGCTACAATCCCTGGGACCAGCGGTTATGCCTAGTGCCGGACGCGGATCTGTTCACGAGCATCAAGGCGGGGAACGCCGCAGTCGCGACCGGGACGATCCAGGGCTTCACCGAAAGCGGCATCCGTCTGCATTCGGGCGACGAACTGCCCGCCGACATCATCGTCACGGCGACGGGTCTGGAATTGCAGTTGCTCAGCGACGTGCGCTTCAGCCAGGATGGAGCAGCGATCGATCTGAGCAAGGCGCTGCAATACAAGGGGATGATGTTTTCGGACGTGCCGAACCTAGCCTATACGTTCGGCTACACCAATGCGTCCTGGACGCTAAAGGCCGATCTGGTGGCGACCTATGTCTGCCGCCTGCTGAACACGATGAAGAAGCGAGGGATGCGCCAGGTGACGCCGCATAACAGCGACGCAAGCATGGCGACCGAACCTTTCGTCGATTTCACGTCCGGCTACATCCAGCGTGCCGAGCACAAGCTGCCCAAGCAGGGCGCGCGCAAGCCCTGGAAGCTGAACCAGAACTATGCCCTGGATGTGCTCGCATTGCGGCTTGGATCAGTGGACGACGATATGGTGTTCAGCAATCCTGCGCGGCGGTCGGGGCGAATCGCTGCCTGACGCGGAACTGGCGGGGGCGATGAGGCTTCACGTGTCGGTCTGGTTGGAACCGGACTTTGACGTGCAAAAATACGGAGGTTGACGCCGTCCACGGCGCAGTCCGCTTCGTCTCAAGCAGCCCTGATATTATAGGTCCGGTGCAGTCGCTACTGGGGACATCCAGGAGTTTGCGGAACGAAAGGCTCGTCCGCTCATAAGGGCGATACCGGGTTGCACTGTCTAAATGTCGGCCCCGACCCTCGCACCGCGGGCTCTGTGAGAGCCGCGCTGCATGGTCGGAGCCGACGCAACGGCATTACCAGGGCTGGATATCAACCGTGACGGCCGAGAAGAACGCTGCGATCAACTTCAACATGCTAATCTCCCTTATCGTGGCATCTCGAGGATGCGAGGTAACCTTAACAGGAAGTTAAGCTCGTCTCAATGGGATGTGCAGGTGAGCCGACAGTGAATTCGGATTAATCCTATCTTCAATCCTGACGCGTAGTCCGGTCGGGTGATGCACCATGCCCCACGTCAGGAAACCGCGGAAAAGCAGGCTGTGACCGCTTCGGGCGGCACCGCTGATACGATGATGATGGCGCACCGCTTCCATCTCCTCATCGAAATCGCCAATTTCACGGAGCTGCGCCGGCTGCTGGGCTGTGTTCGTTCGGACCTGCTGGCGGGGCTCGCTGCCGACCGAGTCGCGAGAGCGATGCCGCTCGCCAGCATTGCCGTTATCGGCCGAACCCAGATCTCCTGCTGCTTCCGTGACAATATGGCCGCTGACATCGATCATCGGGTCGCCCGGATCGAGGAGGCGTTCGGTCGTCCCCTCGTACTGGACGATCAGGCGGTCACTTTGACCCTGACCTTCGGTGGCGCGAGTGCACCTTCCGCGAACGTGGACGATGTCGCATTGGTCGAACAGGCGGAGGCGGCGCTCGCCGAAGCGCGCACCGCCTATCGCGCGATCACCCATGCGGTAGCGCCGCGCAATCACGGCGACACGCTGCGCCTGGCACGCGAGCTCGACGCTGCAATCGATAATGACGAGCTGGTGCTACACTACCAGCCGAAGGTTCATGTCCGTCGGCAGGAGATCACGAGCGCAGAGGCTCTGGTCCGCTGGCGTCATCCGACCCGCGGGTTGATCATGCCCAACGACTTCATCCCGGTGGCGGAAGAATGCCAGCTGATCGATCGCATGACGCTGTGGACGATCCGGCGGGCGATCGCCGATCAGCGCGATCTTGCGGCGCGCGGTCACGATATGCGGCTGTTCATCAACATCGCCGGGCAATTGCTCGCCGACACGGCTTTCGTCCGCGAAGCGTGCGACCTGGTCGGCGGCAGCGATGCGAAGCTGGGCTTCGAAATCACCGAAACCTCGGTCATTCGCGACCCGGCCAGCGCCATCGCCAATCTGCAGATCTTTGCCGATTTCGGGATCACCATCGCCATCGACGATTATGGCGCCGGACTCTCGTCGCTCGCCTATCTGAAGCAACTGCCCGCGCGCGAGCTGAAGATCGACAAGCTGTTCGTCACGCAGCTGACGAGTTCCAATCGCGATCCGCTGATCGTCCGATCCACGATCGATCTCGCCCATGCGCTGGAGATGGAGGTGGTCGCCGAGGGCGTCGAGACGCATGCCGCGCTGGCGCTGTTGACCGTCATGGGCTGCGACATGGTGCAGGGGTTCCTGATCAGTCGACCGGTCGTGCTCGAATCCTTCGTTCAGTATCTAGACGAGGGGCGGCACCGCATTCCCGGACCCGACCCACTCGCTGCCTTCAGCGGGCTGGCTGCGGTGCGGCGGCAGGCGTGACCGTGATGCGCGGTGTCGTTTGCGCGCTGCTTGCCGCATTGTTGATGGCCGGAGGAGCGGGGGCGGCGCCGGCCGCTACCGTGACGGCAGCGGCGTCCGACCGCTTCGACGCGATGGTGGCGGACGCAAAGGCGGCAATGCTCACCGATCCGCATGGCACGCTTCAGAAGACGCTGGATGCGGAGCATTTCGCCGGTCGTCAGCCCGCATCGGTCCGACGGTCGATCATGCAGGCGACCGCGAAATGGTTGCGCAGCGAGGCCTATTCGCGGCTCAACGACTTGCAGAGCGCCAAACCGTTGATTGCACAGGCGCTGGCGTTGACCCAGCGGTATGCGCCTGGATCGCGGCTGCAGGGTGACGCGCTGCTGAACAGCGGCTGGATCAACGTCGCGCAGGGCGACGTCGCCGATGCGCTGGCCGACTATACCCGGGCCCATGACATCTTTCAGGCGCTGGGCGAAGTCCGCAGCCAGTCGAAAGCGCTCCAGTCGATCGGTTCGCTGTACCGCGGGGGCAACGACTTCAGGAATGCCCTGAAGTATTTCGATCAGGCGCTGGCGCTGTACCATGCCGACCCGCTGCTCGCGCTGACGCTGTACAACAATCGGGCGAGTGCGTTGAAATCGCTTGAACGCTATCCCGAGGCGGAGGCGCAGTTCGCGAAGGCGTTGACGCTGACCGAGCAGATGAAGAGCCCGATGCTGCGCGTGCTGGTACTCGGCAACATAGCCGAGACACGCCTGTCGACCAGGGACGTCGCAGGCGCGCAGCGCGCGATCGACGAAGGGCTTCGGCTTTCGCGGCGAGGCGAGGGGGCGGGTTACCGCAAAATGCTGATCGGCCTGAGCGCGCAGGCGGCGTTCCAGCGTGGCGACCTGCCGCTTGCGAGCCGGTTGATCGGCGAGCGGTTTCAGGGTGAGGATCTCGACACCACGACGTTGGCCGACCGCGAGGCTCACCGCACCGCCTATGTCGTTTATGGCGCGACCGGCAAGCACGACATGGCGCTTCAACATCTGGTGGCGCTGAAAAGGCTTGACGACGAGGCGACGACGCTGGCGCGATCGACCAATGCGGCGTTGATGGCGGCGCGGTTCGACTTCGCCAACCAGGAGCTGAAGATCGCCAACCTGCAACGTGACGAGGCGCGTCGCAACGTCGCCTTCGAACAGGCGCGGACGCGGACGCAGCGCAACATGTTTTTCGGCATCGCAGCGGCGACGGCGCTGGTCGTCGCGATGCTGGGCTTTGGCTTGCTGACGCTCCGCCGCAGCCGCAACCAGGTCCGGGATGCGAACGCCGGCCTGGCGGTCACCAATTCGGCATTGAGCAAAGCGTTGGCCGCCAAGACGGAATTTCTGGCAACGACGAGCCATGAGATACGCACGCCGCTGAACGGTATCCTGGGAATGACCGAGGTGATGCTGGCGGACGGCAACATACCGGAAGCGACACGCGACCGGCTGACGGTGGTGCACAGCGCCGGGGTGACGATGCGATCCCTGGTCGACGACATTCTAGACGTCGCGAAGATGGAGACGGGCAACCTCGTCATCGAAGAAGCGCCGTTCGATCTGCGCGCGCTGTTGAGCGGATCGCTGCGCCTGTGGGAGGATCAGGCCGAAGCCAAGGGTCTGACCTTCCGTCGCGAGCTGGACGAATGTCCTGGGCCGATCGTCGGAGATGCGGCGCGGATCCGCCAGATCGTGTTCAACCTGATGTCGAATGCGCTGAAGTTCACCGGCACCGGCAGCGTATCGCTGCGGGTGGCTTCCGGCGGCGACGATCGCTTGAGCATCATTGTCGCCGACACCGGAGTTGGCATCCCCGCAGACAAACGCGAGGAAATCTTCGAATCCTTTCGTCAAGCAGACACCAGCACGACGCGGCAGTTCGGAGGCACCGGGCTGGGCCTTGCCATCTGCCGCAATCTGGCGCGCGCGATGGGCGGTGATGTGCGCGTCGAGAGCGAGGCTGGTGCAGGCGCGCGCTTCATCGTCGATTTGCCGCTGGTCGCCGCTGTTGCGCTCGACGATGGCCACGGCTGTCGTCCGGTGTCCGACTTGCTCGTGATAGATCGCAACCCCATCACCCGTGCGATGCTGAAGACGCTGATGATGCCGCACATGGGGGAGATCGCCACTGCAGCGTCGCTGGACGAAGGCGTGTCGTTTCTGCAACGCGAGCGGGTGGAGCGGGTTCTGGTGGATGCCACGACCCTGACCATCGGCGGCGACACCCTCGCCGCGACCGAGCGACTGATCGCGAGCGCTCCATGCGCGCGCATCACGATGTTGTGGCCCGCGACCCTCGCCGCAGAGCGGTTACGGATCGTCCACTACGGACAAATCGTACATGTTATCAAGCCGGTTGCCGGTGCAGCTTTGGCGGATGCGATCGTCGCATCCGGCGATGTGGCGCTTGTGTCACAGGCCGCTTAAGGCGTAGACGCCGGTTCATGCTTTCGCACAAACCGCCTAGCGCGCAGCTGCCCAGGCGATGAACATATTGTTCATCGAGGACGACCGCATGAACCGGCGTGTCGTCCGCGATATGCTCGACGTCGCCGGCGCCAATATGATCGAAGCCGAAAGCGCCGAAGCCGGTTTGGCGGCGTTGGATACGCAGACGTTCGACATGCTGCTCGTCGATCTGCGCATGCCCGGCATGGACGGTATCACCGCCATTCGCCACATCCGCGCACGCGGCGACGACAAGGCGAGCGTGCCGATCATCGTCATCACGGCGGACACGGCCCAGGACCTGCGCGAGCGTTGCATCGCGGCGGGGGCCGACGAGGTCTTGTTCAAGCCCGTGGCGATGGACGCCTTGTTCGAGGCGATGGGGCGTATCCTGGCGCGCGACGCCGATGGCGGCATGATCATGTGACCCCGTCGCCGGGTCTCAGGATCCGGGTGGTTTGAGGGCCGCGGCGAGCGACATGGTTGCGCTGCCCCGGCGGGCCGGCTTGGGTTGCGAGGGATCGGGCGACCAGCCCGTCAGATACACGATCGCAAAGCGTTCGGTCGTCCGACCGTCGGCATCCGCCGCTGCGGCAAAGGCCGCCGCGGCGCCGGCCAGCGTCGTGCGCGACATCGACGACCGGGTGGTAAGGATGTTGCTGGCCGCCATGCCCCGCAGGTCGTCGAGCAGGCGTCCGAAGCTCGCATAACGGACGTCGAACGTCTCCACATCGGCGACCGGCAATGCGAAGCCGGCGCGCACGAGCAGATCGCCCGCCGAGCGGACGTCGATCTGTGGATGCAGCCGCGCCGCGGGGCGATCGCCCTCCGCCACGCGCAGGGCGGCCCGGAGCGCGGGCAGGCTGCCCCCGCCGAGGAAGGCTGCCAGGAACACGCCGTCCGGACGCAATGTCCTTCGGATCAAGGTCAACGCACCCGGCAGGTCCCCGACCTGATCGAGCACGCCGGCGCTGAGCACCGCATCGAAGCTGGCGTCGGCGAACGGCAGCCGATCCTCGTCCGCCTGCACGCCGCCGACGCGTGCGGCAAAGCCGAAGCCGGGATCGACGCGGGCGATCCGCGCACCGGGCACGATGATCCCGCGATCGGGCGTGCCGATATCCAACACGTCGGCGAAGTCGCGTTTCACGGCATCCATCCGCTCCAGCAGGCCGTCGACCATGACATCGCGCAGGAAGGCATGGGCGGCATAGTCGCCCGCGGCGGCGCGATCGCGACGACGGCGGCGGGCGTGACGGTCGAAGATCTCGGTGGCGCTCACGCCGCTGCTTGTGCCCGCTGCGGCAACGCGCGACAAGCAGGGATGCGGTCGGTCGGCACCAGCGGAACGGGACGAGGCCGTGTGCATGCGGTCGCGCGGGCCGGTGCGGCCATCGTCCGGCTCGCCCTGCCGCCGCGCTGTCCCGGCTGCGGTACGCCGGTGCACGACGATCATCTGTTCTGCGCACCGTGCTGGAGCGGCCTGCATCTGCTGACCCCGCCATGGTGCGCGGCGTGCAACCTGCCGTTCGATTTCGATCGGGGTGAGGGGGCGTTATGTGCCGCGTGCCACGCGGATCCGCCCCGGCATGCGGGCGTGCGCGCGGCGGTCGCTTATGGGCCGGTCGCCCGGCGGCTGGCGTTGAAGCTGAAATACGGGCGACGGATAGGCGTGGCGGACACCATGGCGCGGCGGATCGTCGCTGCCATGCCCCAGAGGCTGGATCTGCTCGTACCGGTGCCGCTGCACCGGTGGCGGCTGTGGACGCGCGGTTACAACCAGGCCGGGCTGATCGCGGCGGCGCTCCACCGGCACACGGCGGTCCCGCACGACCCGTTTGCCATGACACGCCACCGTCAGACGCAGGTGCTGCGTGCGATGGACAAGCGGCAGCGGCGGCAGGCGGTTGCTGGCGCCTTCGCAGTGCCGGACCGCGCGCGCGTGCAAGGGCGGGCCGTCGGCCTGGTCGATGACGTCTTCACCAGCGGCGCGACCGCCGAGGCGTGCACGCGGGCGCTGCTCACCGCCGGCGCCGCGTCGGTCACCATCCTGTGCTGGGCGCGGGTGATCCCCGGCGAGGATGCCGCGAGTGACATCGGCGGCGGCGATTGACAATGCGGGGTCGAGCCCACACCTCTTTCATCATGGCAAAGGTCGAAATCTACACCAAGGCATTCTGTCCCTATTGCTCGCGCGCGATGCGGTTGCTCGCGGCCAAGGGCGTCGATCCGCAGGAATATGACATCACGATGGGCGGCCCGCAGCGGCAGGAGATGATCCAGCGCGCGAACGGCCGTACGACCGTGCCGCAGGTGTTCATCGACGGCGCGCATATCGGCGGGTCGGACGATCTCGCCGCGCTGGACGCCCGTGGGGGACTCGATCCGCTTCTGGCGGCATGAAGGTCGCGCTGCTGCAGATGACGAGCGGGATCGATCCCGCCGTCAACGCGGCCGACCTGCGACATGGTATAGCCGCGGCCGCCGCGAATGGCGCGGTGATGGCCTTCGCGCCGGAGATGGCGGGGCTGGTCGATAGCGACCGGGCGCGGGCGGCCGCGTCGATCCGTCATGAGGAGGACGATCCCGTCCTGCGCACCGTGCAGGACGCGGCGGCTCAAGCGGGCATATGGGTGCATCTGGGATCGCTGGCGGTGCGCGGCGGCGACGGCCGCCTTGCCAACCGCACCTTCGTCATCGACGACGCCGGCACGATCCGCGCGCGCTACGACAAACTCCACCTGTTCGACGTCGATCTGCCGAGCGGCGAAAGCTGGCGCGAATCGGCGGCCTATGCCCCCGGTGAGAACGCCGTCGTGGTGCAGACGCCGCTGGGGCCGATGGGCCTTTCCATCTGCTACGATCTGCGCTTTCCGGCGCTTTATGCTGCGCTGGCGGGTGCGGGAGCGGATCTGTTGGCGATCCCGGCCGCGTTCACCCGCCCCACCGGTGCGGCACATTGGCACGCGCTGATGCGGGCACGCGCGATCGAGACGGGATGCTTCGTGATCGCGGCGGCGCAGGTCGGCGCGCATGAGGATGGTCGTGCGACCTATGGCCATTCGCTGGTGGTCGACCCTTGGGGCGACGTGCTGCTGGACATGGGCGACGCGCGCGGACTTGGCTTTGCCGAGATCGACGTGGCCCGCGTGGCCGAGGTGCGCCGTCGCATCCCCGTGCTGGCGCATCGGCGCGTCATCCCCGACGTGACCCGGGCATGATCGTCTTCGACCTGCGCTGCGGCGGCGGGCACGTCTTCGAAGCGTGGTTCGGATCGAGCGCCGCGTACGAGGACCAGCGCGCGGCCGGGCAGGTTTGTTGCCCGCTCTGCGGGGATGATGCGGTCGTCAAGGCGATGATGGCGCCCAGCATCGGCGCGAAGGGCAATGCGCGTAGCGACCCGCCGCCGCCGGCGGTGGTGAAACAGGCGATGCGGCTGCTCGCTGAAGGACAGGCCAGGGCGCTTGCCGGGTCGCAATGGGTGGGCGAGCAATTCGCCTCGCGCGCGCGGGCGATGCACGACGGGGCGGAGGATCATAAACCGATTCACGGCAAGGCGAGCTTAGCCGAAGCGCGCGCCTTGGTGGAGGACGGCGTGCCCGTCGCTCCGCTGCCGTTTCCGGTCGTGCCGCCGGAAAAGGCGAACTGACGGACGCCGCAGGCTGGACCCGTCGCGCCGGGACCGGTAATACGGCGCCCAGTGGCCCCGTAGCTCAGCCGGATAGAGCGCCAGATTCCTAATCTGTAGGTCGCGCGTTCGAATCGCGCCGGGGTCACCATCGTTGCAGCGTCCGTCCTGCCTAGACGCGAACCCGAGCGAAGGCGCAGCTTCGTTCCATGCGTTCCGATCCACCGTTCGTCGCAGCCGGCCTGCTGAGAGGGATGGACGAAAGCCCATGCTGCTGCGTTATGACCGCGTCGCGGCGGGAAGCCTAGTTTCGTGCTCGTCACACGATCCCGCCGCGGCACCGCCTGCATCCCGGCGTTGCCCAAGGGTAATGCCATGTTCGGATCGGGACCTTGCGCCGGACTGCCCCCTTTGCACGCTTCGTGCGACCTATCGGAATATCGTCGGGTCGGGTAAGCGTAGTCGGCGGTGCACTGCAAAACGCGTGCAACAATTGGGGAATATCGTGATGGTTGCACTTGGCGATCGGGAGCAAGCTGTTGCGTGACAAGGCTGCCAGCGTGTCCGGGTGCGACGATGGTGCGGAGGCGATCGGCGCATGCCGACGCCGCGGGATCGCGTAACATGCGCCCGCTGTCGTTCTGGCTCTACGTCGCTGCGGGCGTTGCGATGATCGTCGTCTCGGTCGTGCGCCTGCCGTTCATCGACGCAAAGGCCCGCTGAGCCGATCGAGGGCGCGAGATTACGCGCCCTGTCGAGAGCATCGCCAGCCACGCGGGCGCGATGCTCTCGGAGGTGAACCGTCTAGGTTCAGGCCTTCACGTGCTGCGAGATGTACTTGTTCATCTCGAACATCGTGCACTTGTCGCGGCCGAACACCTTCTTCAGCTTCTCGTCGGCGAGGATCTCGCGCTTGTTCTCGGGATTCTGCAGGTTGTTGGACTTGATATATTCCCACACCTTGCTGATCACCTGACTGCGCGGCAGCTTCTCGTTGCCGACGATCGCCCCGAGCTCCGGGGAGGGCTGTACGGGGGCGTGGATGCCGCCGGTCTTGGTAGTCGTAGCCATCGCATTCCTTCCTGAAATCGCCCGTTCCTGCCGGGCGTTAAGGGTCACGCCTTTTTGAGCGCGCCCGCCTTGTGCGCTGCCTTTCCACCGTTGTCACTCTTTACGATGTACTGGGGGTCGTCCTTGGAGGCGCGCACCGTGTGGCTCTTGATATGGGTGTCGCTGGTCTGCTTCTTCTCGACCTTGCCATGAGCGGTGCCGCCATGGCTTTTCCACGTCACTTCGTCGCCGGCCTTGAACTCCGTCATCGTCCGTCTCCTGGTGTCTTCGATGGCGATCAAGCGTTCGGGGACGCGAAACGGTTGCAACGGATAGGACGGGGTGCCGTTCGCGCGCGCCGGCACCCCGCAGTCACGATCAGAACTTGAAGCCCGCGGCGAGGCCGTAGCGCCGCGGTTCGATCGTAAAGATGTTGGTGTAGAGGCCCGACGACTGGTCCGCCGCGGCCTGCCCGGTGATCGCGTCGTTGTCGGTCAGGTTCTGGACGAAGCCGCGCAGGTAGAAGCGATCGTCTGGCGCGTTGATCTGGATCTGCGCGTTGACGACTTCGTATCCCGGTACGCGATCGACGTTGAGGTTGAACACGCTGGCCGAAAAGCCACCGGTGTAGTTTAGGTCGACGCGTGGCACGACCGACCAGCCGCCGGCGAAATCCGCGGTATATTGCGCACCGACGGACCACTTGTACTTCGGTGCCTGGGGGAGGGTGTTGCCGTTGAGGCCGACTGGTACGCCGTCGGTGACGGTCAGCGGCAGCCCGGCGGCGGCGGCATTGGCCTGCAGGGCCGAACAGATGCCGAAGGCGCCGGTGGTGCCGGTGCCGGGCACCGCGACGGGGCCGCGCAGTCCGAGGGCGGTGTTGACGGTTGTGACGAACCCGTTGGCAAGCGCGGCGCTGCCGCCTGCATTGGGAATGACGACGCAGTTCGACGCGTTGGTGATATCCTTGATGATCACCGTGTCGGTGCGGCCGCCGGAGGGCAGACGGGGGTTGATCAGCGCCTTGTCACCGGTGATCTCGGTATGCAGGTAGCTGGCGTTCATGTTGACGACGAACCGCGGAACCGGCGCGATCACCGCCTCCGCCTCGACGCCGTAGATATTGGCGTCGACATTGTCGTTGACCGCGGTCCGCGCGACGATGCGGCTGAGCTGCAACGCCTTGTACTTGTAGTAGAAGCCGGTGAGGTTCAGACGCAGCGCGCCATGCGCGAAGGTGTTCTTGGAACCGACCTCGAACGCATTCACCGTCTCGGGCGAGAAGGTGCCCGGGACCGAGAAGGACGCGGCGACCGGCGGGTTGATGCCGCCGGACTTGTAGCCGCGCGAATAGGATGCGTAGAGTAGCTTGTTATCGTCGATCTTGAAGTCGAACACCGCTCGCCCGGTCAGGCGACCGAACGAGACGGAGCGGCGTGCATAGTCCTGGATGCCCGCCGTCGTCGGGTCGAAATCGACAGCGGCATAGTTGAGGCCGTTCTCGATGGAGCCAGCGCTGTACGGCGTCAGGACATTGAGCGTCAGGTTGCGCGCCTGCACGAACTTGTCGTCGTGATTGTAGCGCAGGCCCAGGGTCAGCTTGGCGCGCGGGCTGAAGGCGAAATAGGTTTCGCCGAAGATGCCGTAGGATTTCAGCCGGAACAGCTTGGTGTCGTTGCGGTAGAAGGGCGAGCCGAGGAAAGCATTGCCGCCGACGCCGGGGATCGCAGCGGACGATCCGGCCCCCAGAATGCCCGAGGCATAGTCCAGGCCGAATGCGTTGACAAAATAATCGTTGTTCTGCGTCTTGCTGTCGACGTAGATCCCGCCAAGCAAGAAGTTGAACGGTCCGTCGAAGGCGCTGTCAATGTGCGCCTCAGCCGAATATTGGCGGTTGCGGGCTCGGGAGCGGTCGAAATCGAGGCTTTGCGGGTAGCAGCCGATGGAATTGCCCCCAAACACGCCGACATTGGTCGGATCCGCCGCCGACTGGCACACGCCGCCGGCCGGTCCGTTGGGGATCAGGGTGGTGCGCACACCGTTGAGGAAGGGAGCGGCGCTGCCCGCCCGGCCGAATGCGTTCAGCGCGGCGAGGCCCGGGTTGTTGGCCAGCGAGCCTTCCACCGCGAGGTTATAGTCGACCGTGCTGTCGACCGAATTGCGCGCGTATCCGCCGGTGAAGTTGAAGCTCACCTTGCCGAAATCGTGGAAGATCTTGGCGGTATATTGTTCCTCGTCGGCGAAATAGGTCGGGTCGTAATCGATGCGGACGGTGCGCACGTCTGTCGGGTTGACCACGCCCGTGTACGGATCGGTGCCGTACAGGCTTTGCAAGGCGAAGGGCGCGAGCGCGGCATTGTTGACGCGGAAGAATTCGGTCGAGGTGAGCACCGCCGCCAGCGTCGACAGGCCGTTGGTCGTTTCGTAGCTCTTGGTATCGGGCAGACAGCCGAGCACGCCGGTCGGATCGCGATGGCAGAGCTGTTTCTGGATGCGGCTGCGGTTGTCGCGTTCGTGGAAATAATAGCCGATCAGGTCGATGCGCGTGTCGCTCGACGGCTCCCACGACAGGGTGCCGCGCACCGAATACAGGTCGCGCCCGTCGATCCGCGTATTGTCATAGGTGTTGAAGGTATAACCGTCGCGCTTGAGGTAGGTGCCGGCGACGCGGATGCCGAGCGTATCGCCGATCGGCAGGTTGAACATCGCCCGCGCGCGTTTCGAATCGAAATTGCCATATTCGAATTCGCCGGCCGCGTGCACGCCGCTGAGGTCGGGCTTGGCGGTGATGAAGTTGACCACGCCCGACGTCGCATTGCGCCCGAACAGCGTACCCTGCGGCCCGCGCAGCACCTCGACCCGTTCCAGATCGAAGAATTCGCTTTCGAAGAGACGCGTGCTGGTCAGCGGCATGTCGTTGACGTGGATCGCCGTCGCCTGGTCGCAGGTTGCGCCGACGCAGAGATCGCCGATGCCGCGGATCGTGAAGCTCGACGTCGTGAAGCCCGTCTTGGTGAAGGTGATGCTGGGCAGGGATTGCTGAAGCGCCGTCGGGTTGACGATCTGCTGCTTTTCCAGATTGTCGGCGGTGAAGGCGCTGACCGCGATCGGCACGTCCTGCAAACGCTGCGACTGGCGCTGCGCGGTGATCACGATGTCGCCGATATTGCCTTGCGATTCCGCGGAGGCGGCATTCGGATCGATGCTCTGCGACGAAGGCGCCTCCTGCCCGGGGCTGCCGGTGGGTGCCGTATTCTGGGCGGACGTGGTATCGGCGGTCTGCGCGGCGGCGGGAATCGCTGGCAGCATGACGAGTGCCGATGCGACGAGCAGTTCGAACTTCTTCATGATGGCATCCTCTCCCTGTCCGCTCGCTCGGTCTGACGCCGGCAATACGGAAGTTCTAGTTTCAGGTATGGCGAAACTAACGTCCGTAAATTTCTTGCGTCAACCGATTTCTGCTAGGTAAACCGACGGTTGCCCGGTGTACGATCAGGATGAAACAGTTGCTAAATCGAACTTATGGTTGGGTGCGGTGCAGCGCGAACAAGGCGTTGCGACATGGATGACGGCCGCGGCACGCCGGACGACGGCGATCTGGTGGAGGCGACCGCGACGCCGGCCATTCCCGCCGATGTCACCGACGCGATCCGTACGCTGATCCGCTGGGCCGGCGACGATCCCGAGCGCGAGGGGCTGATCGACACGCCGCGCCGCGTCGCCAAGGCGTGGAAGGAATATTGCGCCGGCTACCAGGACCATCCCGCCAAGCATCTGGAGCGGGTGTTCGAGGAGGTCGGCGGCTATGACGAGATCGTGCTGCTGAAGGACATTCCGTTCCAGTCGCATTGCGAACATCACATGGCGCCGATCATCGGCAAGGCGCACATCGCCTATCTGCCGAAGAACCATGTGGTCGGGATCAGCAAGCTCGCCCGCGTGCTGCACGGCTTCGCACGCCGGTTGCAGGTGCAGGAGCGGCTGACCGCCGAGGTGGCGGACTGTATCTGGGACAATCTGAAGCCGCAGGGCGTCGCGGTGGTGATCGAGGCGAGCCATGCCTGCATGAGCGCGCGCGGCGTCCGCACGCCGGGCGTGTCGATGGTGACCAGCCGGATGATGGGCGTGTTCCGCGACGACGAACGCAGCCGCAAGGAAGTGCTGGCGCTGATGGGATGCTGACCGGTGCGGTCCTCGTCACCGGCGGGGCGAAACGGCTGGGCGCGGCGATCGCCCGTGCGGTCGCCGCCGCGGGCGGGCGCGTCGTCATCCATTTCGGGCGATCGGCGGACGAGGCGCAGGCGCTTGCGGCCGAACTGGGGGGCGCGAGCGTCGCGGGCGATCTGGCGGATGCGGCGGGCGCCGGCGACCTGTTCGCGCGGGCACGGGCTGCGGCGGGCGCACCGATCGTGGGACTCGTCAACAGCGCCTCGCTGTTCGCGTTCGACCGGCCGGAGGCGATCGATGCCGCGCTGGCGATGCGGCTGCACGCGATCAACAGCGTGACGCCTGCCGTACTGGCCGCGGCGCTGTCCGCGCAAACCGACATCGCCGCGGGTGCGGTCGTCAACCTGCTCGACCAGAAGCTTGCCAATCCCAACCCCGATTTCTTCAGCTATTCGCTCAGCAAATACGCCCTTGCCGGCGCGACGGAGATGCTGGCGCAGGCGCTCGCCCCCAAAGTTCGGGTCAACGCGGTCGCGCCGGGCATCACGCTGCCGAGCGGCGACCAGAGCGAAGCGGAATTCGCACGCGTCGCATCGGACAATCTGCTCCGCCGCCCGGTCGGCGCGGAGAACGTCGCGGAAGCCGTCGTCTATCTGCTCGGCGCGCGCAGCGTCACCGGCCAGACGCTGTATGTCGATGCCGGCCAACGCTTCGTGGCCAGCGCCGGCGACGTGATGTTCGGGGACCGGCATGGCTGACTATACGACGATCCTGGAAGGCCTGGAGGTCGCCATGCGGCTCGGCATCCATCCACATGAGGTCGAACCGCAGCGCGTGCGCCTGTCGGTCTGGATGACGGTCCATTATGACGCGCCGCCGAGCGCCGACCGCATCGAGGAGGTGCTGGATTACGACTTCGTCCGCGACGGCATCCATGCGCTGGCGGGTGGCGAGGGCTTCGCCTTGCAGGAGACGCTGGTCGACGCCGTGGCGGCGCTATGCCTGTCCGACCCGCGCGTGCGCGAAGTCCGGGTGCAGTCGATGAAGCTCGACGTCTATCCGGACGCGGCGGTCGGATGCGAGGTGGTGCGGCGGCGGTGACCGTGGAAGGCGGAATGGTCTATTGTGGCCGTATCGGACGGTGTTAAGCCCAGATCATCGCGGTTGGAGGGAAACGATGCGGGATCGGCGCAACTGGAGATATGCGGCTGCACGGAGTGTGTCGCCGATCGTGCTGGCTGCAGCAACTTTTGCGATGGGCGGCCTCCAAGCGCAGACCGTCGGGGGCCCTGCGGTGGCGGCGCCATCGCTCGACGCGGCAACGCTGCGCGCACGCCTCGTGAATGTGATGGATCCGGCCGGGCGCGCGTTGCCGGCCGATGCGGCGAACCTGGATCGTATGGTGCGCGAACGCGAGTTCATCAAGCTCGTCGACCGTCTTCATGCGACGCGCGATCCGGCGGGTATCGTGCTGGATTTCAACTGGGAGCAGGCGCGGGTGTTCCAGGGGGCGGGCTTTCTGGTCGTGTACGCCTATCTCGACGGCCTGTGGCGCGCCGGTAACGCCCTGCCCGGCGACAGCGGCGAGGGGCTGAAGGGCACCGCGGCGATGATGCTGCTCTACGACGCCAGCCTGATCGCCGTCGATGGGACGCGCTGCGCCGATCCGTCCGCGCCCGAACATCGCCGCGATCAACTGTTCGCCCAGAACCGGCCGCTGCTGGATTATCTGCGTGGACTGCCGGTAGCGGCGCGCATGAATTACGGCAGCATCGCACTCGATATTGAATCCGCCACGGCCGGCGTCCGACAGCCGGATTACGTCCTGTGCAGCGGAGGGTTGGACGAGATCGGTGCCGGTCTGGCGGCACAGGGCAAAAGGCCGCTGCGGCAGATGCCGAATGCGCCCGCAAGCATCGGGAAAACCTATGCGGTGCCGGCGGCGCCCGGGTTCGTGCCCAAATTCGTCGAGGCGAAAATCTGGCAGCCGAAACAGGTGGCTGCCCGACAGGCCCTGCCCGCGGAGTTGACGCGCTTGCTCACGACCGCCGTCGATACGCAACAGGGCGTTCCAGCGAAATAGGCGCGACAGCGCGGCGAAGCCGGCAGCCTGGCGCCGCCGGCTGCCGACGCGAGCCGCCCGCTCAGGCCCGGTTCGCCGCGCTCAGGACCGCGCGCACGGATGCGGTAGCGATGTCGGTATCGAGGCCGACGCCGAAGACGGTGCGCCCGTCGACGGTGCGGCATTCGACGTAGGCGGCGGCCTGCGCATCGGCGCCGTGGCCGATCGCGTGTTCGCTGTAATCGACGACGTCGAGGTCCGGTCCGGTTTCGCCGAGCGCGGCGATCACGCCCGAGATCAGGCCGTTGCCGCGCCCCGCGATCGATCGTTCGACGCCGTCGATCGCGACGCGGCCGACGAACAGCCGGTCGCCCGCGCTGCCCGTCTCGTCATAGTCGCGCAGGACGACGCGGTCGGTAGCGCGGGGCAAATAGGTCGCTTCGAACCGGGCCCAGATGTCCGCCGCGTTCAATTCACGGCTGGTTTCATCGGCGAGCGCCTGGACGTGGCGGCTGAAGTCCGCCTGCATGCGCTTGGGCAGCTTGAGCCCCTTGTCCTGTTCGATCACCCAGGCGACGCCGCCCTTGCCCGATTGCGAATTGACGCGGATCACCGCTTCGTAGCTGCGACCGAGGTCGGCGGGATCGATCGGCAGATAGGGGACTTCCCACAAGGCGTCGTTGCGCCGTGCCTGGGCGGTGAACCCCTTTTTGATCGCGTCCTGGTGACTGCCGGAAAAGGCGGTGAAGACCAGGTCGCCCGCATAGGGGGTGCGCGGGTGGACGGGGATGTTGGTGCAATAATTGACCGTGTTCACGACGCCGTCTATGTCCGACAGGTCGAGCCCCGGCGACACGCCTTGCGTGTACATGTTGAGCGCGACCGTCACGAGATCGCAATTGCCGGTGCGTTCGCCATTGCCGAGCAGGCAACCCTCGACACGGTCGGCGCCCGCCATCAGCCCCAGCTCCGCCGCGGCGACGCCGGTGCCGCGATCGTTGTGCGTGTGAAGCGAGATCACCACCGCATCGCGGTTGGGGATATGCCGCGCGAACCATTCGATCTGGTCGGCATATACGTTGGGGGTCGCGCATTCGACCGTCGCGGGCAGGTTGAAGATGATCGGCCGTTCGGCGGTCGGGCGCAGCACGTCCATCACCGCGGCGCAGACCTCGACCGAGAAATCGAGTTCGGCGGTCGAGAAGGTTTCGGGGCTGTATTCGAAATGCCAGTCGGTGTCCGGGCGCCGGGCGGCTTCGTCGCGCAGCACCTTGGCACCGTCGATCGCGATCTGCTTCACCTCGGCGCGGCTCATCCCGAACACGATCTTGCGCCAAGCCGGCGAAACCGCGTTGTAGAGGTGGACGATCGCCTGCTTCGCACCGTCGAGGCTGGCGAAGGTCGTTTCGATCAGGTCGCGGCGGGACTGGGTAAGCACCTGCACGAAGACGTCGTCGGGGATGCGGTCGTTCCTGACCAGGCCGCTGATAAAGTCGAATTCGGTCGCGCCGGCGCTGGGGAAGCCGACCTCGATTTCCTTGAGGCCGACCTTCAGCAGCAGCTCGAACAGGCGCGTCTTCTTCTCGGCATCCATCGGGTCGATCAGCGCCTGGTTGCCGTCGCGAAGATCGGTCGACAGCCAGCGCGGCGCGGATGTGATGACGCGGGAGGGCCATTGCCGATCGGGCAGGTCGATGGTCGGGAAAGCGCGGTATTTGGTCGAAGGATCGCGGAGCATGTGTCGTCCCATGGTGGCGGCGCGGACCATGAGGTCGCACGCACAGGGGTGGCGCCGAAGCGTTATGCGGCCCTTAGGGAAGCGTGCACGAGCAATCGCCGCCCTAAGGGCGGATAAGTCGAAGAAGGGTGCGTGCGCAGTCCATGCTGGACAGGGTCATGGCCGACGCGTGGCGGCTTGTCCAGTGGTGGCAAGATCCGGTCGAAACAGCAAATTGTCAGCAAGGGTGACCTGTCGTTAACCCTCGGCGGTTATCGACACGAGGGACCCCGCTCGGTCCTTTTAACCTGTGTTGGGAACGACTTACGATGCGTCAACTGGTCTATATCAGCAGTCTCAAGCGGCACGCCGTCGCTGATCCCGCCGCTATTCTCGCCCAGTCGCGCCGCAACAATGCACGCGCGCGGGTAACCGGCCTGCTGTTCTTCGACGGCAAGCGCTTTCTGCAGGCGCTGGAAGGCGACGACGCGGCGGTGGATGCGACGTTCACGCGAATCCAGCAGGACGATCGGCACCATGCGCTGGTCGTGCTGTCGAGCCGTGAGATCGAGCGGCGTGAGTTCGGCGAATGGGCCATGGCGTTCGACGCGCCCGGCGAGTCGAACGGCGATGCGCTGGCGCGCATCGAAAAGCTGACCGCGGGCGTCGACCCGGCGGTGCGCGCGACCTTCGAAGGCTTTGCCAAGGTGCGGCGCGCGGCCTGATCGCCGCGCGCCCAGCGGGATTATTGCGCGGTGAAGGCGGCGTTGATCACCAGATCGACGGTGTCGGCGACCACGGGGGCGGCATAGCCCAGGCCGAAGTCGCTACGCTTGATCTGCGCGGTGCCGCGGAAGCCGAAGTTCAGCTTCTTGTTCATCGGGTTGTTGCCCGCGCCGACGAACGTCGCGGCGATCGTCACCGGCTTGGTGACGTTCTTGATCGTCAGGTTGCCGGTGATGCGCGCCGTGTTGCCGCTGGCGATGATGCCGGTCGAGACGAAGCGGGCGGTCGGATAGGTCGCGGCGTCGAAGAAGTCCTTCGACTTCAGGTGGTGCGAGAAAGGCTCGGCGGTGACCGACAAACGGTCGATCGCGAAGGTCACGTCGAGCTTCGCGGCGGCCGGCTTCGCGGGATCGATCGTCAAGGTGCCGCCCTGCGCGCCGAACTGGCCGGAGAGCATGCTGAAGCCCATGTGGTTGAGCGTCCACGTCACCTGCGTGTGGTTCGGATCGACGGCATAGGTGCCGGCGGTGACCAGCGCCTTGCTCGGGGTGCCGGGCAGGCCGGTCTGTGCCACGGCGGGGATGGCGACGGACAGCGCGAGGGCGGCGAGGATGAGACGCATAGGTAAGCTCCGGATGATTATTTCGGAGGTTTAACCATGCGTTACCCACGCGGGAAAGAGTGCAAAGGCGAAACGAACCGTTCGCGCACGGCCTGTGCCCCTCCCGCCGCTGGACGCGCGGGAGGGGCAAGGCCGGGCCGAGACCCTAGTTCCTGTCCTTGTCCACCAGCTTGTTGGCGCCGATCCAGGGCATCATCGCGCGCAATTCGCTGCCGACCTTCTCGATCGGGTGCGCGGCGGCCTGCTTGCGAGCGGCCTTCAGTTCCGGCTGGCCGGCGCGATTGTCGAGAACGAAGTTCTTGACGAAGCGGCCCGACTGAATGTCGGCGAGGACGCGCTTCATTTCCTTCTTCGTCTCGTCGGTGATGATGCGCGGACCGGTGACGATGTCGCCGTATTCGGCGGTGTTGCTGATCGAATAGCGCATGTTGGCGATGCCGCCCTCATACAGCAGGTCGACGATCAGCTTGGTTTCGTGGAGGCATTCGAAATAGGCCATTTCGGGGGCGTAACCCGCCTCGGTCAGCGTCTCGAAGCCCGCCTGGATCAGGTGGGTGATGCCGCCGCACAGCACCGCCTGCTCGCCGAACAGGTCGGTTTCGCATTCCTCGCGGAAATTGGTCTCGATGATGCCCGAACGGCCGCCGCCGACACCCGATGCATAAGCAAGCGCGACGTCATGCGCGTTGCCGCTGGCGTCCTGATGGATCGCGATCAGGCAGGGGACGCCGCCGCCGCGGACATATTCGCTGCGCACGGTGTGACCCGGACCCTTGGGCGCGATCATGATGACGTCGATGTCGGCCGGCGGCTCGATCAGGCCGAAATGCACGTTGAGGCCGTGTGCGAAGGCGAGCGCGGCGCCGGGCTTCATGTTGCCCTTGAGGTCAGTATTCCAGATCGCCGCCTGATGTTCGTCGGGGGCGAGGATCATGACGATGTCGGCCCATTGCGCCGCTTCCTTGTTGGACAGCACCTTGAAGCCGGCGTCGATCGCCTTCCTTGCGGTCGCCGAACCCTCGCGGAGCGCGATCGCGACGTCCTTGACGCCGGAATCTCGCAGGTTCTGGGCATGGGCGTGACCCTGCGATCCGTAGCCGACGATGGCGATCTTCTTGTCGGTGATGAGATTCAGATCGGCGTCGCGATCGTAATAGACCTTCATTGCATGTCCCTCTGCTTCTTTTCCCTCTCCCATGGGGAGAGGATACGTAGGCCTGGCAGCGTGCTGCCCCAGCCCGAGTTGATGAGGGCAGGGGCATGCTGCCCTCACCCTTTCGGCGCTTTGCGCCTCCCTCCCTCTCCGATGGGAGAGGGAAAATCCTAAGCCGCTTCCTTGCCGCGGGCGATGGCGACGATGCCGGTGCGCGCGACCTCGATCAGGCCGACCTCTCCCATCAGCTCGACGAACTTGTCGATCTTTTCGATCGATCCGGTCACTTCGAAGACGAAGCTGCTCGTGGTCGCGTCGACCACGCGGGCGCGATAGACGTCGGCGAGGCGCAGCGCCTCGATCCGGTGATCGCCGGTGCCGCGCACCTTGACCAACGCCAGTTCGCGCTCGACGTGCGCGCCCTGTGCGGTGAGGTCGGTCACCTTGTGCACCGGGACCAGCCGGTCGAGCTGGGCAATGATCTGTTCGATCGTCGCCGGCGACGCGCTGGTGACGATGGTGATGCGGCTGACCGTCTTGTCGGCAGTGATCTCGCTGACGGTCAGGCTCTCGATATTGTAGCCGCGAGCGGTGAACAGGCCGGCGATCCGGGCGAGGATGCCCGGTTCGTTATCGACGATGACCGCCAGCGTGTGGCGTTCGGCGGTTTCGGTCTTGATGTGCATCGGTCGTCACTTCGGCGAAGGCCGAAGTCTCCCTGTTCTATAGGCGGAAGCGGGCGTCGGGCGGGGGGCCGGCCTACACCAGCGCCTTCGCCTCGTCGTCCATCGTGCCCGATACCTCGTTCGCCTGGAGGATCATGTCGGTGTGCGCCGCGCCGCTGGGGATCATCGGGAAGCAATTCGCCAGCTTGGCGACGCGGCAGTCGACGATCACCGGGCCATCATGATCGAGCATCGCGGCGATGCCGTCGTCCAGATCGCCGAGCGCTTCGATGCGGATACCCTTCCAGCCATAGGCCTCGCCCAGCTTGACGAAATCGGGCAACGAGTCCGAATAACTTTCGGCATAGCGGCTTTCATAGGTCAGTTCCTGCCACTGGCGGACCATGCCCATATATTCGTTGTTGAGGATGAAGATCTTGACCGGCAGCCGATATTGCGTCGCGGTCGCCAGCTCCTGAATGTTCATCTGGATGCTCGCCTCGCCGGCGATGTCGATTACCAGGGCGTTCGGATTGCCGAGCTGCGCGCCGATCGCGGCGGGCAAGCCGTAGCCCATCGTACCGAGCCCGCCGCTGGTCAGCCACTTGTTCGGCTTTTCGAACCCGAAATGCTGGGCCGCCCACATCTGATGCTGGCCGACTTCGGTGGTGATGATCGGATCGCGGGCGTGCGTCGCTTCCCACAGCGCGCGCACCGCGCGCTGCGGCATGATCGCCTCGCCGGTTTCCGGGAAGTCGAGGCTGTTGCGCGCGCGCCAGCCGGCGATCCGGTCCCACCAATCACGCGTGTCCGGCTTCGGGTGCTGGCGCGATTTCCAGATGCGCACCATGTCCTCCATGGCGTGACCGGCGTCGGCGATGATCGCGAGATCGACGCGGACGTTCTTGTTCACGCTCGACCGGTCGATATCGATATGGACCTTGCGGCTGTTCGGGCTGAACGCATCGAGCCGGCCGGTGACGCGATCGTCGAAGCGGCTGCCGATCGCGACGATCAGGTCGGCCTGGTTCATCGCCATGTTTGCTTCATAGGTCCCGTGCATGCCGAGCATGCCGAGGAACTGCGGCGAGGTCGCGGGGAAGCAGCCCAGTCCCATCAAGGTCGAGGTCACCGGCGCGCCGGTGATCCGCGCCAGCTCGCGGAGCAACTGCGACGCCGCCGGACCGGAATTGATGATCCCGCCGCCCGTATAGAGGATGGGGCGTTCGGCCGCGGCGAGCATGTCGACCACCTGCTCGATCTCGGACTGCACCGCCTTCACCTGCGGGCGGTACGTCTTGTGCTGGATCGGTCCGGGCTTGGTATAGCGCGCCGTCGCGACCTGCACGTCCTTCGGGATATCGACGACGACCGGGCCGGGGCGACCGCTGGTCGCGATGTGAAACGCCTCGTGTATCGTCGGCCCGAGCATCGCCGGGTCCTTCACCAGATAATTGTGCTTGGAACAGTGGCGCGTGATGCCGACGGTGTCCGCTTCCTGAAAGGCGTCCGTGCCGATCAGTGCGGTCGGCACCTGTCCGGTGATGACGACCATCGGAATCGAATCGAGCAGGGCGTCGGTGATTCCGGTGACGGCGTTGGTCGCCCCCGGTCCCGAGGTGACCAGCACCACGCCGGGCTTGCCGGTCGATCGGGCATAACCCTCCGCCGCATGCGTCGCCGCCTGTTCATGGCGGACCAGGATGTGCTTGATCCGGCCGGAGCGGAACATCGCGTCGTAGATCGGCAGCACCGCCCCACCGGGGTAGCCGAACACGATCTCCACGCCGAGATCGCACAGCGCCTCGACAAGGATATCGGCTCCGCTTTTCTCGCCCACTGTCTGTCTCCACCTATGATCGACGGGTTCGTCGCGAGGCCGGGTAACCGCGGTACACGCGAGGGTCAACCCCAGTCTATAATAAACTTGCTAGATAAAGCACCAGATCATTCGAATCTGTCGTGCGCAGCCACTCAGACGGTGATTGGTTGCGGAACCAGGTATATTGTCGCTTTGCGTAGCGCCGCGTGTCGTTCTGCACCAGCGAAACCGTTTCCGACCGATCGATCCCGCCCGCGAGACTGGCGGCAATGGCCGCGACGCCGATCGCGCGCCGGATCGGAGCATCGGGCGGGACATCGGTGCGCGCGACCAGCGCCGCGACCTCATCCGTCGCCCCGGCGGCGAACATCGCTTCGCAGCGTGCATCGATCCTGGCGACGAGGGCATCGCGATCGGGCAGCAGGATCGCGGCGGCGAGGTCGATCGTGCCGCCGATGCCGCCGACCCGCTCCGCCTGCCATGTCGCGAGCGGTCGACCGGTCCCGCGAACGACTTCGAGGGCGCGGGCGACGCGGGTGGTGTCTGCGGGTGCGAGCCGCGCGGCGGCGAGGGGGTCTTCGCTGGCGAGGGCGCGATGCGCCTCGGCGACAGGCAAGGCACGGACTTCGGCGCGGATCGCGGGGTCGATCGCGGGAACGGGAGCGATGCCGTCGAGCAAGGTGCGGATATAAAGGCCGGTGCCGCCGACGAGGATCGGCAGTCCCCCCGCCGCATGGATCGCGGCTATCGCAGCGCGTGCCTCGTCAGCCCAGCGCGCCGCGGAATAGCCGGCGTCGGCGGCATCGACATGGCCGAACAGGCGATGCGGGGCGCGCGCTTCCTCCTCGATGCTGGGGCGTGCGGTCAGGATGCGCAGATCGGCATAGACCTGGCTGGCGTCGGCGTTGACGATCGTGCCGCCAAGGCGCTGCGCCAGGTGGAGCGCGGCGGCGGACTTGCCGCTGGCGGTCGGCCCTGCAATGAGCGCGACCTTCGGTTTCGGGTGGGAGGCAGCGATGTTCACGGCGACGCTCATAGGCGATGCACTTGGTGCAGGCGATATGGCGGCGGCGGTCGCCCGGCTGGCCTCGGGGGGTTGTGCGCCGGGCGAGCCGGTGTGGCTGGACGCAGGCGTGGCCGCCGACATCGCCTTCGCCGAGGATCCCGCGGCGGCGCGTCTGGCGTTGGAGGGCGCGCTGTTGCGGACCGACGTGGTGGTGCAGGCGACGGCGACGCGCCGCAAGGCGTTGATCGTGGCCGACATGGATTCGACGATGATCACCGTCGAATGTATCGACGAGCTGGCCGATTATGCCGGGATCAAGCCGCAGGTCGCGGCGGTGACCGAAGCGGCGATGCGCGGCGAACTGGACTTCGAGGAGGCGCTGGATGCCCGGGTTGCGCTGCTGGCCGGGCTGGACGAAGGCGTCATCGCGCAATGCCTGGCCGAACGGGTGCGGATCATGCCGGGCGCCAGGGCGCTGGTCGGCACGATGCGGGCGCATGGCGCGCAGGCGGTGCTGGTATCGGGCGGCTTCACCCGCTTCGCCGAGCCGGTCGCCGCGGAGATCGGGTTCGATCGGGCCATCGCCAACGTGCTGCTGGTCGAGGACGGGCGGCTGACCGGCAAGGTCGCCAAGCCGATCGTCGGTTCCGCCACCAAGGAGGAAACGTTGCTGGCGGCGATCGCGGCACGGGGCATCGATCCGGCGCTGTCGCTCGCGGTAGGCGACGGCGCGAACGACCTCGCCATGATCCGGCGGGCGGGGCTGGGGGTCGCCTATCACGCCAAGCCGGTCGTCGCCGCGGCTGCGGGCGCGCGGGTCGATCACGGCGACCTGTCGGTCCTGCTTTATGCTCAGGGCTATCGCAGGGCCGACTGGGTATCCGGATGAAGACCCGCGCGCGGCGTCAGGGGGCGACCACCACGCAGGACACGCCCGCGGCCGAGCATGCCTTTTGCGCGGCGGCCTTCGAGGGATAGCCGCTCGCTTGCAGGCGGATGACCGAACCGGCTTTGGCGTAGACCGGCTGCGCGCTGCCGAGCTTGCCGCGAACGCGCGACCATTGCGTCTGCGCATTGGCTTGGCTGCTGAACGCGCCGAGCTGGATCTTCCAGTCGCCGCCGCGCTGGGGCGCCGGCTGCACGGCCGGGCGCGGCTGCACCGGGTGGGCTGCGATGCGGTCATTGACCGGACGATCGGGGGAGGGAGCCGGCTGGGAGGCCGGAACCGGACGCCGCGGCGGCTTTTCGGCGGTGCCACGATCGCGCAATGCGTGCGCCGGTTCGTCGCGGGGCCGCGTCGCGGGCACGTCGGCGATCGCGACCGTGCCGCGGCGGGGTGCCGAGGTGTCGCCCGCCATCAGCCCGCCACGACCGCTGGGCGGGGGAGCGTTGCGCTGTTCGGACGCATAGCGCTGGGCGAGCGCCGTGCCGCGTTCGCGATCGACCGGCGTGATATACTGGTCCATCTGCGCCAGCGTTTCCGAAGCGCTCTTCAACCCGGCCTGCGAGGCCAGCGTCATCAGGGCATAGGCGCGGGCATAATCGCGCGGCACGCCGTCGCCGTTGAACAGCATCGTGCCGAGCACCAGCTGACCGCGCGGTTCGCCGCGCTGAACGGTCTTTTCCAGCCAGGGCGCGGCTTCGGCCTTGCGACCGGCCTGGAACAGCGCGAGCCCGTAATTGTCCTCCGCCTGCTGATGCCCTTGCAGCGCGGCCTTGCGGAACCAGCTTTCGGCCAGTGCCGGGTCGAGGGGCACGCCGCGGCCGAGCTTGTACGCCTGGCCGAGGTTGAATTGCGCGTCGGCATCGCCGGCCACCGCGGGGCCGCGCCATTGCGAGACGGCGCCGTTGAAGTCGCCGCGACCCCAGGCATCGACGCCGGCCTTGACGTTCTGTGCCGCGGCCGGTGCCGCCACCAGGCCCGCTGCGAGCAGACCACCCACGATCCAACCGCTGTTCCGCATGCTTCTCACCCTTTTAACCGTATCGGGCACATCATGCCCGCGGCGTGACGCCAAGGCAAAGGCCGATCGCATATATCGGCCCATTAACCGCTTCTTATGGCTCACGCCGTGCAAAACTGCGGATGTTCACCCCCCGTT